>JAPPKM010000088.1 GCA_028874315.1 Chloroflexota bacterium
CTCTGCGCACCGCGGACAGCGGCTACCTGACGCGCCGTCTGGTTGACGTGGCCCTGGACGTCATTGTCATGGGCCACGATTGCGGCACGTTGGAGGGGATTCCTGTCGAAGTCGGCAACGTGGACGAAGTGTTGGATTCCGTTGGCGTTCGATGTTTTGGTCGATTTCCGGCCCAGCCAATCGTGCATACGGAGACTGGAGAGATCATCGTGCCGCTGGGCACGCTGATCGATCACGAGCTCGTCAAGGAAATCGACGACGCCGGCGTGCAATCGGCCGTCATTCGGTCGCCAATGACCTGCGCGAACGCACGCGGACTTTGCCAGATGTGCTACGGCATGGACCTGGCGCGCCACGATCTGGTGGTTGAAGGATCGGCCGTTGGGATCATTGCCGCCCAGTCCATGGGTGAGCCGGCGACGCAGTTGACCATGCGCACGTTCCACCTGGGCGGCATTGCCACGGGCGCCGACATCGTGGACAAGGAACAGGGCCTGCCGCGTGTGCAGGAGCTGTTTGAGGCTCGGATTCCCAAGGGCGTGGCCGTGATGAGTGACATCGACGGGACGGTCGAAGTCATCGAGGAGGACGAGCAACGGCGTGTGCGCGTGGTTTCAGCTCACGTGCATGAGTACGACTACGCACTTGAACCTGGGATGGTTCCTATTGTCGAGGACGGTGCCGATGTTGCCCGGAATGGGGTGCTCGCGGTGCCTCAGGTGCAGGCGGACGACCTGTTGGCCCGCAAGGCCAAGAGCAAGTCCAACACCATCAGCAAGCGAGCCCTGGCCAAGGTCGCCGGCATTGGCGTCACGGCCGAGGCGGACGGCGTCGTCGAACTTCATGAGGGTCGGATCGTCGTCCGGTCCGAGGAAGAGGACATCAGCGAGTATCCGGTGTCACTGGCGGCTGAGCTGCGGGTGCAGAGTGGCGAGTTTGTCCGCAAAGGCGATCAACTTACCGAGGGCCCGCTCAACCCGCACGACATTCTGCGCCTGCGTGGCCGTCCTGAATTGCAGCAATACATCGTGAGTGAAGTGCAGCGGGTGTATCGCATGGTTGGCGTGGCGGTGAATGACAAGCACATCGAGATCATCATCCGTCAGATGCTGCGCCACAACGCCGTCGACACGCCCGGCGATACATCGAACTTGCCGGGCACCCTGGTTGACCGGTCCACGCTTGCGCAGACCAATGTGGAGGTTGCGGAGACTGGCGGTCGGGTCGCGGAATCGCACGAAGTCCTGCTGGGCGTGACGAAGGCCTCCTTGAATAACGAGAGCTTCCTGGCTGCCGCATCCTTCCAGGACACCACGCGTGTTCTGACCGAAGCTGTGGTGGAAGGCAAGACGGATCAGCTGCACGGACTGAAAGAAAACGTGATTATCGGGAAGCTCATCCCCGCCGGAACGGGCTGGGATCGATACCACGGTCCGGAACTCGAAGCTCCAGAGCAGTCAGATGTCCTGATCGACACCGAAGCCATGCACATGGCCGAAGGCGTGTCCCTGGATGATCTGCGCGAGCCGGCTAACGGCGCGGGCGACACCTCCGACTCCGATGAGAGTGGCCAGGCCAGTGTGCTGGCGGCCGGCGCCCCGCCAATGGACGCCGCGGAGAGCGATCTGCTGGCGGGCATAGAGACGACGTCAATCGGCGGCGACGAGTTTGCCGAGTTCCTCCGTCCCGTGGACGACGGCGGGGTCGACGAATCATCGGTCGTGCGCGTGGATCCGACGTCTGAAGGTGACATCGTTGACGGTGGGGATGGCCGGTGATAGGCTTTTCCTCACCGTGGTGGGCCTTGGGCCGCCACGCCTTTTCTTCGTAAGGCTCCCGTAGGTCACGACGTGCCGACAATCAATCAGCTTGTCCGCAAAGGACGCAAGAAGCGCCGGAGCAAGCTCAAGGCGCCGGCGCTGCACTACTCGTACAACGGCCTGAGGCGGCGTATGCAGCGGGGCGACGGCTCGCCTCAGAAGCGCGGTGTCTGCACATTGGTGCGTACCGTGACACCCAAGAAGCCCAATTCGGCGCTGCGGAAAGTGGCGCGCGTGCGGCTCTCCAATGGGATTGAGGTCACGGCCTACATTCCGGGCGAAGGTCACCGCCTGCAGGAGCATTCAGTGGTCCTGATCCGGGGTGGCCGAGTGCGCGACTTGCCCGGCGTGCGCTATCACATCGTGCGCGGAACGCTCGACGCCGATGGTGTCGAGGGACGCCGTCGCAGCCGGTCCAAGTACGGCGCGAAGCGTGGCGGATAGCTCGAAGATACGAACGCGCTTGCCGATGACGTTGACCACAGCAATCGCCACGCAGCGGGCAAGTCGTACCTGATGCCGCGTCGCAAGCGCCCCGAGCGTCGAGTGATTCCGCCTGATCCGCGATTCAATAACCGTACCGTGCAGCGGTTTATCAACAAGATCATGCGTAGCGGCAAGAAGTCGTTGTCGCAGCGGATTGTCTATAGCGCCTTTGACATCATCGAAGGGCGAACCGGCGCGCCGGCAATCGACGTGTTCGAGGCCGCCGTGCGTAACGCCATGCCCCAAATCGAAGTCAAGCCTCGGCGTGTCGGTGGCGCCAACTATCAGGTCCCCGTGGAAATCCGGGGGGACCGGCGCTATTCGCTGGCCGTGCGCTGGTTGATCGACGCCTCACGCAACCGCGGGGGGCGTTCCATGCCGGAGCGCCTGGCGGCCGAGCTCATGGAAGCTGCTGACGGGCAGGGTGGTGCCGTGCGCCGGCGTGACGAAATGCATCGAATGGCGGAAGCGAACCGCGCGTTCGCGATCTACGCCTATTAGCCCGACCTGCCTGACTCCCGGAACACGAGGCCCATGAGCACCCTGGATATTTCGCGTACGCGCAACATTGGAATCATTGCGCACATTGACGCCGGCAAAACGACGACCACCGAACGCATTCTGTTTTTCTGCGGTCGAATTCACCGGGTGGGCGAAGTCCACGAGGGCAACGCCCAGATGGACTGGATGGCGCAGGAGCGCGAGCGCGGCATCACGATTGTGGCCGCCGCGACCACAGCTTCCTGGAACGACCACCGGATCAACATTATCGACACGCCCGGCCACGTTGACTTCACCGCTGAGGTTGAGCGTTCGTTGCGGGTGCTCGATGGGGGCGTGGTTGTTTTTGACGCGGTCAATGGCGTGGAGCCGCAGTCGGAAACCGTCTGGCGACAGGCTGACCGCTATAGCGTTCCACGGGTGGCATTCATCAACAAGATGGATCGACGGGGCGCGGACTTTGACGCCACCATCGACTCGATTCGCGACCGGCTTGGCGCTAACCCCGTGCCCATCCAGATCCCGATTGGGTTCGAGGCCGACTTTGAAGGTGTCGTCGACCTGGTGACCATGCAGGCCATCCGCTGGTCGGCGGAGCGCCTTTCCGCACCAGTGCACGGTCCGATTCCGGCTGAACTTGAAACATCCGCCCTGGAGGCACGCGAGCGCATGGTGGAGGCGTTGGCCGAGCTTGATGACGACCTTGCCGTCAAATATCTCGACGGCGAGGACCTCAGCGTCAGCGAGCTCACGGCGGCCCTGCGCCAGATGACCGTTTCGGCGCAGGGCGTCCCCGTGCTGATGGGTTCCGCCTTACGCAACAAGGGAATCGAGCCGTTGCTCGACGCGATTACGGCCTACCTGCCCTCGCCGTTGGATGTTCCCCCGGTGACGGGGATCAATCCCAAGACCGGCGCGGAAGAGCGGCGCCGGCCGGCCACGAACGATCCCTTCACCGCGATCGCCTTCAAGATCGTGGCTGATCCGCATGCCGGCAAGCTGGCTTATTTCCGGGTGTATTCCGGCTCAATCGAGCCCGGCGCCACCGTGCTGAACACCGCCGCGGGCAAGCGCGAGCGCCTGTCGCGGGTTCTTCGCATGCACGCGGACAAGCGCGAGGTGATCACTGAGACGATTCAATACGGCGATATCCTGGCGGCCGTCGGGGTCCGAGCGACGAACACTGGCGACACCCTGACAGACCCCAAATACCCCTTGCAGCTGGAGTCCATCACGTTCCCGGAGCCGGTAGTCACCATCGCGATCGAGCCGAAGAGCCGGGGCGACCAGGACAAGATCATCGACGCGCTTCGGCGGCTCGGTGAGGAAGACCCCACCTTTCGCATCAGCGGCAATGAAGAGACGGGGCAGACGCTCATCGCCGGCATGGGCGAGTTGCATCTGGAGGTCATCGTGGACCGGCTGCTGCGCGAGTACCGCGTAGGAGCCAACGTTGGTCGACCGCAGGTGTCGTACCGGGAGCGACCGCGCACCGAGGCCACGGGGCGTGGGCGCTTCGTGCGACAGACCGGCGGACGCGGTCAGTACGGGGACGTGACGGTTGAGCTTGAGCCGCTGCCCTTGGGCACGGGTGTTCAGATTGAACGTCGAATCGTTGGCGGCGCGATTCCCGTCCAGTTCATTCCCGCCGCGGAGCGCGGGGCGGCGCGTCGGCTGACCAGCGGACCGCAGGGCATGGAAGTCACCGACGTTCGCATTACGCTTGTGGATGGCTCATACCACGATGTCGATTCGTCGGAGCTGGCCTTCGAGATTGCGGGCGCCATGGCGGTGGAGGACGCGCTGAACCGGGCGCGCACGGATGTGATGGAGCCGGTGATGGGTGTTCAGGTCGTCGTTCCCGAGGACTACGTGGGTGACACGTTGGCTGGCCTGGCCGCGAAGCGGGGCACCATCCACGGCGCCGATATGCGCGGTGGGTCGCACATCATCGCGGCGGAGGTACCACTGGCGACAATGTTCGGGTACGCTAACGAGTTGCGTTCGGCGACGCAGGGTCGCGGAACGTTCTCCATGGAATTCTCACACTACGCGGTTACCCAACGAGCAGGTGCCGCGGACGGATTGCTGACGCCGGTTTCGTAACCGCGCACTGCGCAGGAGCACAGGAGCGAATGGCACGCCAACACTTCGAACGAACAAAGCCGCACGTCAATGTCGGCACGATCGGCCATGTCGACCACGGCAAGACCACCTTGACCGCCGCGATTACGAAGGTGCTTTCGTACAAGCAACTGGCCGAGTTCATGGCCTTCGACGAGATCGACCGCGCGCCCGAGGAAAAGGAACGCGGAATCACGATCTCGATCACGCACGCGGAATACGAGACCGAGAGCCGGCACTACGCGCACATCGATGCCCCCGGTCACCGGGACTACATCAAGAACATGATCCGGGCCGCCCCCCTTCTGGCGGGGGCTTTTGGGGGCGGGGGCCCCGACGACGGGCCGATGCCCCAGACCTACGAGCACGTGCTGCTGGCTCGCCAGGTGGACGTGCCGGCCATTGTGGTGTTTCTCAACAAGGCGGACATCGTCGAGGACGAGGAGTTGCTGGAGCTTGTTGAACTCGAACTGCGCGACCTGCTGAACAAGTACGACTTCGACGGCGACAACGCACCGATTATTCCGGGCAGCGCGCTCCTGGCGCTGGAGTCGAACAGCACCGACCTCGATGCCCCGGAGTACCAGCCGATCCTGGAGCTGATGGAAGCTGTGGATTCCTACATTCCGCAGCCGGAACGTCCGGTCGACCAGCCATTTCTTATGCCGGTTGAGGATGTTTTCGGTATCAAGGGTCGCGGGACCGTGGTCACCGGCCGCGTGGAGCGCGGCAAGGTCCAGGTCGGCGAGCAGATTGACATCGTGGGCATGCGCTCGGAGATCGACCAGCGGGTTGTGACCGGCGTGGAGATGTTTCGCAAGACGCTCGACGAAGGCGTTGCAGGTGACAACGTGGGATGCCTTCTACGCGGTATCGAACGCGACGAGGTCGAGCGCGGGATGGTGTTGGCCAAGACCGGCTCCATCACCCCGCACACCGAATTCAAGGCGCAGGTCTACGTGCTTACGCGCGACGAGGGCGGCCGTCACACGCCGTTCTTCAGCGGCTACCGTCCGCAGTTCTATATCCGAACGACTGACGTGACCGGTGAAATCGAGTTGCCCGAAGGGACCGAAATGGTTGTTCCGGGCGACAACGTGGAGATGACTGTGCGCTTGCACCAACCGATCGCGCTCGAAGACGGCGTGAACTTCGCCATCCGTGAAGGCGGCGTAACGGTTGGCGCGGGCGTCGTGACGAGCATCGACAAGTAACCGATGGCCCAAGCGCGCGCGAGACCGAACCGCCAGGCTTCCATGGAAGCTTCGGCTCGGCGTGCGCCCGCAAGGCCGCGCCGACAGTCGCCTACGCAGCGGATCAGAATTCGCCTCAAGGCCTATGACCACCGCGTGCTGGATGACGCGGCGCGGCGCATCATCGACACCGCCGGGCGAACCGGCGCCGACGTGCGTGGCCCGATTCCGCTTCCCACCGAGCGCAAGACGTGGACGGTGATTCGCTCGCCGTTTATCGACAAGGACTCGCGCGAGCAGTTTGAGATGCGTACCCATAAGCGGCTGATTGACGTTATCGACCCCACGCCGCAAACGATGGACGAACTCCTGCGGCTGCAATTGGCCGCGGGTGTCGACATCGAGTTGAAGTCGTAGCCATGTCGGTGGGACTGATCGGTCGCAAACTTGGCATGACCCAGGTGTTCGACGAGCAAGGTCGCGCGCTTGGTGTCTCGGTAATCCAGGCCGGACCTTGTCACGTCACCCAGGTGCGAACCGAGGCGACCGACGGCTATTCCGCGGTGCAGCTTGGCTTCAATCCGGGGCCCGAGCGCAAACTCACGCGTGCAGAGCGTGGTCACCTGGGCCGCATGCCGTTGTACCGGGTGCTGCGCGAGTTTCGAACGCAGGACGCCAATGACCTGTCGGTTGGTGATGAACTCACCGTGGCCAACGTCGACCTCGGTCAGCGCGTGGACGTGATCGGTGTCTCCAAGGGCAAGGGCTTTGCAGGCGTGATGAAGCGCCACGGATTCCGGGGCGGCAAGCGGACCCACGGACAGTCGGACCGCGAACGCGCTCCTGGGTCTATTGGCGCCGGAACGTCGCCCAGTCGGGTGTTTAAGGGCACGCGGATGGCCGGGCGAATGGGCGGCGGCCGTATGACGGCCCGAAATCTAAGCGTGGCAAGGGTTGACATCGAACGCGGGCTCGTCCTTGTGGTCGGGGCTGTCCCAGGACCGCGGGACACCGTGGTGACGATCCGACCTGTCCGCAGGTCAGGGCAAGGGACAGACTGATGGCCGCCAGGTCGGCATCACCGGGCACGCCTCGGCTGGTGGCCAGCGATTGTTTCGGCGAGGCCGAGGCGCCGGCGGATCTCTTGAAGCGGATGCTGACGGTGCATGCCGCCAGCCAGCGACAGGCCACGGCGAACACGAAGAGTCGCGGCGAGGTTGTGGCGAGTACGGCCAAGCTGTACCGCCAGAAGGGTACGGGTCGGGCGCGCGCGGGTAGTGCGCGTTCGCCAATCCGGCGGGGTGGCGGCGTTGCATTCGGCCCCAAACCTGGAAGCAGACGCGCGCGGGTGAATAAGCGTGAGCGCCGCCAGGCGGTGCGCGCACTCTTGGCAGCCAAGGCTGCCGACGAATGCATCAGCGTGGCGGCCACGTGGGGCGATTCGCCCAAGACGCGCGACCGTGCGGCATGGCTTGACGCCAGCGGCCTGTCCGGCCGCGTGCTCCTGGTTGACGTCAATCCCTCTGAGGTGCTGCGCCGCTCCACTCGGAATATTCCCGATGTGGACGTTGAACGTGCTGACACGCTGAACTTCTACGAGATTGCGGTGGCCGATCACATCGTGGCCAGCCCGGCGGCGCTGGATGCTTTGCAGGAGCGTGTCGGCGCATGAATCCCGCCGATGTCATCACGCGACCGATCGTGACTGAAAAATCCACCGCCCTGGGTGAGCTGGGCAAGTACGTATTCCAGGTTCGCAGCGGCGCCTCCAAGCACGCCATCAGGCGTGCCGTGGAAACCATGTTTCACGTCGAGGTTGCGTCCGTCAACGTGATGAACGTGCGAGGTAAGCCGCGGCGAATGGGCCGATTTCAAGGCCACCGAGCGAGTTGGCGCAAGGCTGTGGTGACGCTGCGCGAAGGCCACAGCATTGAAGTGGTACCAGGGGTTTAGGCAATGGGACTGCGTAACTTCAACCCAACTTCCCCGGGCCGACGCGGCTATGTGGCTGTTGACAACGCTGAGCTGTCAGGCGATCGGCCCCTGAAGAAGCTGCTGCGACCGCTCACGAATCGCGCCGGTCGCAACAACACGGGGCGGGTGACCGTGCGACATCGTGGCGGGGGCGCCAAGCGGCGCTACCGTGTGATCGACTGGCGCCGCAATAAGCCCGGGGTTCCGGCTGTCGTGGCCAGCGTTGAGTACGACCCCAACCGGTCGGCCCACATCGCCCTTTTGCACTATCGCGACGGCGAGAAGCGCTACATCCTGGCGCCTGTTGGGATCGGCGTCGGCAGCGAGATCATTTCCGGTCCAGGCGTCGAGCCGCGACCGGGCAACGCGATGCAGCTGGCTCGCATTCCGGCGGGAACTGACGTGCATGCTATTGAACTGACGCCTGGGCGTGGTGCGCAGCTCGTACGATCGGCCGGCATGGTGTGCCAGCTCATGGCCAAAGACCGCGGCCTCGCGACGCTTCGATTGCCATCGGGTGAAATGCGTCAGGTCTCCGATGCGTGCGTGGCGACGGTGGGGCGCGTGGGGAATGTTGACCACAGCAACCAATCGGCAGGAAAGGCCGGTCGGATTCGGTGGCGGCGGCGTCGGCCGCAGGTGCGGGGCGCTGCCATGAACCCGCATGACCATCCGCACGGCGGCGGCGAAGGCAAAGCGCCGGTGGGCATGCCAGGACCCAAGACCCCGTGGGGCAAACCCACGCAGGGGCGGCGAACCCGTGTCGGGCGGCGTCCCAGCGACAAGTTCATCGTGCGTCGACGGAACAGGTAGGACAGCATGTCACGCAGCACCAAAAAAGGCTGGTACATTCATCCAAAGCTCGAAAAACGTATTGCCGAAGCGTCCCGCAGTCGCCGGAAGCAGGTCATTCGTACCTGGAGTCGAGCCAGTGTGGTGCATCCGGAAATGGTCGGGTTGACGATCGCTGTCCATGACGGGCGACGCCACGTTCCGGTGTATATCTCCGAGAACATGGTGGGGCACCGGCTCGGCGAATTCGCTCCCACGCGTACGTTTCGCAGCCACGCACGCGGACGCTCGACGTCGCCGATGGGACCCTAACGCATGGAAGTCTCAGCAACGGCGAAACACGTGCGCATGTCGCCCCAGCGCGGGCGAACCATCGCGCGTGAGCTGTCCGGACTTGAGATTGAGCAGGCGATGGCTACGCTGGCCTTCATGCCCAATCGAGCCGCGGCCGAAATTGCCAAGGTGGTCAAGTCGGCCGCAGCCAACGCCGAGCACAACTACGCTCTCGACCGCGAGGCCCTGCGGATTCAATCAGTCGTCGTTCATGACGGTCCTTCGCTTCGGCGCCATCGGGCTAAATCGCGCGGTCGGGTTGGGCTGTACCAGAAACGCTCCGGTCACATTACGGTGACCGTTGAAGATGGGATGGCATAGGCATGGGTCGGAAGGTTCATCCCATCGGCTACCGCCTCGGCTACACCACGCGTTGGGAAAGTACCTGGTATGCCGATCGCGACTACACCGAGCTGTTGTTGGAGGACCTGGCGATCCGGAATCTGGTGCGTCGGTATCTCGAAGCGCCGAACGGCCGCAATGCCGCTCGTCGCGGTGGCCGCCGGCGCGGCAGCTACGGGGCCGGGGTCTCGAAGATCGAGATCGAGCGCCAGGTCAGCCAGGTTCGCGTCGTCATTCATACGGCGCGGCCGGGAATCGTCATCGGGCGCGGGGGCAGCAACCGCGAGGAGATTCAGAATCGCATTGAGCGCCACACCGGCAAGCGCGTGGTTGTCGATGTCGAGGAAATCAGCCAGCCAGAGCTAGACGCGTTTCTCGTGGTGCGAAACGTCGCCGACCAGCTTGAGCGACGGGTTTCATTCCGTCGAGCAATCAAGATGACCGCCGAACGCAGCATGCGCGCGGGCGCCCAGGGCGTGAAGATCATGGTCAGCGGCCGCTTGGGCGGCCGTGAAATGTCGCGCAGCGAGTTCGAGCTGCTGGGCACGGTGCCGCTGCAGACGTTGGACGCCGACATCGACTACGGATTTACCGAGGCACGGACGACCGCCGGCCGGATCGGCGTGAAGGGATGGGTCCACCGTGGCGCCGCCCGCGACGCCGCCGAGCTGCTGTCGGAGTCGGTATCGCGTCCAGTCGCCGGCCGACGGCGCCGGCCACCGCGAGGCTAACCATGTTGATGCCCAAACGAACGAAGTTCCGCAAGATGCACCGGGGACGCCGGCGCGGTCGAGCCGGCCGTGGCAATTCCCTCGTCTCGGGTGACTTTGGCCTGCAGGCCACCACGGTGGGTTGGGTCGACAGCCGCGAAATCGAGGCGGCCCGCCGCGCCATCACCCATTCGGTTCGACGGACCGGCCAGCTGTGGATTCGCATCTTTCCGGACAAGCCCGTGACCCAGAAACCGGCCGAGGTCCGAATGGGCAGCGGTAAGGGCAATGTTGAGAGTTGGGTAGCCGTCATTAAGCCGGGGCGCATTCTTTTTGAACTCGCCGGCGTTGAAGAGGAAATGGCCCGGGAGGCCATGCGCCTGGCGTCGCACAAGCTTTCCGTTCAGACGCGTGTCGTCACGCGTTCCGCGGAGGTTGCCGTTGGCTAAGGCTGATCAGTTTCGCGATCTGAGCGACGAAGAGTTAGAGACGCGGGTTGCGGAAACGAAGGAAGAACTCTTCCGGTTGCGCGTCCAGCACGCGACACTGCAATTGGCGGACACCTCGCAGCTTCGCCAGGTGCGGCGCGACATCGCACGCATGCTGACGGTGCAGCGCGAGCGTGCGTTGGCGCCGCTTGAGATGGAGGCTTAACCCGTGCCAGGAACTCGTGCTCGACGTGTCGGCCGCGTGGCAAGCGATCGGGCTGACAAGACCATCATCGTCGAGGTGGAATCGGTGCGACGCCATCGGCTTTATAAGAAGCCCGTGCGCGTTCGACGTAAGTTCATGGCACATGACCCCCAAGACACGTGCCGCATTGGCGATGTGGTGCAAATCGAAGAGTCGCGTCCCATGAGCCGGCGCAAGCGCTGGCGGCTGGTCGAAGTCCTTGAGCGAACGCAGCTCACCGACGAGGAACGCCAGGCAGCCTTCAGTACCGGAATGGCCGACGAGGAGTCGATTTCCAGCTCGGAAGACTCCAAGCACGATTAGCTGAAATGATCCAGCAACAGAGCCGGCTGAGGGTTGCCGACAACAGCGGCGCGCGCGAAATCATGTGCATCCGCGTGCTGGGCGGGTCGTCCCGCAAGTACGCACGCGTTGGCGACATCATTGTGGGCAGCGTGAAGCAGGCGGCCCCGAACAGTGCGGTGCCTCGTGGGTCCGTCGTGCGCGCGGTCGTCGTGCGAGTGAACAAGGAATACCGGCGGCCGGACGGCTCGCGCATTCGCTTTGACGACAACGCTGCGGTCTTACTCGAGGGCGAGGTGCCGCGCGGCACGCGCATTTTCGGTCCTGTAGGACGTGAATTGCGTGACCGCCGCTTCATGCGCATCGTCTCCCTGGCGCCCGAGGTCTTGTAGACATGTCCATACGTCGGTTTCGAATTCGAAAAGGCGACACCATTGAAGTGCTGCACGGGCGTGACGTGGGACGGCGCGGCGTCGTTGAACGCGTGGTTCCAGCGACGGGACGAGTCGTCGTCGAAGGCGTCAATGTCCGCAAGCGCCACGCCAGGCCGCGAGCGATCGGTCAGCCGGCGGGTATCATTGACTTCAACGCCCCGCTTGATGTCTCGAACGTCATGTTGGTGTGCCCTGTCTGCAACCAGCCGGCCCGGGTCGGCTACAGACTGGGCGACGATGGGGTGAAGCGGCGCAACTGCCGCAAATGCAACGAACAGATTGACGATTAATGGCCCGCCTTCTCACGCGCTATCGGGAAGAGATCCGACCGCAGATGATGCGGGAATTCGGCTATGCCAACCCGCTCGCTGTTCCGAGCCTGGATCGAATCATCGTGAACATCGGGCTGGGCGAAGCGCTCGAAAACGACGCGGCCGTGGACCATGCGGTGCGCGACCTGGCCACGATTACCGGGCAGCGACCGGTTGTGACGCGGGCACGCAAGAGCGTGGCGGCATTCAAGCTTCGCGCCGGACAGCGCGTTGGCGTGAAGGGTACGCTGCGCGGCACCCGAATGTACGAGTTTCTTGACCGCCTGGTCACCGTGGCGTTGCCTCGAATGCGCGACTTCCGCGGCGTTCTGCGGACGTCGTTCGACGGTCGTGGCAACTACTCGCTGGGGCTGTCTGAGCAGCTCATCTTTCCCGAAATCGACTACGACCAGATTGATCGAATTCGTGGCTTGCAGGTCGTCATCGTGACAACCGCGCCAAGCGACGGCGAGTCCTTGCGGCTGCTCGAACTTCTCGGCATGCCGTTCCAACGCCTCGACGAGGCGGCCTGAGGTTCGGACATGGCGAGAAAGGCAAAGATCGAAAAGTGGAAGCGCGAACGCGAGGCGTGGCTGGACCCGGAGTTCGAGTCCAAGTCCATTCGCGGGCGCAAACTGCGCTTTAAGGTCCGCTATCGCAACCGGTGCCGACTTTGCGGGCGACCGCGTGCCCATATGCGACGCTTCGGCATCTGCCGCATTTGCTTCCGCGAACTGGCGGTCAAGGGTCACATTCCCGGTGTGACCAAAGCGAGTTGGTGAGACAACGATGACCGATCCGATTGCGGACATGCTGACGCGGCTGCGCAACGCCGTGGCGGCGCGTCACACCAAGGTCCGCATCCCCCACTCAAAGACCAAGGCCCGGATTGCGGCGTTGCTGGTTGAAGAAGGTTTCATTGGGTCCCTGGAGACGATTCACGAAGGTCATCGAGCGTGGCTGGAAGTGAACTTGCGCTACCAGAACGGAGAGCCGGCCTTCGTTGGCGCCAAGCGAATCAGCCGCCCCGGTCTACGTATCCATTCCCGGGCCCGCGAGATTCCCCGAGTGATGGGTGGCATCGGTACCGCGGTGATCTCCACCTCGCAGGGCATTATGTCCGGGCGAGAAGCCGCCAAGCGCCGCCTCGGCGGCGAAGTGATCTGCTTCGTCTGGTAGTCCCATGTCGCGCATTGGTCTAACTCCCATCGACGTGCCTGACGGCGTAACGGTCAGCTTTGACGCGGACAACGTTGTTACCGTGAAGGGCCCGAAGGGCGAATTGGTTCAGGCCCTCCCGCGCACCATCAGTTTCACGCGCGACAACGGGCGAGTGCTGGCTGCCCGACCCAACGACGATCACCGGACGCGCGCCCTGCACGGGTTGGCCCGCCAGTTGGTGGCCAACATGGTCCTCGGCGTCACCCAGGGCTATGAGAAAAGGCTCGAAATCCAGGGCACCGGGTATCGGGCCCAGCTGCAGGGCAACACGCTTGACCTGCAATTGGGATTCACGCATCAGCAACGGCGCCAGGCGCCTGAAGGCATTGAGTTCGAATTGCCCGACCCGACGCACATCATTGTCCGCGGCATAGACAAGCAAGCCGTTGGCCAGGTTGCGGCGGATCTGCGAGCCATCCGGCCGGCCGATCCCTACAAGGGTCACGGACTCCGATACCAGGGTGAAGTCGTGCGGCGAAAGCCTGGCAAGACCGCCGCAACGATCGTCGCATAGGTGATCTGACGAATGGCCGCTGAGACCCGACGACAGGCTCGTCTCCGCCGACATCGCCGCATTCGCCGGCGCGTGGTTGGTCGGCGCGAACGGCCGCGCCTGGCGGTATTTCGCAGCCTACGGCACACCTACGCGCAGGTGATTGATGACGTGGCTGGGCACACGCTGGTCGCCGCCTCGTCTCGAGAGTCCGAAACGACGGGCGCCACAAAGCTGGAACGCGCGGCCGACGTTGGGACGCGCCTGGCCGAACGGGCAAAGGAACTTGACATAACCGCTGTCGTGTTTGACCGCGGCGGTCACCGCTATCACGGACGCGTCCAAGCGTTGGCCGACGCCGTGCGCACAGGGGGCATCGCGTTATGACGATTGACTCCAGGCTTGCCGCAGGCGGTCCCGACGCGGCCCGCGATGGAGGCGACCTTCATCGGCTTGACGACCGGGTGGTGCGAATCAAACGCGTGGCGAAGGTCGTGAAGGGCGGGCGCCGCTTTGGGTTCAATGCCATCGTGGTGGTCGGCGATCGGCGTGGACACGTAGGCGTGGGCATCGGCCGGGCAAACGAGGTCGTGGCGGCCATACGCAAGGGCCAGGAACGCGCCCGCCGATCCTTGATTGAAGTCCCCCTGACCGAGGACGGCTCGATTCCCCACTACGTCGAAGAGAGCTATCGGGCCTCCAAGGTCGTGCTCCGCCCGGCCCGACCCGGAACCGGGGTGATTGCCGGCGGTGCCGTACGGGCGGTGCTTGAACTCGCTGGCGTGCGGAACCTCTTGACCAAGATCATCGGCTCGACGAACGCCGTGAACGTGGTTCGAGCCACAGTTAACGGCCTGGCCAGCCTCCAGATTCCGGAAGAAACCGTGGCGAGGCGTCGGCAAGCCGTAGGGGCGCCGACCGATGAGTGAGTTGCGCCTGCGTCAGGTCCGAAGCTCCATCGGATCCCGGGACCGGCAGCGCGACACGCTCAGGGCTCTGGGCTTGGGTGCGATAGGCCGTCGATCAGCTCGGCCCGACACCGCGGATGTCCGTGCCATGGTTAAGGTCGTGGAACATCTGGTCGAGGTTGAATCGGACCTGCCGCACGGCGATCAGACATGAAGCCGCATCAGATCACCGCAGCCGCTCCACCACGCAAGCGCCGCCGTCGCCTGGGCCGCGGCGAAGGGTCCGGCAAGGGCAAAACGACGGGCCGGGGCACTCTGGGGCAGGGTGCCCGAAGCGGCGGCAACGCGTATCCCGGATTTGAAGGCGGGCAAACGCGCTTGCTCATGCGCTTTCCCGGTCGACGTGGCTTTACTAACCACCGGTTCAGGCGCGACTTTCAGCCGGTGAACGTGGGCGCGCTGAATGTCTTTCCGGAGGGCTCGGTCGTGGGGCCCGATGAACTCAAGGGCAAGGGACTGATTGAACCCGGCCTGTTCAAGATTCTTGCCGGCGGTGACCTGGATCACGCGCTGACGGTGCGGGCGCCAAAGTTCTCGGCGGCGGCCAGGGCGAAGATCGAAAGCGCCGGTGGCTCCGTCGAGGAGTTGAGCGAGTGATCGAGACGGCCGTCGCGGCCTTTCAGCTTCCCGACGTTCGTCGCAAGATTCTCTTCACAATCGGCCTCCTGGTGTTATTCCGGGCCGTCGCGCACATTCCGCTGCCCGGCGTCAACACGGAGTTGCTGGCCGACTTCTTCGCGGGCAACCAGTTGCTGGGCTTCATGAATCTCTTGTCCGGCGGAGCCCTGGAGAACTTCTCGGTCGTTGCGTTGGGCGTCTATCCCTACGTGACGGCCAACATTGCGTCAACGGTCCTCGTGCCGCTCATCCCGCCGCTGCAGGAACTCTCGCGGGAGGGCGAGTCGGGCCGTCGCAAGATCGCGCAATGGACCCGCCTGGCCACGATCCCGTTCGCCATGCTGCAGGGGTTTGGACAGATTCAGATCCTGCGCTCCGCCCAGCAGGGGCTGTTGTCGCCCACCCTCAACGCGTTCGACATATTCGTCATGCTCATCGTGATGACGGCGGGGACGATGTTTCTGCTCTGGATTGGCGAGTTAATCACCGAGAACGGCATCGGGAACGGCGTCTCGATCATCATCTTTGCCGGCATCGTGGCCGGCGCTCCCGCCGCCCTGGGCCAGTCGCTCTTTGCCGGCGAGAACATTGGTGGGTTCGTTGCCGTCGTGATCATCGGTCTCATCATGATCGCGGCCATCGTCTTTGTGCAGGAAGCCCAACGCCGAATCCCGGTCCACTACGCCAAGCGCATCCGGGGAACTCGAATGTACGGCGGTCAGAGCACGCACATCCCGCTCAAGGTCAACTCGGCGGGCATGATTCCCCTGATTTTTGCCTTTTCGCTGATGCTGCTTCCAGCCACGGTTGCCAGCTACTTCGAGACATCCGAAGTATCGTGGTTGGCCAATGCGGCCGGCGCCATCGCGATCACCCTCAGCCCTGGCAACGGCATCTACTGGGTCTTCACGTTTCTGCTTGTGATCGTATTTACGTATGTGTACACGCTGGTCGTCTTTCAGCAGCAAAACCTGGCGGAGAACCTGCAGAAGAACGGCGGCTTTATCCCGGGTATCCGTCCCGGCCGTCCCACGCACCAGTACCTGACGGGAGTCGTCAACCGCATCACGCTGGCTGGCGCGGTATTCCTGGGAATCATCGCCGTCGTACCCTTCGTGGCCCAGACCGTAACCGGCGCCGACGCGGTGGCCATCAGCAGCACGGGGATGCTGATCGTCGTGGGCGTCGTGCTGGACACCATGCGCCAGCTTGAATCGCAGTTGATGATGCGCAACTACGAAGGGTTCATTCGGTAGGCGCATGGGCGAGCGTCCAGTGATCGTGGTCCTGCTTGGCCCGCCCGGCGCAGGCAAGGGCACCCAGGGTGAGCGGCTGGCCTGCCGTATGGCGCTCGATCACGTGTCCACCGGCGATCTGTTCCGCGATGCGGTCACCGCCGGATCGCCGGCTGGGCTCCGCGCCGAGTCCTATCTGCTCAGCGGCCAACTTGTACCCGATCAAGTCGTGCTCCAGGTCATTGAGGAGTACATGGGCGACGCTCGGAGACGTGATATCTGCTTTGACGGCTTTCCGCGTACGCGTAATCAGGCTGAAAAGCTGGACGACCTACTCAGGCAGTTCAACCTTTCGGTAACCGCCGCGGTCTACATCGACGTGCCCGACCACATAGCGCTACGGCGTCTGCTCGGCCGCGGTCGGGCGGACGATACCGAAGAAACGGCCCGCCACCGATTGCAGGTCTACCACCAGGACACTGAGCCGCTCATCGACTACTACCGTAAGGCCGGCGTCCTGATTGAGGTGGACGGCATCGGCGGCGTTGAATCCGTCGCGCGCCGCGTCTGGACCACGCTGAAGGCCGTAATCAGATGATGTCGGGTTCGATCAAACCCAAGACGCCTGAGCAGGTCGAAGCAATGGCCGCCTCAGGCCGCGTCTTGGCTGGCGCGCTCGACGAGATCGAGGCTGAGGTTTGTCCCGGCGTAACCACCGGTGAACTTGACGCCATCGCCGAGTCCTTCATCCGCGACCACAGTGGCATTCCGTCATTTCTCGGCGTGCCGGCGGCTGACCCAGGCGTCGAGCCCTTTCCCGGAGCAATCTGCGCGTCTATCAACGACGCAATCGTGCATGGAATTCCGGGTAGCGCGGTGTTGCGCGAAGGCGATATCATTAGTCTGGACTGTGGAGTGATTCTTGACGGCTGGCACTCCGACTCAGCGCGTACGCTCGCGGTTGGCGAGATTGGCCCTGACGCGAGCCGCCTGCTTGATGTAACTCGCGCCGCACTCGCTGAAGCTATTCGTGCGTCGGTTGCGGGGGGTCACATTGGGGACATCGGGGCCGCCGTGCAGACACTGGTTGAGGAGGCTGGACTCACCATCGTGAGGCGTTTCGTCGGACACGGAATCGGCCGGACCATGCATGAGTCGCCCCAGGTGCCAAACTTCGGGCGGCCCGGCGGTGGGCTGAAGCTGGTTCCGGGAACCACGCTTGCCATAGAGCCGATGGTCAACATCGGGTCGTCCGGCGTGGTCTTTGACGCCGACGGCTGGACCGCTCGTACGGAGGACGGTTCGCTGTCCGCTCATTTCGAGCACACCGTCGCCATTACCGACTCGGGCCCGCGCATTCTCACCGAGGCAGCCTGACGATAACCATGGCATCGCCCAGAAACCGAAGGAACGAAGCGCCGGATCCACCAGAAGAGTCGTCCGGCAAGACGCCAGTCATCGAGATTGAAGGCGAAGTTGTCGACTCGCTGCCGAACACGATGTTCCTCGTCAAGCCAATCGGTCCGAACGGTCAGCCGCTGCGCATTCAGACCGGGGACTCGGGCGACGAGGAACCAAAGGCTATCCTTGCCCATCTGGCCGGCAAGATGCGGCTGCGATTCATTCGCGTAGGGGTTGGCGACCGCGTGCGAATGCAGCTCTCGCCGTACGATCTTTCGCGTGGACGAATTACCTGGCGGCTGCGCGCCGATCAGCGAGTGGAGCGGTAGCGATCATGCGAGTTTCTGCTTCCGTAAAGCCGCGCTGCGACCGCTGCCGCGTCATCCGTCGGCATGGGCGCGTGATGGTCATTTGCTCCAACCCGAAACACAAGCAGCGCCAGGGCTAAGGACAGGGGATACATGGCACGTATAGCCGGTGTTGACATTCCGCGCCATAAGCCGGTGGTCATTGCGTTGACCCATATCTACGGGATAGGACGCACCACCAGCGCCGAGATCGTCCGCCAGGCCGACATCAACCCTCAGACTCGGGTCAGCGACCTGACGGAGTCGGAATTGGGGCAGATTCGGGCGTTGATCGGCCGCGAGCGGGTTGAAGGTGACTTGCGCCGCGTTGTGCAGACAAGCATTGCCCGCCTGCGTGAAATCGGTTCCTACCGGGGTCTGCGCCATCGCATCGGCCTCCCAACGCGCGGCCAGCGCACCCGAACAAACGCACGCTCGCGCAAGGGGCCGCGTCGAACCGTTGGTATTCGCAAGCGCGTGATCAAGCGAGGCTAGGCAGATGGCGGAACGTTCAAGTCGCTCCCGGCGTCGAAACCGCGCTCCCGTGCCGCGGGGCGCTGCCCATATCCACGCCACATTCAACAACACCATCATTACCATCACCGACCCCATGGGTGACACCATCGCGTCGGCGAGCGGGGGCACGATCGGCGCGCGCGGTTCGCGGAAGAGCACGCCCTTCGCCGCACAACAGGCCGCCGAGCAAGCCGCTCAGCGCGCCATGGATGCCGGTATGCGGGACATCAACGTATTCGTCAAGGGTCCCGGATCGGGTCGCGATGCCGCTGTGCGTGCGCTGCAGGCCGTCGGACTTAATGTGTCCAGTATTTCGGACGTCACGCCAATCCCTCACAACGGTCCGCGGCCGCCCAAGCGCCGGCGCGTGTAGGCCGCAACCAGCACACGGAGACACACTCGGATGGCCCGCTATACAGGACCTGTTTGCCGCCTCTGCCGGCGGGAGGGGGAAAAGCTCTTCCTCAAGGGTGACCGCTGCCACACGCCCAAGTGCGCTATTGAGCGTCGCGGTGACCGCGGTGGCCCCGGCGCCCGGGGATTTAGCCGGCGACGACCGACGGAGTACGCCATTCAGCTGCGTGAAAAGCAAAAGGCTCGCCGAATCTACGGCGTGCTTGAACGCCAGTTCCGTCGTCACTACCGGATGGCCGGCAAGCAAAGCGGGGCGCGTGGCGAACGCCTGCTTCAGATGCTGGAGCTACGAGCCGACAGCGTGGTCTACCGGATGGGCTTCGGGCTCAGTCGGGCGCACGCGCGTCAGCTCATTCAGCACGGGCACATCGAGTTGAACGATCGTAAGCATGACATCCCGTCCGCTGTGCTGAGCGTGGGCGACAAAATCCGACTGCGCCAGAAGAGCCGCGACATTGATGCCATCAAGAATGCTCTGGACCGTGCCGAAGCCTTGGGACGTCCAGCATGGTTGTCGGTGGATCCCGAGGCGTTTGAGGGCTCCATCAACGCGATCCCCGATCGCAACCAGATTGACGCGACACTCAACGAACAACTGATCGTGGAGTTCTACTCGCGCTAATCCGTGCGCGGGAGTCCGTTCGACGGACAGGAAGGTAAGGACCAGCGGTGTTTCTTGGACCTGTTGAATCAGATCAGGCCGAAGCCGACATTCAGCCGACCGTCCAGATGGTCGAGGTTGGCGACAATTTCGGGCACTTTCACATTGAGCCGCTCAGCCGAGGTTTCGCGCACACGCTGGGCAATCCGTTGCGCCGCGTGCTGCTCTCGGCGCTGCCGGGCGCGGCAATCGCCACCGCTCGCGTTGATAGCGTCCTGCACGAATTCAGCACGCTGGAATTCATGCGCGAAGACCTTGTCGAGTTTCTTCTGAACATCAAGGGCGTGCGGCTTCGATCACTCGATTCCGAATCCGCCATTCTCTATCTGGAGGCCGAGGGTCCCTCCGAGGTCACCGCCGGCAATCTTGAGTTGCCGAGCGGAGTCGAAATCGTGAATCCCGATCATCATCTGGCTTCGCTCACCGATGCGGGTTTCCTGCGGGCGGAGTTTGCCGTTGAGACCGGCGCCGGATATGTCGGAAGCGAGACACGCGGGGATCTTCCGATTGGTGTGATTCCGCTGGACATGGTGTTCAGCCCGGTTACCAAGGTCGAGTACCACGTCGAACCGGCACGCGTCGGCCGCGAATCTGAGTTCGACCGTCTCGTGCTCAAGATCTGGACCGATGGCGTGATGAGCCCGGCCGATGCCCTGCGCGGCGCCGCGGCGCAGCTCATTGAGTCATTCCAGCTGATTGCGGGTGTTGATGAAACCGTGGATGTGGTGACTTCCGCGTTTATGCCGCCGATGCCGGAAGCCGAAGGCGACCCGCTGGAAGACCTTAAGCTCTCGAACCGAGCACTGAACAGCCTCAAGCGGCACGAGCTTGAGACGGTGCAGGAGCTCGTCGGCCTCACCGAAAACGACTTGTATGAACTCCGTGGCATGGGCGAGCGTCTCGTCAACGAGATTCGCGAGGCGCTTGAGATGCGCGGTCTCAGCCTGGCGGACAACGCGTCAGCGCCCGATGAGGGCCAGGAGTAAGGTAGATGCGGCACCGTCGACGAGGCCGCCACCTCGGCCGTAATCCCACGCAGCGCCGCGCGCTGAAGCGCAGCCTGGTTCGGTCGCTGATTCTGCACAGCCAGATCGAGACGACGCTGGCGCGGGCCAAGGAGATTCGACGCGACGTTGATCACTTGATCACCCTCGCCAAGCGTGGCGACCTCCACGCTCGGCGCCAGGCAATCGCGCGGATTCCGGACCCCGAAACGATCGAGCGGCTCTTTGAGGATCTGGCTGATCAATACGCCGATCGTCCCGGGGGGTTCACGCGGATTCGCCGCGTGGGCGTCCGGCTTGGCGATGGCGCGCCGTTGGCCCGCATGGAGTTGGTGTGAGCGAAGCTCGGACCGTTCGAGCCACGGTCGAATATGACGGCGCGGGCTTCCATGGATTCCAGCGCCAGCGCAGCGCTCGCACGGTGCAGGGCGAATTGGAGTCCGCCATCCTGGCGGCTGCCGGCGCCGAGGTAACCGTCGCTGGGGCTGGACGCACCGACAGTGGCGTGCACGCCCTGGGTCAGGTGATCGCCTTCCGCATCGACACCCGGCTTGACGATGCGACGCTGCTGCGGGCAGTCAACGCACATCTGCCCTCCGATGTCGCGATTCGCCAGCTCACAACCGCGGCTTGCGACTTCGACCCGCGACGCGACGCCACGTCGAGGATCTACGAATACCGGATCGAGCAGCGCCCGGTACGGCCGGTGCTTGACCGGTGCCGCGCCTGGCACATCGCCCAGCCGCTCGACCTTGCGCAGATGCGGTGCGCGGCTGCCCGGCTTGTCGGCAGTCACGACTTCGATGCCTTCACCGCCGGACCCCAGGAAGGCACGCGGCGGGAAGTCTTTGCTCTCGAAGTCTGGCGGGAAGGCACCTCTATCTTCGTCCGAATCGCCGCCAACGCTTTTCTCTACCGCATGGTGCGGCGAGTCGTGGCGATGCTCGTGCGAGTAGGTCGGGGTGAGATCGACGCCGCGTCCGTGGCGTCGCTCCTGCGTCCTGCTCCGCGGGCGGAAGTTCGTGGAGCGGCGCCGGCGCACGGACTGACCCTGATGCGGGTTGAGTACTCCGGCGCGCAGCGTCGATACAATCAGGAACGCACGAAACAGGCGGTGCTGAGGTGAGTGCAAGAAACGGACGGCGCTGGGTCGTTGTGGATGCTTCCGGGCAAACGCTCGGCCGATTGGCTACGCGCATTACCCATGTCCTGCGTGGGAAAGATCTGCCGACCTTCACTCCCAACATTGACGACGGCGCTGGCGTCATCGTGATCAACGCGGCGCGGGTTCGAGTCACGGGCCGCAAGCGAGAGCAGAAGTTCTACGCGCGGCATAGCGGGTACCCGGGTGGCATTCGGATGACGCGGCTGGATGAAATGCTTGAGCAGCGGCCTGATCGGGTGATTCGACTGGCGGTAAAGGGTATGTTGCCCAAGAACACGCTCGGTCGCCGCGCGCTGAAGCGCTTGCGAGTCTATGACGGCCCTGAGCACCGCCATGAGGCGCAGCGGCCCCAGACACTTGAGGTTGGTGCATGACCCTGGAAGGCCACTACTACTACGGATTGGGCCGCCGCAAGGCCGCGGTCGCGCAGGTTCGCGTTTACGCCGGCCATGGACCATTTGTCGTCAACGGCCGGCCGATCGAGGAGTTCCTTGCGGTTCCCGACCACCGGTTTCATGCGCTGGAGCCGTTGCGCATGTTGGAAGAGATGGCCGTCGGAATCTCGGCCCGAGTCACGGGCGGTGGCACGCGCGGGCAGGCTGGAGCTATCCGGCTTGGCCTGGCGCGGGCGTTGGTGGCAATGGACGCCGACAACCGACCAAAGCTCAAGCAGGCTGGCATGCTCACCCGGGACCCGCGGGCCAAGGAGCGCAAGAAGCCCGGCCTCGTACGCGCGCGCAAGGCCAAGCAGTTCACCAAGCGCTAGAGGTCCGGCCGTCAGTCGTCCGAATCTGAGGGCTCGAGGTTCAGTTCAAACTCGGGGAGGTCCTCCAGCGACGTGAGGCCAAAATAGGCCAGAAACGTGTCGGTGGTGGTAAAGACCGCGGGCCGGCCGGGTGCGTCAAGTCGTCCCGATTCTCGAATCAGGTTGCGCGATAGCAGCGTGGCCAGCGCGCTGTCCGAGTCGACCCCCCGCACCCGTTCGATCTCGGCGCGTGTCGCCTGACCTCGGTAGGCGACGATCCCAAGCGTCTCCAGCGCCGCTCGCGAAGGCTGCCGACGATGATCCAGTCCAAGTAGCCGCCGACAGTAGTCGGCAAGGTCGGGAGCGGAGACCAGCCGAAATGCCCACCGGTGCTCGAGCAGCACGATGCCGCGAGGTCGGTAGTGATCGGCCAGGTTGCCCAGAGCCGATCGAACGTCGGACTCCGACGCCCCGGTCACGTCAGCAAGCTCCGACACGGAGAGTGCGCGATCGGCAACGAAGAGGAGCCCCTCGATCGTTCGCGCCAGGCCGAAGTCGCCATCCAGTATCTCGGGCGTCGAGCCATTGATTGGCTCGACGTCGGGCTGGCTACCCGTCGGCATGCTGGTCGACCCACCGAAGCAGAATTGATCCAAATGGACTGGCCTGCTCCACGGTTGCCGCGCGTTGCCTGACCAGGTGAAGCACTGCCACGAACGTCGCGACAAGCTCAGTCCGGTCGGCGCAGGTCGCGGCAATCGAGTCGAAGGCGAGAGTTTTTTCGGAACGCAGCCTTGCCTGCAAGTCGCGGACCTTGTCCGCAACACGAAATCGCCGGGTTGGTGTGTCGATGAGTGACGCAACAGGCGCGTCGTCCTGCGTCAGACGCTCAAGAGCCTTGAGCAATCGCGCCAAGTCGCCGGCTCCCGGCTCGGGAGCGGGTTGCGAGAGATCTGGGGGCGCCACTCTGATGTAAGACGCGTGTCCGGCGCGCAGTCGTTCATCGAGCTCCATCGCCACAGCCTTGAACGCCGCGTAAACCCGTAGCCGCTCGGCCAGATCGTCCGCCGTCTCTTCTTCGTCATCTGGTTCGATCTGCGGAAGCAAGGCCCGCGATTTCAGCAGCGCAAGCCGCGATGCAACCAGCAAGAACTCCGACGCCGCTTCGGTGAAGCGCTCGTGCAACTGGTGAGCGTAGGCAACGAACTGGTCGGTCACCGCCAGGACCGAGACGCCGGTGATGTCAAGTCCTTGCTTTTCGATCAGCTGCACCAGCAGGTCGAGGGGACCTTCAAAGTCACCGATGTCAATCTCGAACTCCGTCAGGGCACTAGCCTGTCCGGCTGGCCCCCAGGTTGCAGTCAATGTTGCGCGTCCAATTCGGCCAGCCGCCGTCCGCTTGCGTGCTCGCGAAAGCCGTAGCATCGCAGCGCCTCCACCACGTCCGGTCGCGAGCCCGCCAGTTCGGCCAGGCGCGTGCTATTCACCGTGTCGTGTGCGAGCCGTGCGATTCGTCCTCGCCGTGACCCTGGCGGATGACGCAGCCATCGGAAAAGGAGCCATGGCGCAATAGCCTGGGTCAGTGTGAGTCCGGTGCGATCAACGATTCCCGGCCGTCCCTTGCCGACATCATGCAACAGCGCCGCAATGTGTAGTGCCTCGTCCTCAGGCCAGGCGTCCTGGGCCGCCGCGTATACGGCCAACGCGTGACGCTGGTCGGCTGGTGACTGCCGACGAAACAGCGCTTGCTCGTCCTCGTTGAGCCGGCGAATGGCCAGTTCGCGTGATGCGGCCGAGACACGCGGATCGAAGAACCCCAGTGCCTGCCGCAGTCGGTACTTAGCCCCCAAGGAGCAGACTCGTAGCCCATAGCACCGGTCGGCTGATGATACCGGCAGCGCCAGGGACGATGGCGAAGACCAGGAACAGCGCGATCAGCAGGCCGGGTCCAAACCTTCGCAGGCTGTTCAGCCTGTCGGCCGTGTCGCGTGGCACGAGACCAACCAACACGCTGAAGCCATCAAGTGGCGGCAGCGGAATCAGGTTGAACACGGCCAGAAAGAGATTGAGTTGAATGATCAGCACGACGGCGATGGTGACGACGTCGAGGCCGGATCCGGAAGCGAGCTGCCGAGCAAACGGCGTGAGCACCATGGCAAGAATGACGTTCGAGGCCGGCCCGGCGGCAGCCACCAGGGCCATGCCGCGCCGCGAGCCGAATCTGAGCCGGTACGGATTCACCAACACCGGACGGCCCCAGCCGAACGAGGCGATCAGGATCATGACGGTCCCCAGAAGGTCCAGGTGCTTGAGCGGGTTCAGCGTGACTCGGCCCTGAAGTCGCGGCAGGTCGTCGCCCAACCATGTCGCCACAAGCGCGTGGCTGGCCTCGTGCAGGCTGATGGCCACAACGAATGCAATAGCAACGATCAGAAAGAGCTGTGGATCTTGGGCCAGCCGAAGCAGCATGCGGTCGTTCCAATCCGTGCTAGGCGAGCATTGCCGGCGAAGATCGCTTCAGCGATGGACGGCTGATGGCCTGGATGTGCCGGTTTCCTGGCGAACGGGGAAGTCTCGGCCTAGGCATCAGTCAGACATACCGTGATGCGATCCCCAACGCAAGACCCCAGGGTCTGCGCCGCTGAACCGCCGGGTATCGCAATCTCCAGCAGATTCCAGCTGCCGATTAACGCTACCGGTGCATTGCCGGATCCGTACGTCACCGCCAACCCCTTGATCCGAACCCCGCCGACTCGAGCTTCCAGCATGTGTGAAGTCTGCAGGACTGCGGCCGAAACATTCGTGATCAGATTGCCAAAGATGTCGACGTGAACGACCTCGCCCCTGACGGTCGATCCATCAAGACGCGCGCATGGCCTGTCGACTTGAATGGGATTCCGGACCGGCGAGCCTAGCTGGTCGGGGCGTTCATAGTTCGCCAGGCGCGCGGCAATCGGCGCAAAGATATCGCGGGCGTGAAACGTGGGCGCGACACTGGCTCGCCAGGTTTCTGGTCGGTTGATCGCCCAGCATCGCATCGAACCCGTGGTGGAGGTCAGCAAACCGTTGTCGGGACCGACCAGCCACCGGCCCGCGCGTCGCACGATGAGCCCGCGGCGCGCGGTCCCAACACCGGGATCAACCACCGCCAGTAGCACGGAACCGCGCGGCAGGACGTCCAACGAGGCGTCGACGATGTGCGCGCCGAGATGGATGGCGTGTGGCGGTACGCCGTGCGTGATGCTCACGACCTGCGCGTTCGCCGCGGCTGCCACGACCGCGGCCACCTGGCCCGCGTACGGATCGACCGTCCCGAAGTCCGTCAACAGCGCGACCAGCCGGCTCATCGCTGCGTCGCCGGCAACCCATAGGCGGGGCGCGCCGCGAGTGTCCCGTTCACAATGGCGGCGGCAAACGCCTCGGCGGCGGCATGTCCAAGCATTGTCAGATTAGCGTCCGTTGGACCATCGCCGACGGCCACGGCGAAGATGGTGTCGCCGTCGTGCATGCCGTGCGCCGGTCGCACAGCCCGAGCCAGGCCGTCGTGCGCCATTTCGGCGACTTTGCGAATTTGCCAGCGTTCCAGGTCGGCGTTGACGGCGACAACGCCGATCGTGGTGTGCTGACCGAACGCCTGGTCCCACGGTTCGCAGCCACCGGCGAGGCGTTGCCCGGACGCCGGATCGTAAACCGCGCCGGCCGGATTGACGACGGCAATGGCGCCTGCAACGGCGCCGCCGTTCCGCACCACGGCGCTGCCCAGGCCGCCTTTCACCTGACCCGTGCCGACGCCAATCGTTGCGCCCGTGCCCGCACCCACATTTCCCTGAATAACAGGACGCACGGAAGCCGCGTGCACGGCAGATTCGCCTGACGTGGCATCTGGGCGCACGGCGGAATCGCCAACCGCGAGGTCGTAGATCACCGCGGCCGGCACGATCGGTACCGGACCGGCGGGAGTCGGGAATCCGCGACCGGCCTCTTCCAGCCGTCGCATCACCCCATCGGCGGCCGCCAGCCCGAATGCGCTGCCCCCGGTGAAGACGATGGCGTCAACCCGTGCCACCAGCCCGCCGGGGTTCAATGCATCCGTTTCCCGCGTACCTGGTGCTGACCCTCGGACGTCCACGGCCGCCGCGACGGCCTGCTCGAACAATACGACCGTACAGCCGGTTCCGGCTGCGGCGTGGGTCCAGTGGCCCACGCGAATCCCCGGAAGTTTGGTCAGTGTTGAATTCGCGTGCGGCACGCACCAGCCCGATCAGATCGGCGAAGTGGACCGATTGTCACAGACCCTGAGAATCCGCTGCATAGAATCGCACATGGTGCGAGGACTCTCTCGACGTACGTTCCTTGCGGCGGCGGCAATGGCGGCCGCCGCCTGCGGTAATACCGCCAGGCCGGTCGACTTGCCCCAAACATTGGCCGTTGCACCCTCGGTCGACGAAATCGAGAGCGCCGTCGCACCGTCGGAGCTCGCCGCGCAAAGGCAACGCGCCAGCTTCCTGGCAGACGTAACCAACCTGGCACGACTGGACGCCAGCGAGTCGCTGCGAACATCCAGCCTTGGCGATGCGCTCCTCCAGGCGATCGACGCTATCGGGCTCGATGCCGAACGCCGATCGTTCCTGGCAGTCAGCCGTGAACTGCCCTCGGTGAGCGTGCGCGTGGATGGTGACTTCGTTCTGGCGGTCGGCATGATTTATTCGGCTATCGGCGTCGTCGAAGGTCCGTTGCGACGCGCTGAGATCGACGACGAGGGAACGTTGCACGGAGCCGGCTTCAGCGGAGCCGTGGTTCTCGTATCGCGTGGGGTCACCCCCTTTCGCGAGATTGGCCGACTGCTCGAAGGCGCCGGCGCCGCGGCGATCATCATCCAGAACAACCGTCCCGGGCTGCTCTACGGAACACTTAGCCGGCCATCGGGCATACCGGTTGTGGCCGTGACCGAGGAGTCCGGCGATGATCTGGCCGAGAAACTTGATGCCGCCGATGCTCACGCCGTGGTCGATGTTTCGGCGCCGCCGCGCTCATATCAGGGCGCCAATGTGATCGGCCACCGGGCGGGACCGCTGAGACGGCAGATCATCGTCACAACCCCTGCCGACGCGCCTCAAGCCGACTATTCCAACGGCGGCAACGCCGATGGTCTCGCGCTGCTACTCGCCCTGGCGCGCTATGCCGACGTGCTGCAGCCACGGCACTCCATCAGCTTTGTTGCCTTCGACGCCACCCATCGCGGCTATGTCGGTAGCCGCTGGTATCTGGCACATCTGTCGCAGGACCAACGTGACGCTATTGACGCTGTCCTTGCCTTTGACAGGCCTGGCCGGGCCCAGCCGTTGCAAATCGGGTCGTCCCTTAGCCTGGTGTCGCCCATCGACGAACGGCTTCAGGCTGACGGACAAGACCTCCAGGTGACGCCAGGTTTCGGCGTTGGGCGCGGCGACCATGACACCTTTGCAGCCCATGGCGTCCCGTTTGTATTCCTTGCCCGCGCCGGCGAGGGCGAAATCGTGGCGGATCAACTCTTGAATACCTTCCAGGTAGCCGCGGCCACGCTGGAAGTGCTGGACGGCCTGAACCCGGACACGACGAACTAGGCTCTTCCACGCTTCAGCTGGGCCGGACGGCCTGGCCGCCGGCCCCATGAATGGCCTGGCGTCGACGCTCGTCGTCTTGCAGTCGATCGTTGAGGCGAGCGTTTGCGTCCCGCAGCGCCATGTCCAGGTCAATGTCCTTGGCATCGGCCCGGGCGGCTACCCAGAGCAGCGCATCGCCCAGGGCTTCCGGGTCGTTTCCCATCGTCAGCGCCGTCACGGACGCCGCCTGCTGATCCGCCTCGTCCAGAGGCCGGCCGGCGCGACGCAGAGCGCGCACGGCCGCACCAGCGAATGTAAGGCTGGGCAGCGAGTCCGGCAGGCCGTCCAGCGGGCCCCGTTCGCCACCGTGCTCGTCCGCTTTGATCTGCGCCCACGAATTGCGCAGATCTTCCATGTCCTCCGTTTGTGCGTCGCCGAAGACGTGCGGATGCCTTCGAATCATCTTGGCGCTGATGGCTGCAACCACGTCCGGCCACGCAAACCCGCCGCGCTGCCGGGCAATCTCCGCGTGCAGCACCAGGTTCAGCAACACGTCGCCAAACTCGTCGGCCATTGCCCGATCGTCGTTGCGGTCGATCGCGCTCAGCGCCTCGTGCGCCTCCTCTACGAGGTAGGGGCGCAGCGTTCGGTGCGTCTGCTGCTTGTCCCACGGACAGCCGTTGGGCCCGCGTAGCTCGGCCACGACGTCGCGCAGGGTGTTGGTGTCGCGCAGCCTGGATTCCTCCGTGGGCAAAGCGCGCAGCGACATCGGGAAAATCCGGGAGTCTCCCGGGACATCGGCCTGCCACCGCGAACAGGACCAGGGCTTGAACTCGATAACCGCGTCTGTTCCGTAGGCCGAACGCAGCCGGTTGCGCCATGACGTGAGTTGGCGGTTGTCCGCAATCCCCCTCACCAGGGACTGCATGCCAGGCGCGGGCCGCCACGTCTCGTCCGCCGGACCCATCACCGTCGGGCCGTCGGTGGCGGGGGCAGACGTCGGACCCATGGACAGGCGGAAGATCCCGCGACTCGCCAACTCCTGGAGCACTGCAACGCCAGGGTCGTCGTCCGGACCGTGTCCCGGTGCCAGGTACAGCGTGCGAGGGCGTTCGAGACTTTGGAGAGTGCGTCTCCAGGCTTCGACCTCTGGCGGTGCCGGCAGCTCCGCCGCCTGCGGGGCGGCGGCGACGGACGCCCACGAGGCGACGATTTCACCGGACGCCGCGGCCGCGGCCTTGATCTGCTCGGGAACACCCTCGCCGACGAATGCCACGCGAACCTGGACAGTCATCGAATGAGGGGGGATCCGTCCGTTGTCGCGCTGCGCTGCGATATTCTAGACAGTGACCCCGAATGCTTGGCCCCGGTGAGTTCATGTACCCAGACGACCTTGGCTACACGCGCGAACACGAGTGGGTTCGCGACGAAGGCGACCACTTGCTCGTTGGCATTACGTCCTATGCGCAGGAAGAGCTCGGGGATGTCGTGTACGTCGAACTGCCGACGCCGGGCGACAGTTTCGCCGCCGGTGACGAGTTTGGAACCGTCGAGTCGGTCAAGGCCGTCTCGCCCCTCTATGTCCCGATGTCAGGCGAAATCCTCGAAGTCAACGAGGAGCTTGAGGCGCAGCCCGAGCTGATTAACGAAGACCCGTACGCCGCTGGCTGGATGATTCGGTTGGCCGCGAGCGACTCGAGCGAGCGTGACACGCTGCTTGACGCCCAGGCATACGAACAGCTGGTGAATGAGCTACGCGCCTAATACCGACGCCGACCGGGCCGCGATGCTTCGGACGGTCGGTGTCGAATCCATTGACGACCTCTTCGTAGACATTCCGGTCCAGCACCGCGACCCCACGCTGGACCTGCCCCCGGCACTCCCGGAAACCGACGTCATTCGCCATCTCTCGGAGCTTGGCGCGCGCAACGCGACGTCCAGTGATCTTCCTTCGTTTCTTGGCGCCGGTTTCTACCGTCATTTCGTGCCGGCGCTGGTCGACCAGCAGCTGCTCCGGTCGGAGTGGTACACGGCCTACACCCCCTACCAGCCGGAAATGGCGCAGGGCACCCTGCAGGCCATGTACGAGTTTCAGTCGCTCGTCTGTGACCTCACCGGCATGGACGTCTCGAACGCCTCGCTGTACGACGGCGCGTCGGCACTGGCCGAGGCCGTGCTCCTTTGCCGTGGTCTTACCCGCCGGCCACGCGTTGTCGTTGCCGACACCGTGCATCCGGCCTATCGAGAAGTCGCCGCAACCTATGTAAGCGCGCTCGACGTCGAGTTCAAGGTCGTGGCGGCCGCTCGTCGACATGGACGCAGCGTTCGGCCGGACGTTCAGCCGTTGGCGGAAGCCATCGACGATCAGACCAGTTGCGTCGTGGTCCAGCGCCCGGACTTTCTGGGCATGGTGGTGGATCTCGATCCGGTCGTTCAGGCCGCTCGCCGGCACGGCGCTCGAGTCGTGGTCGTTGTCGGCGATCCTGTTTCGTTGGGTCTCCTGGCACCGCCGGGTAATCTTGGCGCGGACGTCGTAGTCGGCGAACTGCGCTCGCTGGCTGGTCCGCCGGCCTACGGCGGGCCTGGCGCCGGCATGTTCGCCGTCCGGTCACAGTTGATTCGCCGCGTTCCGGGTCGAATCGCCGGTCGGACGACGGATCTGGACGGCAAGAACGCCTTCGTCCTGACGCTGCAGACTCGCGAACAGCACATCCGTCGCGAGCGCGCCACGTCCAACATCACCACCAACCAGGCCCTGGTAACGCTCGGCGCAACAATCTCGCTGAGCGCCCTGGGCCGTCGCGGTTTGCGCGAAATCGCCGAACAGTCGCTCAGCGCTGCCCATCGCACGGCCGAAGCTCTCGCCGATGCCGGAGCTGTGATTGCCACGGATGCTCCCTATTTCAACGAGTTCGCGGTGCACGCGCCCGAGGGCGCCGCGGTCCGGCTCGAACGACTCCGCAGCGACGGCAACGTGCTCGCCGGTGTCGATCTCGGCTGCGTGTCTCCCGAGTTCGACGACCTGATTCTCGTTGCCGCCACTGAACTCACGACCGCCAGTGATGTCCAAGCGTTGGCCACGGCCTGGGCGAAAACCAAGTGACTGACGAACCGCTGATCTACGACCTCTCCAGCCCCGGACGGCGCGGCGTGCGGCCACCGCTGCCGCAGTTTGATCCGGTCGACCCAGCCGCTGCCCTGCCGTCATCCGAGCTTCGATCCGACCTGCCGTTACCCGAGGCCTCCGAAATCGACGTGATGCGTCATTTCCTGCGCCTCTCGCACAAAAACCACAGCGTGGATACGGCCATGTATCCGCTCGGTTCGTGCACCATGAAGTACAACCCCAAGGTCAACGAAGTCACGGCTCGAACGCCCGGTTTGGCTGATGTTCATCCGAATCAGCCGCCTGAGACGTGCCAGGGCGCCCTGGCGTTGATCTACGAGCTGGAGGCGCTTCTCGCCGCGATAACTGGTTTCCCGGCGGTGTCCACGCAGCCAGCCGCCGGCTCGCAGGGTGAACTGTGCGGACTGCTCAGCATTCTGGCCTGGCACGAGTCGCGCGGAGAAACGCGAACCCAGGTTCTCGTGCCCGACTCGGCGCACGGCACCAACCCCGCCACCGGCACGATGAGTGGTCTGCAGGTCGTCAGCCTGCCAACCGCCGATGACGGTGGCATCGACCTGGAGAATCTCAAGGAGAGCCTGGGCCCGGGCGTCGCGGCCATCATGCTCACGCTGCCGAGCACCCTCGGGCTCTTTGAGCGCCGCATCGTCGAAGTGGTCGACCTGGTTCACGCCGCGGGCGCGCAGGTCTACTGCGACGGCGCCAACATGAACGCCATGCTCGGCCGCGTCCGACCGGCGGACCTGGGCATCGACGTGATGCATCTGAATTTACATAAAACGTTCAGCACGCCGCACGGCGGCGGTGGTCCGGGGGCTGGGGCTCTCGCCGTGCAGGCTCATCTGGAGCCCTTTCTGCCCGCACCCCGAGTGGTGCGAAACGGCGACGCGTTTGAACTGGCGGAGCCGTCGCCCACCAGCATCGGACGCGTGCACAGCCACCTCGGGAACTTCGGCAATCTGGTCCGCGCCTATACGTATATCCGCTCTCTCGGTGCCGAGGGGCTGCGCGAGGCCGCCGACGACGCCGTGCTCAACGCCAACTACCTGCGGGCCTCCCTGTCCGACGACTACGACTTGCCCTACGAGCGGATTTGCATGCACGAGGTCGTGTTCGCCGGTACCCGGCAACGGCGCCTGGGCGTGCGTACTCTCGACATCGCCAAGCGGCTCATCGACTACGGCATCCACCCGCCGACGATCTACTTTCCGATCATTGTGGACGAGGCTCTGATGATCGAGCCAACCGAGACTGAATCCCGAGAATCGCTCGACAACCTCATCGACGTCATGCGACGAATCGCCCGCGAGGCCGAGTCGGAACCAGACAAGCTTCACGACGCTCCGGTGAACGCGCCGGTTCGCCGACTCGACGAAGTCACCGCCAACCGCCGCCCGAATGTCCGGCGGGTGCCAGAAGGCGGCGATTAGGCTTCGGCGCAGTGATTTCGTGCCGGTCCGGTCGCTCTCGCAGGCCCTTGCGCGGTCGTTGATCCGCTGACCGGCGCGTCGAAGAGCGTGCGGCAGCTAGCTCACGGCCTGCCAGACGCGCTGCAGCTCGCGGTAGCCGATAATCTGGATGCCTTCTTCATCCACGATCCGGGCGGCCTCCTCGGAAACGGCTACATCAAAGTCAGACTGCCGTCCCTCGGGCGTCCCCGTAACGCCGGGGACTCTTGGATCGGCCATCACGGCCCGCAGTTCGTCAGTCGCGATCCCCGGGTGCAGCGCCCACTCGCTAAGGCCCGCCGGCAGCTCCCGCAGTCTGGCGGCCAGCACTTCAGCCTTTTGCTCCGGAGGGATACGGCCCGAGTCCAGGACGCCGTGATCGGCGGCCGGCAGGCCTTGGGCCAGCAAGCTTTCGACCAGGTGTGGCGAGCCTGCGCGCATGGCCAACCCGTACTCACGCGCCAACCCGAAGACCAGTTCAAAGATGTCGCTGCGAAACTCGTGCGGACCGTAGTGGGTGTCCAGATGGGACGGCTCCAGGCCGAGTGACGTGATCGCCTCGATCTGAGCTCGAAACTCGGTTTCCAGTTCGCCAATATCGGCAGTTTCCAGCATGTGGTCGAAGCGGTCGTCCCCGAAGAAATGCCCGGACTCGTCGAGCAGCGAACGGACACGTTCCGGTGCCGCTGCTGGTCCCCACCGGTAGTGCCGGTACTCGGACACGATGGTCAGGTGAACGGCGAAAGAAACCTCGGGATGCTGTCGCAGAAAGTCGGCCGAATGCAAGCACCACGGTGTCGTCGCCATCAGCGAGCACGAACTGACCAGCCCCTCGGTTATCGACCGGATAGCACCGACGTTCTGGCCGTGGCACATACCAAAGTCGTCGGCGTTGACAATCAGCAGCCGGGCGTCGGCGGGATATCCCAACAGTTCGTGGGCTCTTGGCACAACGGGCATCTCGGCGCTCCTCGGGTCCAACGTTCGATTCGGGTCATTCTCGTATGATTTGCTGCGGCCTTGAGAACAGTTGCCTGCGACTCGTTCCGCGATCTGGTGACTGCAGACCCGACGCGTCGAAACCGTCCGATTCGACTGCTGACGTAACCAAAGGGGCATTCCCGATGAAGAAGACGATGGCCCAGGCGCTGGTTGAATTCCTCAAGGTTCAGCGCGTGGCGCGCGACGGTCGGCAGCAGCCCTTTTTCGCCGGCTGTTTCGGCATCTTCGGCCACGGCAACGTCGCCGGCGTCGGCGAAGCCCTTCAGGAGAACCCCGACTTCCGCTACTACCAGGCCCGCAACGAGCAGTCCATGGTCCACAGCGCCATCGGCTACGCCAAGATGAAGAATCGCCTCGGCACGCTGGCCTGCACCTCGTCGATCGGCCCCGGCGCCACCAACATGGTCACCGGCGCGGCTACGGCCACCATCAACCGCCTGCCCGTCCTGCTGTTGCCGGGCGATATCTTTTCCAACCGCAAAGTCGCCCCGGTCCTTCAGCAACTTGAAGCCCCCTGGTCGCACGACGTCTCGGTCAACGACTGCTTTCGCCCGGTGTCCACCTACTGGGACCGCATCAACCGGCCCGATCAGTTGGTTCCCGCCCTGATGGAGACGATGCGCGTCCTCACCTCGCCCGCCTCCACCGGCGCCGTCACGCTCTGCCTGCCGCAGGACGTCCAGACCGAGGCCTACGACTATCCCGCCAGCTTGTTTGAGCCCCGTGTCTGGGACATCCCCCGCGCCCGTCCCGACGCTGGTCTGCTGCAACGAGCGGCCGCCTGGATCCGGGCCAGCCAGCGACCGCTGATCGTCGCCGGCGGCGGCGTCCTCTACAGCGAAGCCTCAGCCACCCTCCAGGCCTTCGTTGAAGCCACCGGAATCCCGGTTTCCGAGACCAAGGCCGGCAAGGGCGCGCTGCCGCACGACCATTCCCAGGTCCTGGGCGCCGTCGGATTCTCCGGCGGCACCGCCGCCAACTTCGTGGCTCACGAGGCCGATCTGATCATCGGCATCGGCACGCGCTACACCGACTTCACCACCGCTTCCAAGACCCAGTTCCAGAACCCCAACGTCCGCTTCATCAACATCAACGTGGCCGAACTGGATGCCTACAAGCACGCCGCGCTGCCATTGCAGGGCGACGCGAAGGTTGTGCTTGAGGAACTGGCCGAGGCCGTGGTTGGCTACCGCGTTCCGACGGCATTCACGGCGCAGGTTGACTTTTGGCGAGCGGAGTGGATCGCCGAGACCGATAGCCAGCGAGCCGCCACCGATGCCATTCCACTGCGGCAAGGCCACGTCATCGGCGTCGTCAACGACTTCGCCCGGCCTGAAGACGTCGTGGTCTGCGCCGCTGGCAGCCTGCCCGGTGACCTGCACAAACTCTGGCGCACCGCGCAGCCGGGCGGCTTTCACCTGGAATACGGCTACTCCTGCATGGGCTATGAGATCGCCGGCGGCATCGGCGCAAAAATGGCCGCGCCCGAGCGCGAGGTCTACGTCATGGTCGGCGACGGTTCCTACCTGATGATGGCCCAGGAACTCGTCACCGCCCTGCAGGAAGGCATCAAGATCAACGTGGTGCTCCTCGATAACCACGGCTGGGGCAGCATCCGGGCGCTTTCCACCGACGTCGGCGCCGATGGTTGGGGCACCCAATACCGCTATCGGAACGGATCGTCGGGCCAACTCGACGGCGACACCATTCCTCTCGATCTGGCCGCGAACGCCGAAGGCCTCGGCATGAATGTCATCCGCGCCGACACCGCCGACGACCTGCAGGAGGCCCTCGAGGATGCGCGCGATGCCGATCGCTCAACGCTCATCGCCGTGGATGTCAGCGCCGATGACGGCGTTCCCACCTACGAGTCCTGGTGGGACGTACCCGTCTCCGAGGTGTCCACGCTCGCGGGCGTGCAGGCCTCGCGCGAGCGCTACGCCGAAGCTGTCAAGAACGAGCGCCCGCTGATCTGACCGTCGATGCGCTCGCCCTGCCACGACGCCGAAACTTCACCACCGCGCCACCCGTCGAACGGGGGAGATACGCCATGAAACTTGGCCTGTACATGGACATCCTCAACGACAAGTCCTTCACCGAGGCCCTCGACTATGCGGCTGGCCTCGGTCTCGACGCCGTCGAAATCGGTACCGGCAACTTCTCCTCCGCGCCCCACTGCCAGCTCGACGAGCTTGTCCAGAGCCAGGCGGCCCGCGAGGAATTCCTCGGCGCAATCACCGAGCGTGGACTGACGCTCTCGGCGCTGAACTGCTCCGGCAACCTGCTCGACCCGCACCCCGAGCGCCGCCAGCGCTGTCAGCAGACCTACTACGACACCGTCCTTGTTGCGCGGGAACTTGGGCTGGACATCGTCATCACCCAGAGCGGCTGCCCCGGCGCGCCTGATGGCGGGACGTATCCCAACTGGGTCACGGCGACCTGGCCGGCCGAATACGTGGAGTGCGGCCTTCGCCAATGGGCCGAGGAAGTCACTCCCTTCTGGAGCGAAGCCGGCCGCTTCGCCGCCGACCACGGCATGAAGATTGCCATCGAAATGCACCACGGCATGGTCGCCTACAACCCGCGCTCCCTCCTGCAGCTACGCGACATCGCCGGCCACCTGCTCGGCGCCAACCTGGACCCCAGCCACCTCTGGCCCCAGGGCATGGAGCCCACCGTGGTCGTCCAGGGGCTGGCCGGCTGCATCTGGCACGTGCACGCCAAGGACACCGGCATCGACCCCAACGAGGCCGCGCTCAACGGCCTGCTCGAGATTCGTCCCTGGGACCAGTCGTTCCAGCGCTCCTGGGCCTTCCGCACCGTCGGCTACGGCCACGATGAACTCTGGTGGCGCCAGTTCTTCAGCGCCCTCCGCAAAACCGGCTTCGACGGCGTCGTGAGCATGGAGCACGAAGACCGCTGGATGGGTCGCCTTGAAGGGCTGGAAAAGTGCGTTGACTTCCTGCGCCCGCTGCTGCTTCAGGACCAGCAGGACGTAATCGCTCCGCGCGCCTAGTCGGCTTCAGCCTCCGCGGCGAGGGCCGTAACGCCCTCGCGGTAAACCGGATCGGCCCGATCCAGCGGCAAGGCAACCGGGCAGCGCCGCGCCGCCGAGGCATAGCATGCCAGCACCGTGTCCACGGCCCGAGCGCCATCGACGCCGGTACTCCTCGGCTGACGTCCCGAGTCCACCGCCTCGACGATGTCGCTCACCAGCTCCAGGTACGAGTTCTGCATGTTGTACCCGTCAAACGCCCAGGCCAGCCGCTCGTCCTCGCTCGCGTGCGCCGAATCGGGGTCGGCGATGACGCCCTCCACCTTCAGCGGTCGCGTCGTCATCCCGTCGGAAGTAAACGCCGAATGAAATCGGTCGAAGGGCGTGGTCCCATTGTTGATGTATCGGAGCCACAAACGACCCTCGCTACCTCCCACGCCGATTCCGCCGGGCCCCAGCCCCCAGCCCAGGTTCAGGCTGGCGTACACGTCGCCGAGTCGCAGGTGACACATCGCCAAGTCGTCCACCGGCAGTGGGCCTTCACCGGTTCGACGGATCATCGCTGAGACTTCGCTCACCGGCGCGCCCGCCAGCCAGCTCATCACGTAGAGCGGGTGCAGCATGTCCATCAGGATCCCGCCGCCCGCGCGCCCCAGGTCGCGCCGCCAACCCGGCTGAAAGGTTGCCGCGCCCGGGTTGTCCGGAACGCACAGCAGGTTGGCGCTAATGGTCTGAACGTCGCCAATCGTCCCCGCGTCAATGGCCGCCTTCGCCGCCTCGAACTCGGGAAAAAACAGGTAGTTGTGCATCATGGCCAACACCCGGTCGGCGCGCTCGGCCGCCCGAACCATCTCCCAGGCGTCCTGCGGAACCGACGCCAGCGGCTTCTCGGCCAAGACGTGCTTCCCAGCGCCCAGGGCTGCCAGGACCGGGGCGTTGCGCAGCCACGGCGGGGTGGCCACCACGACCAGATCGAGATCCGGCAGCGCCGCCAACTCCTCGGCGTCCGCAAATCGACGCTCGGCTGGAATCCCCTGCTCCTCGCCCACCCGCTCCAGGTTCGGCGGCGTCACGTCCGCGATGGCGCTCAGTTCGATCCGCGGATGACTGGCCAGTCCCGGCGCATGAACGCCGCCGCCCATGCTGCCGCAGCCAACCAGGCCCGTGCGCAGCTTCGTCATCAAAAACTTCCTTCGAGCAAATGCCGCTGACGCGCCGACCCTGCTATTCAATGGCCTCCTGGCTTTCGCCGTCGAACAACCGGATTCGGTCGGGCTTCGGACGTATCCAGATGTCCTCGCCCGGCTGACCGGCGAAAGTCGTCTCCGCCCGCGCCTTGACCCGCGTGTCCTCATCCAGCAGCACGTCAACCAGCACTTCGCTGCCTAACGGTTCAACCGCAAAAATCTCGGCCTTGGCGAAGTCCGTTTGCTCGGTGAACGAGAGCTCCATGGCCTCGGGGCGCGCGCCCACGATCGCAGCCCGGTCGACCCGTGGCCGGCGCAAAACGGCCGTCGCGGCGTCGCCCGCCACGGCCCACGAGAAGCCGTTGCCATTCAAGCGGACCCATCCGTTGGCGCTTGTCAGCGTTCCGGAAACCAGGCTCATGCCGGGGCTCCCCACGAAGTGCGCGACGAACGCATTGGCCGGCCGGTCGTAAATGTCCATCGGCGAACCCACTTGCAGCACCTTGGCGTCCCGCATGACCGTGATCCGATCGGCCATCGCTAATGCCTCGGCCTGGTCGTGGGTGACGTAAATGGCAGTGGTTCCCAATTGGCGCTGCAAGTATTTCAACTCGCCGCGCATCTCCAGCCGTAATTCGGCATCCAGGTTGGAAAGCGGCTCGTCGAATAGGAACACATTCGGCTCGCGGATGATGGCCCGGGCCAGCGCCACGCGCTGCCGCTGGCCGCCGCTCAGTTCCCGCGGCTTTCGATCCATCAGCTCCGGAATCCGCAGCAAATTCGCGACTTCCTTTACGCGCTCGCCGATCCGCGCCTTGGAAGTCTTCCGAATTTTCAGCGGGTAGCCGATGTTGTCGGATACCTTCATGTGCGGGTACAGCGCGTAGCTCTGGAACACCATGGCCACGTTCCGCGCCCGCGGCGGCACCTTGTTGACGATCGTATCGCCAATCTTGATCGTCCCCTCCGTGGCCACTTCGAGTCCCGCGATCATTCGCAGTGAGGTGGTCTTGCCGCAGCCCGACGGCCCCAGCAGGACCATGAACTCGCCTTCCTGCACGTGCAGGTCCACTTCGTCGACGGCGATCACGCTTCCAAAGTGCTTCGAGACGTTCTCGAATGTGACAGGCACCGAACGCATTCGAGTTGTTGAGTCGCTCATGCTCCGGAAACTCCACCGAGGGTCAGGCCCCGGATCAGGTTGCGCTGGACCAGCAGCGTAAAGATTAGGACCGGGATGATCGAAATGGCCGAGGCCGCCATCATGCGGCCGTAGAGGATGTCGAACTGGGTGACTTGATTCGCGACCGCGATCGGCAGTGTCTGCGCCTCGGTTCGCGTGAGGATCAGCGAGAAGAGAAACTCATTCCAAGACGCAATCAGGATCAGGATCGAGGTTGCCGCCAGGCCCGGTCGGACCAGCGGCACGATTACCTTGCGGAACGCTCCCAGCCAGTGGTCGCCGTCCACCATCGCAGCTTCCTCCAGATCGCGTGGAATGTCCCGGAAGAACCCCAGCATCATCCACACCGCCAGCGGCAACTCCAGCATCGAGTGCACCAGCCCCATGCCGAGGTGGGTGTCGATCAGGCCGATCTGGGTAAAGAAGATGAACAGCGGGACCACGGTCACGGTCTGCGGAAACATGCGAACCGTCAGGATGAAGAAGAGGATGTGATAGTTCAGGCCCCACGGCAGCTGAAATCGGGAAAGTCCGTACGCCGCCAGGCTGCCTACCGTAATCGCGATCGAGGTGGCGATCGCCGCGATGATGACGCTGTTCATGATCTGTTCGCCGAACCCACGCTTGCCCAAGACCGCCTCAAACCACTCCAGCGTGAACTCCTGCGGCCAGATCGTCGGCGGAATCTGCGAGAACTCCGACTCGGTCTTCAGACCGATCATCAGCATCCAGTACACCGGCGCCAGCACGATCAGCACCACCCCGAGCATCAGCACGTGACGGCTCAAGACCAGTGGGGTGCTGCGTTCTCCAACCATGACTACCTCATACCTAAGTCCGCAGGATCCGGCGGATGTAGAACGTCGCCAGGATGATCAAAACGACTTGAAACATGACGGACAAGGCGGATGCATAACCGAAATTGAAGTGGATAAAGGCATATTTGTAGATCGACAGCGTCACGGTCTCGGTCGATGATCCGGGACCGCCGCGCGTCATGGCCAGCATCCGGTCCGCGATCCGCGCCGCATCCAGCGTTCGCAGCAGCAATACCACCACGAAGGTGGGCCGCAGCAGCGGAATCGTGACATCCCTGAAGATCTGCCACGGCGACGCGCCGTCAATCGCGGCGGCTTCATACGGATCCTGGGGCAGCGACAGAATTCCTGCGTACATCAGGATGAATACGAACATGCTCGCCTGCCAGATGTCGATCAGCATGATCGACGCCAGGGCCGTCCGGTCGTCCGCCAGCCACAGCAGCGGCTCGATTCCCACCAGGCTCAGCAGGTAATTCAGCACGCCAAAGTTCACGTCCATCATCACCAGCCAGCCCGCCCCCACGCTGACCGGCGGCAGCACCAGCGGAATGATCAGCGCCGCCGTGAATAACATCCGCGCCCGGGAGTGCAGCTTGCTCATCAGGAACGCGATAAACAGGCCAACCACGATCTCCGCGGATACCACCACCAGCACCCAGACCGCCGTGCGCACGGTTGACCCGATGATCAAGTTGTCGCTGAACGCCTTCGTGAAATTGGCGAAGCCGATCGGCTCGATCTCCAGCTCGCCGAGCTTGAAGTTCACGCGCGAGAAGGCCATGCGCCAGCTCATGATGGCCGGGAAGACCGCCATCACGGCCAGCAAGACCATTGACGGCGCTATGAAGAAGAACCTGAGGTGCGTCTCCCACCAGGGAGTCTTGGCAATGGCTCGCACGTCGCCACCGCTCCGCCGGCGCAGAACGTTAAGCACGGGTGCCTCGGCCAAATGCTGGCTGCATGGTCGGGTAGAACGCACAAGGCCTGGCGGAGCTCACCTGCGTGAACTCCGCCAGGCCTGTGCCTGGTCGCGTAACCAGTTCCACGACTACGTGGCGATCAGGCAGCGCTAGGCCGACGCGATCCCTGTGATCGTGGTGTTCAGGGTCCCTATGAGTACGCGCCCTTTTCTTCCAGCGCCACTCGAACCTCTTCGTCCGCCAGCCGTGCGGCGTCGCCCACCGACTCTTGCTCGGCGATCACGGCCGATACGTGCCGGCCAACGATCTCCTCCACGATGGAGTAGTGCTCCGTCCGCGGGCGCGGCACGGCCACCGAAGCGGCGTTCTTGATGCCCGCCAGGAACGGGAAGTCCGCCAGCAGTCCGGGGTCGTCCATCAGGCTGAACCGAACCGGCGGCCAGTTGTTGGCGTACATGTTCTCCTTCTGGTTCTCCGCCTGGGTGAGCCAGTGGATCGCCTCCGCCGCCGCTTCGTGATTCTCGCTGCCCTGCGGAACGCCGAACAGCCACACGCCGGTCATGTTGGCGTGGTCTGCGCCCGGCTGGGCCGGCTCCGGCAGTACCTCGATCTTGCCGACCACCGAAGACAGGTCCGGCGTGTACATCTTCAGCAGCTGGTCGGGCCATACGTCGCCCGACATGGCGGCCAGGCCCGTGTACATCAACTTGCCCAGCTCGTGGTGGCCGATGTTCTCAACGCCCGGAGGCGCCAGGTTCTTCAGCGTCACCACCATGTCCAGCGCCGCCAGGCCCTCTTCCGTGTTCACCTGCGGGTTCAGGTCGCCGTCGATCACGTCGCGCCCGAAGCCGCGCATGATCGGCAGGAAGCTGGTCATGGCCGGGTTCCCCGGCTGTCCGCGGATGGTGTATCCGTAGAGGTCGGGGGCCATGTCGCCCGTGATCTTGGTCGAGTACTCGGCCACGTCGTCCCAGGTCTTCGGCGGCTCAACGCCGAGGTTCTCCATGACGTCGGCCCGGTACGCAAAGCTCTGGATGTTGCCGATGTTCGGCACTGCGCGCGGCCCGTACTTGCCCGGCGGCCAGTCGCCCAGGTTCACGATCGCCGGGATCATGTCCGGGTCGGGCCATACCCAGCCGAAGCCCTGGTACAGCGGCGTGATATCGGCCAGGAACTCCGTGAACTGCGGCATCCACGGGTCGTCCATCGACGCGATGTCATAGGCCGAGCCGCCCTGGCTCAGGTTGATCAGCAGGCTCTGGTAAGTAGCCGCGTACGGCTGCTCAACGTGGTCCAACTCGATCTGGGTCTCGGACAGCAGCTTGTCGAAAATGCCAGTTTCCGCGGTTCCAAGCGGCCCCGTGCCTCGCAAGCGCACGCGCGGCTTCCCGATCGGCTGTTCGATCACGACGGTCACGATCCGGTCGACCGCGACTTCCTTGACGACTTCCTTGGTAACGACCTTCTCGACCGCGACTTCCTTTTCGACGATCTTCTCAACCGGAACTTCCTTCTCGACGATCCTCTCAACCTCGACGACCTGGGTCTCGCCACACGCGGCCAGAATCGCCGCGCCAGCCGCGCCAAGTGCGACCCCGCCGCCGGCGCGCAAGAGCCGCCGTCGTGTGATTGAACGTGGAAGCATTGCCCCCCCAAATGGCGCTTCACGGTCGGCGGAAGCCGATGACTGGAAGCGCGCAGATAGCGCATCGAACCGTCAGCGTCCGATGCACAACCAATACGGACGCGAGAATACCAGCGTCGAACCGTCTCTCCAACCCTCGGGGTTGCTGCGCATCGAGTCCGAGAAAGGCCCGAAAGAGCCTGATCCCTCGAAGACGGTCGGGCGTTGCGTCAGCTACGAGCTTGCGGTCACTTCGCCGGACATTTCCCGCACTTGATTCGATTCGCGCCGCCGAAGCGGAATGACCCGATCTACTTCGATCGACTCGTATTCCGGCAGCGGCGACTCCCCGTTCGCCCCGCCAATCTCCGCTACGCTGGCAATTCCCCGCAGCTTCTCGGTCTCCTCCAGCGCTGTGAGGTCCCCGCCGAAGTAATCAAACCACGGCAGGCCGGCGGCCGTGTACTGCCGTGCCGTCGGCGGCTCCGTTGGAGGGCGCTCGCCGGTCAGTGCCATCCACTGCATCGAATTGGCGATCGTCACGAAACAGCGGCTCGCCTGCCGCTGATCCCAAGCGTCCAGCCCGTAGTCGTCCTCATAGATTTCCTGCCGCATCCGTCCGCCCGGTGCCAGGCCCATCGCACTGGCGGCCTCAGCCTGAGATGGCAGGGGACCGTAGCTTCGAGCGACCGGACCGACTTCGGACATCATCGCCTCGTACCGCTCCGCCTTCATTGGATAGACGATGAGTTGCAGGCCCCCATGCTCCGCCTCGCCGGTCAGCTGTTCCTCCACCGTGAATCCCTGGCCCAGCGGCATCGCCACGAACTGGCGAACGATCCCCTTGGCCACGCAACACCCATCCAGCCACGGCTGCTCCGGTAGCACCGCGTAGTCCTGCGGGTCCGTGTTCAGGTGGTTGATCCAGCCGTCGCCGGTCAGCGCGCAGGTCTTGCCCGTCGCGATCTTCACCGCAAACGGGTACATCCCGGAGTCAAAGTTGATCCACATCGCCTCGGCCTGGTGCATCGGCATCAGCACCCCGCCGCGCCGCAGCCAATCCTCAGGGACGCGCCGGGCGTAGTCGTCCAGGTGACGCAGCGGAAACCCGCCCATCCCCGGCGGCAGCGGATAGTCCAGCCCGTCGTCCGGAATCCGCAGCGTCCGTTGAAACTCGATGGCGCAGGTCGCGTCCTTATGGACCTCCGGAAATCTGAATACAAGGCGGTCGTGTTCAAGCGTAATCATTCCCTACTGCTCTCCTTGGCATGTAGCCGTTCAAATGCGTCGCGTCGGAAACTCCCGATCCGCTGTGCTCGTCGTATGCCGTTGATCTCGTCGCTCACCAGTCCCCGTCACGCACCTCGCGCACGATTCGGAGAACCGCGTGGTCGGGCGCATCCCGCAATTCGCGGATCAGCTGCGCGAACAGTCGCGGCCGCTTGCGAATGACCTCCTGCAGGTCGCTGGAGACCTTGCCGCCCAGCGCCAGCAGCACGTCCGGGTCCTGGTCCAGTTCCATCGCAAGCCTCACGGTCGCGGCTTCGGATGGCGGCGCCACCTGCCCGCGCTCGATCTTGCTCAGATAGCTCGGCTCAACGCTGATGCGCTTGGCCACCTGCCGCAGCGAATACCGCCGGTCGCCCGCTTGCAGGCTCCGTCGCGCCGCGTGTACGAATGTGCCGAACTGCGTCATGTGTCCTAAACACTACACACTCTCACGGCACCAGTCAAGTCGACGCGGCCAGGGGCAATGGCTCGATCGGACTTCCTTCCGGCGGCGGTCGTCTGGAGGGGCCCTGCAGGCGCCGTCAATGGCATTCTCCGGGCCCTTCGCTCGGACGCTCGCTCGAAGATGGAGCGCAGCAACGGTTGGCTGGACAGCTGGCGCCGCTGATCGTTCGGCACGATCGACATCCCGACGTCTACATCGCCTCGCTGACTATCGCCTGCTTGATGACCGCTCTCTTAAGGACCCTGAGGTACGTTCCTAGCTAAGTTGCTAGGCTTTTTATAGTACATGGCAATTCCCTAATCGTAGCGATCCTGGCAATTGCTTTGGAAAAGTCGTGAGATGCCGTGAACTCGTTGGCAACCACGATGCAGTCGATACCCGCCGCTACTGCCGAGTTCAACCCTCGCGCCGAATCTTCAACAACCACCGCTTCGGCGGCAGCTGCACCAAAACGCTGGAGACCCTTCAGATAGGGCTCTGGATGTGGCTTAGATTGCTCGTAGTCATCCCTCGCAAGATAGAAGTCCATATAGTCCAGGATGGATCGATTCTTGTGAATTAAGGCGAAGTCATCTGGTTTGGAGGTTGTAATGATGCCCATCCGGAACTCATTTGCGAGTACATCCAGCGTTTCCAGGACACCATCGATCTCGATGTCTTCTGTTCTAAGATATTCTTGATAGTAAACATTACGGACCTCACGCTGCCTGCTGATGGTCTGTTCGTCTACACCTGCCGTCACGGGCTGGGCCCAGGTGGCCATTCCCTGGGTCATGTCTCGGAGGTATTGGTCTCTATCCAGGGTAAATCCGATGTCAGCCAGGGCGCGCTCTCCGGCTTTGTAGTACCAGAATTCGGTATCCACCAGGACCCCATCGTGGTCAAAGAGGATGTATTTCTTCATCGTTGGTTCTTATTGCCCTCCGTACGCCCTCATGTGACTCCTTGAACGTTGCTGGCCAAACGCGTCTCTATGGGTTGGTCCGCCCCTGGAAACTCGAAAGTGCGACCGGTGATCTTCTCGTAGAGGTAGATGTAGCGTCGTGAGAGCTCGATGACAAGGTCGTCCGGCGCTGCTGGGAGGACCTCATCCTCGTAGGGATCACAGTTCGCCGTGAACCAGAGCCGCAGGAATTCCTTGTCGACGTTGTCGGGTTCCTGTCTCTCCCGCATGCGCTGTTGATACGTGTCGGCGATCCAGTAGCGACTGGAGTCAGGGGTGTGAATCTCGTCGATCAGAAGGATCTCACCGTTCTCGTCACGGCCCATCTCATACTTGGTATCGACGAGAATCAGGCCACGCTCCGCGGCCTCGGCTTGACCGAAAGCGAAAAGCTCGTGCGCGATGCGGCTGCAACGCTCCCATTCATCGGCCGTCATCCAGCCTTCGGACACGATCTCGTCAGGGCTGATCGGACGGTCGTGATCCTCTGCCTTGGTGGTCGGCGTGAGGTAATTCGTCGGGAGTTTCTGGTTCTTCACCAGCCCGTCGGGCAAATCGATGCCGCAGTAGTGACGCTGACCACTGCGATAGACCGTCCAGAGGGCGGTGCTCGTGGTTCCGGTTATATATCCACGCACCACGAACTCGATCGGGAAGACGGTGCATTTCTTGGCAATCGTGACGTTTGGATCGGGGATGGATAGGACCTGATTCGGCACAATATGGCGGGTCTGTTCAAACCACCATGCGCTCGTCATGTTGAGGACCTGCCCCTTGAAAGGGACCGCGGCCAGCACCCGGTCGAAGGCGCTCTGTCGGTCGGTGGTAATGAGCACCACCCGGTCCCCAAGATCGTATCGATCCCGTACTTTGGCTTCGAACTTCTCACCTTGAGAGAGATTTGTCTCTATCAGGCAGTTTCCGAGCACTTGTCGAATTCGATCCGTGTACCCCTCTGGGGTGTGAATGGCGTTCTGCATTGCCTCGAGCCCCGCAAGTTCACGCTGGGACAGCTCGGCAACGCGCCTCTTGAGGTCGGACCACCTCTTGAAGCCGTACTCGCGAGCGATCGCGGCTTGAGCGTCGCGCAGCGATAGCTTGGCCGTGGCGATGTCGGTGTCGGATGCGTTGGCCAACGCGGGGCGTGAAGCTCGGAATTTCAGCGTGGCGTCCTGATCGCCCTCACCCACAGCTTTAAGTAATGCCTTGGCCTGTTTCTGAAGGTGTTCAAGACTCGGGCGCAATGGGAGGCTGCGGGGGCACATACGCACTCCTTTCAAGTGGCCTGCTGTCCGCGTGATCAGGCCGAAAAGAGTGGTGCCGAGAAGCCGTCAGGTTGCGGGGGCGGGTTAAACCCTTGTCGCGGACTCGGGGGCTCCCACTAGAGCGCCTACACAACTTATACGCAACGAACCGCGGTGCTGTCAAGACGGCGCACGGGATTCGGTGAATTCCGGAGCCAGGCCGTCTGCACCCGTCGACAGGGACGCTCCGGCATCGTTTCCGAGCCCTGCCCAAAGCCGCCCGTGCTCCTGCTTGGCACGCAGACTCACCGCGTCCAATGTTTCGGAAACGGTTCCTGGGAAGGGAAGCTGGCTCAGCCTACCGGTCCAGCGCGATGGTCAACGATAGAGCTCTTGGCTCAATCACGTCCGGTGGGACGCGGTAGCAGTTCATAAGTGGAGCGTTGCGAATGCTATGGCGCTGGTCCCCTCTGCGCCGTCGCCCGTGGGTGGTCCGCGAACCGCCCCTGGCTCGGACTACCAAGAGTGGGTAAGGACGCGGCCGCCCGTTAGCGACCTGCCAGGATCTGCAGGTTCGTCGCGGCATCCAGCAGGGCCTCTTGCGCCGATATGCCTTCAAGCACGACTCCGGCATCGATGGCGTTGGTCAGCGCACCGCGCTCCCGTCGCGAGAGTCGGATGTACGAAGCGCTGGCCATCAGATCGACGATCATCTGCAGTTCTTCGTCCAGCAGCCCCGGCGCAATCGTGCGCAACTGTTCAGGCGTCGACGTGGCCGCCGGCACGAACGCCACCTCGCGCAGGGAGCGCTCCAGGGCGCGCATGGCGTCGTACGCCACCTTCGGTTCCGAGGTCTTGGCCGAGATGCCGATCATCGTCCAGACATCGGCCGGGTTGCCCCCGGCGCCGAATTCTGGAAACGGGTACAACACCTGGTTCGGGAACGGCCCGGCGCGCAACCAGGCGTAGCCCGGGCCCTGGATGGACTCGCCCCACATGCCAATGCTTCCCTCCGTGTAGGTAATCCACACGCGCTCGCCCGACCGTTCCGGCTTTGGCGCGAACCCGTAGGTGTGAGCCATGTCGTGGAAGAACTGCGTCACCTCCAGCGTTTCCGCGCTACGCAGCGCCTCGAACGTTCCGCTCGCGCCACGCAGGTCGCCCAGCGCCGCCTGCATGAACACATAGGCCGGCGGCCAGCTCGCGTAGTCGCCCCCCGGACCCGGCCGCGGGTCCACTTGCAGCAGGAATCCCAGCCCATGCTCCCGTCCCTCGATCGAGGGCCCGCCCTGCATCGCCAGCCCCGCCTGCAGAAACGCCGAGCGGTCAAAACCCTGGCGCTCGGGCATTTCGATCCCCGACTCCTTGGCCAGGTCGCGATTGAACACGATGCTCCAGGGCGCCACCGCAACCGGCAGCGTGTACTGAACGCCGTCCTGCCTTCCCGTCTCCAGCGTCCCCGGCCAGAAGGCATCGCGATCAAAACCGGAATCGGACTGAAGATGGTCGTCAAGTGGCAACAGCTGCTCCGACGCCACCAGGTTCGGCAGATCGTGCCCATGGAACATCAGCAGTTCCGCCCCGCCGCCCGGCAGCGAATCGAGCTGGGCTGAGAGGTCGTAGTCACTCTTGAAGTGGTCGGTGATCGTGCGCCCCTCGTAGCGATAGCGGCGTTCACTAGCCGCCGACGCCGCCAGTCCCGCCGACAGGAGCATTGGTTCGATCCCAAATCCCCAGACACTCCACGTCGGCGCCGTGAACGCCACGCGCACCGGTCGCTGAGCGCCTGGCTCGGGAAGGCCGCTAACGTTGCGGGGGGCGGTCTCGGTCACCGTGGCCGCAACCGCCCGCGCCCGCACGGTCTCCTGGCTTGCCGTCGGCGGAGCGGGCAGCCCATTGGCCGGCGCTGACACCTCTTCCCCGCAAGCAGCCAGCATCGCCGCGGCTAGGCCTACTGTGCCGGCGGCCAGCAGCCATCGTCGGGTCACCGGCGGCCCGCTGCCTGTCGCGGCACGCGGGCTCGGGCGATCGGGGTCTTGAATCTGCTTGGATTGCGTGTGCAACGAACCGCTCCTCGGGTGAGGGGCGCCGCGCTGGCCGGGACGCCGCGAGCGGCCCCGACCGCTCGCCCCGGCGGCGCGTCGGACCTGCTGTCTCCAGCGTTGGTGGGCCCGACGGCTTGAACCTCCATGGTAGCTGCCCCATCCCGGCCACAGGGACACCTGGTGCGCTGCTCATCACCCTCTCAAAGGGGAGAGGCAGAACCTGCCCCGGACTCAATCCGGGGTTCGGCCGTCTTCGGCCCAAATCGGTGAGGACTCTTCCGGGCATCCCCCGGGTAACACCGAGGCCTCGCGTGGCAGGATGCGGATGCCGCGAGCGGCCGAGGCGCAACGCCAGCGCTGAACAGAAAAGGGGATTCCCAATGCCCACGATGAGCGGCGCGCGCTTCCTCGCCGAGACCCTTCACGGATACGGCGTCACGCACTATTTCTTTATGCCGGTCAGCGTGCCGGAGGCCATGCCCGAACTCGAACACGTTGGCGTCGAACCCGTCATGGCCCACACCGAGAAGGGCGCGGCCTACATGGCCGACGGCTACGCCCGCATCAGCGGTGGCGCCGGCGTCTGCGGCGCCCAATCGGTCGGAGCCCTCAACCTGGCCGCCGGCCTCCAGGACGCCTACCTCGCCTGCTCACCCGTCCTCGCCTTCACTGGCCGCCTTCGCCAGATCATGCAGAACCGCCACGCCTACCAGGAGGTTGACCACTCGGCCCCCTTCGAGGCCGTCACCAAGTTCAGCACCCCGGTGACCTGCCTGGAAGAGTTCCCCATCTTCCTGCGCCAGGCCCTGCGCGAAGTCGTATCAGGCACCCCGGGCCCAGCCCACCTGGACCTCTGGGGCATCACCGGCGGCGACATCATGACCGCCGAGGACGACCTCGATGTCATCGTCGAGGAACCCTTCCGCCGCACGCCCCCGTTCCGCCCCGAACCTGACTCGCCCAGCGTCCGCGCGGCCCTGGCTGAACTGCAGCAGGCCTCGCGTCCCGTCATCGTCGCCGGCGGCGGCGTCCGCGCCTCCGGCGCCCGCGACGAACTGATCGAGCTGGCCGAAGCCCTCGACATCCCCGTCATCACCTCCCTCAACGCCAAGGAGACCTTCCCCGCCAGCCATCCCCTCGCGGTCGGCGTCTCCGGAACCTACTCCCGCGAGTGCGCCAACCGGGTCTTCGCCGAGGTCGATCTCGCCTTCTTCGTCGGAAGCCACAAGGGCGAGCAGGTCACCAACATCTGGAAGCTTCCGCGACCCGGCGCCCGCATCGTCCAACTTGACATAAACCCCGCCGAGCTTGGCCGCTCCTTTCCCATCAACGTCGGCCTCCTCGCCGACGCCCGCGCCGGCCTCCGCAAGCTCCTGGATCAGGTCGAAGCCGATTCGATTACACCCCCAGCGTCACGAGAATCCTGGGTCCAGCGCGTCCAGTCCCTTGTCCGCACCTGGCGAGCCCAGGTCGACCCCCTTCTCACCTCCGACCAGGTCCCCATGCGCCCCGAGCGCCTCTGCGGCGAGCTCACTCGCTTGCTGCCGTCCGACGCCATCCTGCTATCCGACACCGGCCACGCCGGCATCTGGACCGGCACCCTGATCGACCTCACCTCGCCCGGCCAGAGCTTCATCCGCTGCGCCGGCTCCCTGGGCTGGGGCCTGCCCGCCGCCATCGGCGCCAAGTGCGCCGCCCCCGACCGGCCCGTCGTCTGCTTCACCGGCGACGGCGGCATGTGGTACCACCTCACCGAGCTCGACACCGCCGCCCGCTACGGCATCCGCACCGTCACCGTCGTCAACAACAACGCCTCCCTCAACCAGGAGCAGGCGCTCAACGAACGCATCTACGGCGGTGCAACCCCCGGCTCCGACCGGCTCTGGAAGCTCAACGACGCCGACTTCGCCGCCGTCGCCGAAACCATGGGCTGCGAAGGCATCACCGTCACCCGACCGTCCGAAATGGAAGGGGCCTTGGACCGTGCCCTGTCATCCGACCGGGCCGCCGTCATCGACGTCAAGACCGACATCGCCGGCATCGCACCCCGCGCCTGGGACGGCTAGCCGCAAGCTCGAAACCCCAAGGAGAAACTGCCAATGGCTCAAGGCATCCACGTCGTCCTGGTCGTAAACGACGAAGCCGCCCACTGGCAGGGCTATCGCGACCGACTGGCGGCCAACGACGGCGCCGCCTCGGTCTCCGTAGCCGTCCCCGCCGGCGAGCGCCGCGACTCCATCCTGGCAGTGCTCGGCGACAAAGTGCGCATCGTCGCCGAAGACCCTGCCGAACTCCTCGCAGCCGAATCCCCCCAACTCGCCGTCATCACCGTCCCGCCGCTTGATTCACCGCCGATCATCGACGCGGCGCTCGACGCCGGCGCCCACGTCCTCACCGAGAAACCGGCCAGCGTCTCGGACACCGTGCTCGAACCGCTCGCCCGCAAGGCGCTCGCTTGCGACCGCCACCTCATGCTCGCCTTCGCCGGCAGCCAGCAACCCGCCGTTCGCGACGCCGCCCGCATCATTCGCGACGAGGGCCGATTGGGAACGCTCTACGGCGTCACTGCCCACTACATCGCCGACCAGGCCCGCATCCGCGACGTCGAGCAGCTCCAGCGCCGCACCGGCTCCTCCAACACCTGGTTCTTCGAGAAGCGCGTCGGTGGCGGCGGCCACCTCTCCTGGCTCGGCATCCACTTCGTCGACATGCTGCACGTGGTCACCGGCCACGACGTCGTTGAGGTATCCGCCATGACCAACGTGGCCGGAGGCCAGCCCATCGACGTCGAGGACTCCGCCGTCCTCACGCTTCGCTACGACAACGGCATGCTGGCCTCGCTCACCTCGGCCTACTACCTGGACCAGCACGATGTCGCTGACGACAAGCAGGCCCTCTTCAAGGTCTGGGGCGAAAACGGCTGGCTCCAGATCGACCCGCACGAGGGCACCCCGCTCACCTGCTACAGCAACCTGCCCGCCTATGCTGACCAGCCCCGCGAACGCATCGACTACGACTCCGACTTCATCACCGGCTACGACACCCTCATGCACGAGGCGCTGCTGGCGGCGGCGGGCCGGGGTGATCCGCCCACCTCAACGCTCGACGCCCTCCAGGCCCTGCGCGTCGTCCACGCCGCCTACCGCTCCGCCGCCAGCGGCCGCGCCGAACCCGTCCCGGCCCGCGGCGAATGGACGCTCCCATGACTGACCTCCCCACCCTGGAAACCGACGTACTGGTCTGCGGCGCCGGAATCGCCGGCCTCACCGCTGCCCGCACCGCCCAGGAAGCCGGAGCCCGCGTGGTCGTTCTGGAAAAGGGCCCCGAAACCGGCGGCTCCTCCGCCGTCTCCGCCGGCATCGTCTGGACCGCCCGCGACCTCGCCGGCTGGCTCTCCGTCCAGCCCGGCGGCGACCCCACCCTCGGCAAGGCCCTGGTCACGACCTATCCGGAAGCCATCCAGTGGCTTCGCACCCAGGACGTTCGCCTGGATCCCTTTGAGTTCGGCGAAAGCGGCTGGAACCCGCCATTCCCCTATGTGGCCTTCCAGCTCGAGCGCCGCGATGACGGCCGTTCCAACCCCCGCGCCGGCATGGATCGCCTTACCGCCAACATCGCGGGCGCTGGCGGCCGCATCTTTACCGAAACCGCCATCCGCACGTTCCTTCAGGACGCCGCCGGACACGTCGTCGGCGCGGAAGCCCAGGGCCCCAACAATCGCCTCCGTATCAACGCCAGGGCCACGGTCATGGCCACCGGCGGCTTCCAGGGCAGCCCGGAGCTTCGCGCCCGCTACTTCGGCCCCAACAGCGACCGCATGATCCTGCGCGCCAACCCCTACAGCACCGGCGAAGCCTTCCAGGCCGCCCTGGCCGTCGGCGCCGGATCTGCTGGCCCCTTCGGCCGCTTCTATGGCCATCGTGTCGTGGCCCCACCCGCCGTCGTTGACTTCCCGTCATTCCCGCGCGTCCACCTTGGAGGAGCGCTGCCCGGCGCGATCCTCGTCAACCTCCGCGGCGAACGCTACGTCGACGAGTCCGAGAGCGACGAAGTCAGCGTCCACGCCCTCCCGCACCAACCCGAGGCGCTTGGCTTCATGATCTACAGCGAGACCGACGCCGCCACCCAGATCGGCTCGGCCGCGCTCGAAACGGTCAGATCCGTGGGGACCGAAATCCTGGAGGCCCCCGCTCTCGACTCTCTAGCCCAACAGATGTCCACGACCTGGGGTGTCGCCCGTGCCCCCTTGCTGGCCTCCCTCGCCGCATACAACGCCGCCGCCGACGCCCGCGACCCAACCATGCTCCCCATCCCGCGCACCAGCGATCTGCACCCGCTCGAGCAGCCGCCCTTCTACGCCATCCGCTTCCTACCCGGCATCACCGTCACCTACGGCGGCGTGCGCATCGACGCCTTAACCCAGGTGCTCGACTCCACCGGCCGCCCGCTCGGCGGCCTCTACGCCGCCGGCGCCGACGCCGGCGGCATCTACACCCGCGGCTACACCGGCGGCCTCTCCATGGCCCTCGCCTTCGGCCGCATCGCCGGCCGCCAGGCCGCCGCCAGCGCCCTGTCTCCCTACTGAGACCTGCGCCTTACGCTTCTCGCCCTCGAAGGGCGCGGCCGCTCTTGCTCCCTCTCCCGCTGGGAGAGGGTTGGGGTGAGGGTCTTCCGGGCAACCACTCTCGCGTTACGCAAGTGTCCCTAGTCGATCACCTCCGCCATCACCCGCATGAAGTTCTCGCCCGCAATCGCGTCCACCTCTCGCCTGCTGTAGCCCCGGGCCTCCAGCGCGGCCAGGAACTGCGGGGTCTCATGAGCGCCGGAAAAGCCCTCGATGACATCTTCCAGGAACTCGAAATCCGTACCGATCCCCACATGCTCATAGCCGGCCAGGTTCACCATGTAGTCCACCGTGTCCACCAGGGCATCCAGCCCCACTGTTGGAAACCTCGCGTATAGCGGCTTGGCAACTCCAGATCGAGCTCCGGCCTCCGCTGCGAACGGATCCAGCCGGCCCGACCTCACGTCGTCCAACAGCTGCAACCCTCGCTCACGTTCCGAGGCGCTGATCCCCGGCCCCTCCCCGCGCCCCTGTTGGCACTTGATGTCGACGAACGCCGAGGAGCAGTGAATGCCCACCACGCCTCCGCCGTCCGAAATCCTGCGGATGTGGTCATCCGTCAGGTTGCGCTGAATCGGGCTGATCGCCTTCGAATTCGAATGCGACGCCACGATCGGCTCCCGGCTCTCCTCCAGCACGTGATCGATAGCGCTCATCGACGCGTGCGAAACGTCGATCAGGATCCCCAGCCGGTTCAGCTCCTGAATTACCTCGCGGCCAAAGCAGGTCAAGCCGCCTGGAAGGCGCTGCTCGCTATCGCAGTCAATCCAGCTCTGCGGCGCCGCGTGCACTAGCCCTGTCACTCGTAAGCCGAGCTCGTGGTACGCCCGCAGCATCGACAGATCCTTCGCCATCAGCAGATTCTCGGTATGCAGCAAAACTGCAATCTTGCCGGCGGCCGAAGCGGATCTGATGCCCTCAGTCGTCGTGACCAGCTCAAGGTCCGTGGACCCCGCGCACAACCGCCGCACCGCGTCGAATCCCCGCAGCAGCCGCTGCACGCCCGGCGCCCCCTCGAAGAACGTCCGCCGGAACATCTGCGTATTCGGCTGCACGGTGGCATGCCGCGCGGGCATCGGATCCGCCGTGAACTCCCCCGGCGCCCCCTCCGAAAGCCAGATGCAATCCACCCCGCCTCGCTTCAACTTCGGAATGTCCACCTGTCGCCCGGGAACATCCACCGCTGGCTCGCGGTACTCGATCCCCTCCGCCGTAAAGTCCCGCTGCATGTGCAAGTGAGCAAGCACGCTCAATCGGTCGCTGGACATGGGTTCCTGACTTCAGATCGATTCCACCACAGACTGAAAGGCTACTTCGTCGTCAGAAACGTGAACTGCGTCCCTCGATGACGACCCTCCGCTTGCGCACGAGTCGCTGGCCGATCAATCCCGCGGGCCGTAGCTCTCCTCACGCAATGAGTTGGTCAAGCTGCACACGGGCCAGGGTGATTTTCTCAAGGTCACGGACCTTTCCCACGCTATACAGGCAGAGCACTGTGCCGTCGGGGGTAACGGCAAGGTCGGAGTAGCGGCAGGGTCGGGGATCGATGACTTTCGAGATCGGCCACGTGCGTCCGGCGTCCACGCTCGCATAAATGGTCATCTCGGTACCGCCGGGGATGCGGCGGTTGACACCGATCGGATGGGAGAACAGCAGAGTCTCCGGTCGATTGTCGTCGCCCGAGCCATGGCGGGCGAGGCCCACATTGACCGGCCGGCCACTGAGTTCGGGATGCTCGCCGAGTTCGTAGAAGCTCCGTCCGCCGTCGCGGCTGCGTGCATACGTTCTGCCGTCGCGGCGCTGCGTGTTTCGGCGATAGCTGACGTAGATCTCGCCGCCGGCGGTTTCCACCAGCGATGCCTCGTCGGATCCATTGGGTAGGACTGCGCCGACCGTCCACGTCGTTCCGTGATCGTCGCTGTAGAGCAGGCCGCCGCGCACGCCCGGAACCTGTCCGGGCTCGCCTTCCTTATAGAGGAAGCCAGGAATCACCAGCCGACCACGGTGCGGCCCGGCCATGAGTTGAATCCCGTGCTCGTTGTTGTTGGGCCACCCAATCCAGCCCTCGGCGTTTGGGCTCGGATAGACGCGCACGGCCTCCGACCAGGTCCGGCCGTCGTCGGTGCTCCTGACGAGCCCGAACCCGCCGCCCTGTTCGGCGTAGGTGCTGAAGTACCCAAGGTCATCTCGGACATCGGCCGGGATGTTCCAGAACGTCACGAAAATCGTTCGCGTAATCCGGTCTTCAACAATCGCTCCAAGGAACGTGTACTGGCCTGATTCGGCGTGGATGACCTGCTGTCGCGACCAGGTCGTGCCGCTGTCCTCGCTATGCGCTGACAGAAGGTCGTTCTCGTGGCCGCCGTCGCTCATTGAATCGTGGCGCCGGCAACACACGGCAACCACGTTCCCGGCGTCCGTGACGATCAGTCCGGGCATGCCGACGCCGAAGCCGTCGTAGTTGTGGTATTGCAAGTTCGTGAAATCGACGGTCACCTTGGCCTGGGCCATCCGCTTGCGCATCGGCCGGTCGGTGCTGATGACCGCAATCAGAAGCTCGTTCGGATCTCGAGTACTGGTATAGAAGTTCGCGGTCACCCCGTACGTGTGAATTGCACTCGAGTCCGGCTCGTTCTGCTCCGAGAGGCCTTCCTTCGCCGAAACCTCCGCCGGCGCCTCCGTCCGATCCCAGTGATAGGCCGGCGCCTGGGTCAGCGTGTCACCCTGACCGGGGAAAAAGACGTCGACGTATTCGACCTGCGGGCTATTCACGTTCGCCTACCACCAGATACTGTGTTCATAACCGGGCCGCCGAGCGCAACCTCGGCGGCGT
>JAPPKM010000104.1 GCA_028874315.1 Chloroflexota bacterium
GCTTAGCATGTCATAGTGGATTGATGGCGCCAGCCAAACTCTTGAGCATGGCGTGGCGATGGGCAGGGAGGTGGGTTGATGGCAGGCAGGTACCGGGTCGCAATTATTGGAACGGGCCGCATGGGCGGGTTGATCGAGGACGAGATTCCGCTCGGGGATCCGAACCTCCCCTACGGCCATTACTCGGCCTATCAGTACATCCAGGAAACCGAAGTGGTGGCCGTGGCCAACCGCGGCGCGGAGCGCTTGCAGCGCTTCAGCGAGCGGTTCGGCGTCACCAACACGTACCTCGACTACCGGGAGATGATCGACAAGGAACAGCCCGATATCGTCAGCGTCACCACGCCCTCGTTCGCGCGGGCCGAGCCGCTGATCTATTGCGCCGAAAACGGCGTGCGGGCCATCTACAGCGAGAAGGGGCTGTGCGCCTCGCTGGCCGAGGCGGACCGGATCCGGGATGCGATGACGCGCAACGGTGTCGCGTTCAACTGGGGGGCGATGCGCCGCCACAACGTGGGCTTTCGGTTGCTGGCGGACGCCATCGCCGCCGGCGAGATCGGCGAACCCGAGGCCGTGCTGATGCTCACCTACACCGACCTGATCAAGCACCACCCGCACACGCTGGACCTGGTCTCGATGCTGCTGGGCGACCCGCAGCCGCAGTGGGTGAGCGGCCGCCTGATCGAGGCCGGCGACCCGTTCGACCCGGAGCCGCGGCGCGCGCACCCGGAATACGACGCCGAGAACCATCGCTACCTGCGCTCACCGGGTTGGGAGGTCGCAGACCCGTATGTCGGTCACTTCCAGGTGGGGTACGCCAACGGGGCCGTGGGCTATTTCATCCCGCACCGCGGGTTCCTGGACGTGCACGTGCTGGGCAGCGAAGGCACGGCCTACTCGCTGGATAACGGCCTGATGTTCGAACTCCGCCGCAGCACCGGTTCCAACCCCGACGATGTCACCACGCGCAAGCTCTACCCGGAGGGTGAAACGCCGACCGTCAACACCATCCGCGACCTGATCAACTCGCTGGAAACCGGCGAGCCGACGCGCGGCAACATCGACGTGACGATGCAGTCGGTCGAGGTGCAATTCGCCGTCGCCCACTCGCACCTCGCCGGCGGCGCGCGGGTGGAGGTGCCGGTGGCGGATCGGAGCTTGTACATCCCGGGCGGCTGAGCCGTCAGCGACGGCCCTGCCGGGCGGGGCATGTTGCCATTATGACGACATGATGGCATGCTTACATGGATACGCGAACGGAGCCGGAGCCTTGCGGCGCACGCAGATCCAGTTGGACGAACCGCTGTACGAACTGGCCAAGCAGCGCGCCTTTGCCGAGGGCAAGTCCATGTCGGCGGTTGTGCGCGAGGCGGTGGCGCAATACGTGGCCACGCCAACCAGGCGGCCGGACTCGCTGGCAAGCTTTTCCTTCATAGGTTCCGGCCGGTCGCAGCCCGGCGGTCCGCAGCCGCTGTCGGAGCGTCATGACGACGCGCTGGCCGAGGACTTCGGCGGCTGATCTTCTTTGACACGTCGGCCGCGCTGGCGCTGGCGGACGTCAGCGACCTGCATCACAACCGCGCCGTACGTGCCATGCAGCGCGTGGTGGCCAGCGGCCAGCCGCTGCTGACGCACAACTACGTACTGATCGAGACCGTCGCACTCCTGCAGCGGCGCCTGGGCATGCCCAGCGCCCGGGCGTTTCTATCCGACGCGCAGAACTTCACGGTTCACTGGGTCACGCCGGACGACCACGCCGAAGCCGCGGCGCTGTTCGAGCAGCACAACCGGCGAGGCCTGAGCCTGGTGGACTGCATGAGCTTTGCGGTGATGCGGAAATACCGATGCAGTGCCGCGCTGGCCTATGACGCCGACTTTCAGGCGGAGGGGTTCGACGTCTTCGAGTAGTTCGCGCCGGCGCGCGACCGGAATGAGGCGTCCGGCGGCCCGCCTGAAGCGCTAGCGCTCCAGCAGCTCGATCTCGTAGCCGTCGGGGTCGTCGACGAAGGCCATTTTGAGGCCGGTGGGGAAGCTCTCGCGCCAGTGGTCGGGCCAGATTTCCAGGCCCTTGCCTTCCAGCTCGTCGCAGAAGGCGATGAGGTCGGGCACGCCGATGGCGAAGTGCATGAGGTCTTCGGGGACGTTGAGGTCGTAGTCCGCCGAGTAGGTGAGTTCGATGGTGTGGTCGTTGCCCGGCAGTTCCAGGTGGACGATCTGGTTGCCGTGGGGCGAGCGCTCGGAGCGGCTGAAGACCTTGAAGCCGAGGTTGTCCTCATAGAAGCGGATCGACTGTTCCAGGTCGCTGACGCGGATGCGGGTGTGCAGGAGCTTGTACATAGGGCCTCTGGATTGCGGTTGGCGCGCCATCGTCGCACGTTCCCGCGGTGGACGGTACGGCGCCTGGATCCAGCTTGCCGCCCTGTGCGCTGGTGCGTGGTACTTTGAAATCAGCCGCCCGTCCCATCGTTGGAGCGCCCTCCCCTGAGCGTTGAGGCCTGGACCATCATTGGAACGACTCTAGGTTCAGGGGCGGTGGTGCTTGGTGGGGTTATCGGCCTCATGCATAAGCTCTGGAGCGACACCAACCGTCGGATTGACTACCTGGAAGTCAGCCTGCGCGCGGAAATTCGCGCCATGCGAGACGAGTTGAAGGGCGACATCGCGGCGGTGCGTGACGAATTCCACCGTGAAGTCAGCGCGGTGCGGGCCGATACCACCGCCAGTATCGAACGCCTGAGCGACCGCCAGCACGCCGACGCCAACGCAATCAACGCGCGGCTGGACGTCCTGCTGCTCGCCCGCGGTTCGCTCGCGGGGGTGCCCGATGCCGCTATCGCTTCAGGTGCGCAACAGCCCGCAGCCGAAGCCGGGCCCGAGTATCGGGTTCCCTCACCCGACGACGGCGGTTCGGACCGGCCCTAGGCGCCGGCGTCTCCACCCGAGTCGTCAAGTCCCTTTAGCGAACGGGTTGGTCCAGAACGGAACGATGGCACGGCCGCCTCGCTTGGCCAGCGCGACGTAGAGGGCGGGACCGCCGAACGCCACCAGCCACGGAATCACGTGCTCGAACCAGAGGCTGGGCGTCAGGAAGTCGTGCAGAAGCTTGTCGTCCACGATCAGCACGACGGCGATGCGGAAGATGAGCGCGCTGCCGATGTAGATGATGATCGGCGCCTTGTCCGTGGCCAGGGCGATGAGCCCGGCGCCCACGAACAGCAGCGGGATCGACAGCGCCAGCCCGAAGACCAGCAGCGGGATGTTGCCGTGGGCGGTGCCGGCGACGGTGAGGACGTTATCCAGGCTCATGACCACGTCGGCCAGGATGATCAGGCGGATGGCCTCGGGGAACGAGGTTGCGGCGTCGTGCTCTTCGTCACCCTCAGGCTTGAGCAAGCGCCAGGCGACCCAGAAAAGGGCCAGGCCCCCGATCAACGAGATGGCCGGCGCCTGCAGGAGCAGGGTGGCAATGGAGGCCAGCGCGATGCGCAGGACCACGGCGCCGCCGGCCCCGATGATGATCGCCCAGCGCCGCTGGCGTCCCTGCAAGCGGCTGGCGACGACCCCGATGACCACCGCGTTGTCGCCGCTGAGAATCAGGTCGAAGAGGATGATCTGCCCGAGCGCGGCCGGATCCTTGACGATGTCCTGGACGATCTGCCCGAGGTCCATCAGGCCCGCCCGGTTCGATTCAACTGCCGCACGTCTTCTTTAGCAATTCGTGAGGGCCGGGACGCTGTCCGCGGCCGGCACAAAGCGCGGCTAGTTTACGTGGGCCAGCGCGATCCGTGGCCGGTCCGGGATCACTCGATGTCGCCTACTGGAGGCGCGCCCGGCTGGCTCGGAGTTCGTGGGCGCCGTTGGCCGTGGATGTCTCGTAGACATAGAACAGGGAATCGCCCAGCACCGCGTAATCCATATAGCGCAGGCAGCGGGTGCCGGCGTGGCCTTGCAGCAGCGGACCGTCGGGGGAGTGGCGCACGGTGGTGCTGAGGTCCTGGGAGAAGACCATGCCGGTGCGGTCCTCGTACACGTCGCCTTCGGTCGTGCGGCCGTCGTAGTAGATCAGGAAGCCGGCGTCGGTGGGCATGACGGTGCTGACGCGGGTGACGTTGGCGTCCCAGCCTTTGCCGGGGGTTACAACGTCGCGCTCGAATCCGAAGCGGCGGCCGTCGGCCGAGACCCAGAGTCCGGTGGGGTGCTCCACCAGCCCGGTGGTGAAGACGTTGCCGGTGCCGTGCAGCTGTTCGCGGGTTGCGCCGTCGGCCACGCGGTCGCGCGGGCCGTAGCCGGCGAACAGGTAGAACAGGCCGTCCAGCAGGAGCACCACGGGGTCCTTGACGCCTTCCGAGAACGTGTTGGCGGCGTCAAGCACGGGGATGCGTTGGGCGGGGTCGAGGTCGGTGAGCTCGTCGGCTTCCAGCAGGTCAATGCGCCAGCGGCGGTCGGCCGGGTCGAGATAGCTGACGTAGTAGCGCCAGGCGCCGCCGGGGATGCGGACAAGGGCCGAGCGTTCGAGGGACTCCGTGTCGAACTGGTCGGCGGTGCAGGCCCAGACGGGTTCGAGGGTGGCGATGTCGCGTAGCCGGAAGATCTCGGACTTCCAGCCGCGCCCCTGGTCCAACGGCCGCCGCCAGCGGACGCTCAGGTAGAGCGCGTCCTCGTCCAACCAGAGGGCGGGCGCGCCGACCCAATAGCCGGGAGCGTCGACCTCCGGGCTCAGGAGCGTGAAGCCTTCGGCCGAGTCGAACAGGGGCACCCCGCCAATCGGCGCGCGCGGCGGCATGGGCAGTCCAGCGGGAGGCGTGGGCGGGCAGTCTCCCACAGGCGGGGTCCGGGCATTCGACAGGGCTGGCGGTCGCCGCCATAGTCGTAAGGGACAGCCCGCACGTGAGCGCGCCATGGAGTACCTGCCACTCGGACGAACGACGACCCAGATTCCCAAGATCGGATTTGGCGCCTGGCAGTACCGGGGCGGCGCGGGCGTGCTGCGACGGGCGCACGAGCTGGGCGCGGCCTTCGTGGATACGGCCGAGGCCTACGGGTCCGAAGCCCAGGTGGCGCGGGACATTGGCGACCTGCGGGACGAGTACTTCATCGCCACCAAGGTTTCGCCGGCGAACCTGGCCTATGACGACGTGCTGTCCCATGCCGACGCGAGCCTGGAAAGGCTGGAAACCGACCGCATCGACCTTTACCAGGTTCATCACCCGAATCCCGACATCCCGATCCCGGAGACGATGCGGGCCATGCGGCAGCTGGTGAGCGACGGCCGCGTGCGGTTTGTGGGCGTGAGCAACTACTCGGTCGATGACATGAAGGAGTCGCAGGACGCGCTGGGCGACGTTCCGCTGGTGGCCAACCAGGTGCGCTACAGCGTGGCCGCCCGCCAGATCGAGGACGCGATCCTGCCGTATTGCCAGGAACACGGGATCACCGTAATCGGATTTAGCCCGCTGGTTAAGGGGGACTTCGGAGATCCAGCGCTGGAGCGGCTGGACGAGGTGGCGGCGGAGGTGGGCAAGACGCCGGCGCAGGTGCTGTTGAACTGGGTGATCGACCGGCCCGGCGTGATGGCGATTCCCAAGACCGACCGCGTGGAGCGGGTGGACGAAGCCGTGGGCGCGGTGGGCTGGTCGCTTACGCCTGACCAGCGGCGGAGGCTGACGGGGGACTAGCGACCGCGGCTTTCAGTTCGGCGCACTGGTCTGCGTTGAGCACACGGACCGCGCCGGGCGCCAGCGCGCCCAGGCGGACGGTAGCAATGCGCAGGCGGCGAAGGGTCACGACCTTGACCCCAACGGCGGTGAGCATGCGTCGGATCTGGCGGTAGCGGCCTTCGCGCAGGACCAGGCGCAGCGTGGCGCCGCCGCGGTGCTGGCGCAGGTTGCGCACTTCCGCGCGGGCCGGACGCGGGTCACCGATCGATATGCCATCGGCGAAGAGCCTGGGCAGGCCGCGCGGCGGGTTGCCGCGCACCTCCGCCGAGTACTCGCGCTCGTGCCCGTAGCGCGGGTGCATCAGGCGCTCGGCCAGTTCGCCGTCATTGGTTAGCAGCACCAGCCCTTCGGAGGGCGCGTCCAGGCGTCCTACGGGATAGAGGCGTACCTCGCGCAGGTCCGCCGGCAGCAAGTCCAGGACGGTGCGGCGGCCCTCGGGATCGCGCGCGGTGGTGATGACCCCGGGCGGCTTGTGCACGGCCACCACCAGGCGGCAATCCGGCAATGTGCTGATCGGCTCTCCGTCCAGGCGCACGTCCACGCGCGACGGGTCGATCCGCGTGCCTTGCGTCTGCACCACCTGGCCGTCGACCTGGACGCGGCCGGCAGCGATGGCCGCTTCCATGGCGCGGCGCGAGCCGGCGCCCGCGCGGGCCAGGAACACGTGCAGGCGCACCGACCCGGATCGGTACATCGATTGGCGGTCGGGCCCGCCGGGTTCAGCCCTCGTGCTCGATTCGACGGGCTGACGCCTTCGGCCCGGGGGCAAGGGTAGGCGCCGGCTCACGGCGCGAAGGCCAGGGCCGTGGCGGGGAGGATGGGGGCATACGTCGACATCAGTTCCATCATTGTCCCGCGCCGTTGCGGATCCTCGGCGGTCGACCGGTCGGCATGGCCCTTATCCTGTTCGGCGCTCCGGCCCTGCCGAGCCAGCGCCGCTGGCTAAGGTGAGCGACTTCACAGCCGTGACTCTGACGGGGCGGGCGTCACCCTGATCCTCAACCGCAGCGGGCGCATCAGGAGGTCCGGATGAAGGAGCGAGACGGTGGCCGGGGCTTCGCCCTGGTCGGCGGCGTGCTGCTTGTTGGCGTCTTCGTATTGCTCTGGGATTTCGAGATCCTGCCCGACGGCTTCTGGTGGGAGTTCTTCCTCCTGTGGCCCCTGTGGCTGGCGGCTGCGGCGGCCAATCTCCTGCTGTCGCACTGGCGCCCACGGGCGGGCTCGGCGGCGGCGCTCGCCATCGTAGCGGTCACCCTGGGCGCGGCCTGGTGGCAAGCCGCCGGCGAGAACCGAACACCGATTCTGCCGATGGACTCTCAGACGGTCTCGGTGCCGCTGGACGGGCCGGTGCAGACGATGGAGCTGAACCTGACCGTGTCCGGCGGCGTTCTCGCGCTTGGCGGCGGTGCACCCGCCGGGGAATTGCTGGTCGGCGAATTCGAAGGGATGGGCTTCCCGGCGGCGCAGTTCTCGGGAGGCATGCGTTCCGCGGGCAGCCGCCGCGCGCTGGATTTCAGCCTGCTGGGCTCCTGGGAGATTCCATTTCCGCCGCGTCGCACCATCTCATCCGGACAGTGGAATCTGCGCCTGGCCAACGGGGTTGCGACCGACCTCAGCGTGGCCGGCGGCGCGACCACTCTCGATCTCGACCTGCGGGCGTTGAACGCGAAGTCCCTGCGGGTCATTTCGGGCGGCGCCAACATCGAGGTCACGTTACCGGCCAATGCGGGACGCACCAGCGTCGACTTCGCGGGCACCGCGACCCGCCTGCACATCACGGTTCCGGCAGGCGTGGCAGCCCGGATCGAACTCGAGGGCGGCGGGTCGAGTGTCGGCATCGATACCGCGCGCTTCCCCTCACAGGGCGAGGGCCGCTATGCCTCCCCCGACTTCGAGAAGGCTGACAACCGCGTGACGATCAGCATAGGCGCAGGCACGGGCGACGTCAGCGTCCGCTAGTCCCGTCCGACCGCCCGCCTACGCGGGCCTAGTCCTTTTGGCCGATTCGCCGCGCCGAAAATTACGGCCTTGGGGCGATGGCGGGGCGCCGCCCACGGCTTACCGTGACCATGCACGACACACACAACCGCGGAAAGGCCCTTCATGGATAACCGGCTGACCCGCAGCCACTCGGACCGAATGCTCACGGGCGTGGCCGGCGGGATGGCGGAGTATTTCGACATCGACCCGGTCATCATCCGCCTGCTCTGGGTGCTGGGCGCCGTCTTCACGGGCGGCGTGCTGCTCGTCGTCTACTTCGTGATGGCGATCATCATGCCGTCGCCGCCGGACGAGGATGAATACGACGAGGAGGAGTACGAAGAGGACGACGACCAAGACGAGGACGCCGCGGCCGACGGCTCCGACGAAGCAACGGCCGGCGAGCAAGCAGACCAGGCCGACGACAAGGCGGAGGACGCGGAGGACGAAGAGGCCGAGCCCAAGACCGACGGCGGCACAACCGCCGCGGCGGCCGCAACAAGCGCCGTGAGCACCGACGCGCCGCTAGCCCAGCCACCGCGCGAGCGGCGGCGCGGGGCTCGCCGGGAGCGCCGGGGCTCGCGAC
>JAPPKM010000109.1 GCA_028874315.1 Chloroflexota bacterium
TGGTGTCGCTGCTGACGGATGACTGGCGGCTGCCGGCGATTCACCTGTATCTCTCGTTGGGATTCGAGCCGGTGATGAACCGCGAGGACATGCCGGGGCGGTGGGCTGGGGTCCTTCACGAACTGGAGAGGCACGGACATGCGGACGCTTAGGTTGGGGTTGGCGGGGCTTGGGCATGGGCGGACGTTGCTGCAGGCGAACCTGCCGGAGTTCGAAGACCTGCCGGTGCGGGTGACGGCGGTGTGCGACACGAATGGCGAGTTGATGGCGTCGATAGCGGGGCAGTACGGGGTGGAGACCGTGACGACGGACTTCGAGGCGCTGGTGGGTCGCGACGACGTTGACATCATCGGGATCTATACGCCGGGGCCGCTGCACTGCGAGCAGATCCTGGCAGCGCTGGAGGCCGGAAAGCACGTGATGGTGACGAAGTCGATGGTGTACTCGATGGCGGAGGTGGAGCAGGTCGTCGAAGCGGTGGACCGCACGGGGCTGACGCTGCTGGTGACGCAGTCGCTGCGGGGGCGGCTGGATTTCATAGACGCGAAGCGGGCGTGCGAGGCGGGGGAGATCGGCGAGTTGTTCATGGCGGAGGCGCATTACGTGCACGACCTGCGGCCGGTGTACCGGGCGACGCCGTGGCGGACGCAGATGCCGCAGGACCTGATCCTGGGCGGGGCGTGTCATCCGATCGACTTGCTGCGCTGGTTCATGGGGGACATCGAGGACGTGCACTGCGTGGGTTTGCGCAGCGGGGTGGCGCCGGAATATCCGCAGGAAGACTGCTTTTTCATCAACGTGCGGTTTACGAGCGGGATGGTGGGGCGGGTGGCGAATCTGCTGGGGATGGTTCATCCGCACGGCGAACGGGCCAATGGCCTGACGGTGTACGGCACGAAGGGGACGATCCGGGACCACGTGAAGACGCTGGACGCCGAAGGGGACCTGCCGCAGCGGGCCTACGTGACGGAACTGCCGCCGCATGGCGGACACGCGGGCGAGATGATCGTGATGCTGCGCCACATGGCGGACTGCGTGCTGAACGGGACGAAGCCGTGGGTGGGGGTGCGCGAAGGGGCTCGGGTGGTGTCGACGGGGCTGGCGGCGTGGGAGTCGCTGCGGACGGGGCAGGTCGTGAAGGTCAGGAACGAGTTCTAGGTCAACCCTGACGAGTTACGCAGTGGCGAGAGTGCGGGCTATGGCGACGGATTGCCGAAAGATGTGGTGGTGGGCGCCGCCGGTGAGGAGGTCGTCGAGGCGGAGGCGGGGTCGGGTTGGCGGCGGGCGGCGGACGGCGACGTGGGTGATGGGGGCGAGGTCCGACTGGCAGTCGACGACGATGTCCTCGGGGGACGGCATGTAGGCAAGGTAGCGGCTGGTTGGGGCGCTGAGCCTGACCATTTCAATCAGGCCGTTGGTTATTGACGACGGATCGCAGATGACATCGACGGCCTGGCCGTCTGACTTGAGGCGCCAGCCCTGCGTGGTGCGGCGGTCCAGTCGCCAGCCGAGGCGCGACGCCATCCAGCCGACGAGCAAGAGGGCGGCGGCCTGGCCGCCGGGCGACTGCTGGACGGCCAGTTCGACCGACGTGACGTGCTCCAGATCGAGACGGGCGGCGGGCTGGTCGAAGGCCTGGGCGAAGGCCTGGCGCCAGGCCAGCAGGCGCAGCCAGAGGGCATCGGTGACGCGGGCGTGGTGGCTGCCGGCCACAACGTCGCCAAGCACGGTGAATTCGGCGGCAAGGTCGGTCATGGCGCTGGAGTCGACGAGGATGCGGTCGGCGATGTCGAGCATGTCTTCGAACAGGTGATCGTCGGTGACGGCGGGCCCGTTCCACCAGACAACCGTTGGAATACCGCTGGCGGACCAGCTGGCGGCGATGGCGGCACCCTCCTCGAAGGCGCGGCCCTGCAGAGCGGCGGTCAGCAGTTCGCCGCGGATGGCGGAGGCGCCGTCGGACCGCTGGGCGGACAACAGCCCGACTCGAACAGGATCGGGGCTTTGAGCGGCGGCTGAATCGTTGACGAGGGCGATGACGCGGCTGGGGTAGGCGGCGACAACGGGTTGGGTTTCGGCTTTGATTTCAGCCCAGTCGGTGGGATCGGGATAGCGGGCCACGATGGTGGCGAGGAGCATCTGGGCGTTGAGTTCGGCGCCTTCGTCGGCGGCCTGGCGGGCGGCTTGTTCGCGGAGGCGGGCGAGGGTGGGGAGGGTGTCGGTGAGGGTAGTAGTGAGGTTCATAGTTGGGGTTGGAGAGAGTCGCCGCGAACAAATGAAGAGCAGGGAACTGTATCGTCGGTTTTCTTGCGTTTGGAGATCTTGCAACGCCCGGAGTTTCGACCCTCACCCCAGCCCTCTCCCTGCCAGGGAGAGGGAGGAAGAGGCGAGTGACTCCCTAAGTGCTCCTGAGCAGCGAGGGCGCCGGGGGCGCTCACAGGCGGCGCCAGCGGAAGCCGTCGGCGCGGAGGAGGTCGCCGGCCTGGCGGGGGCCCCAGCGGCCGGCTTCGTAGGTGGGGAGGCGGGACACGGAATCGCCTTCCCAGGCTTCGAGGATGGGCATGACGGCGCGCCAGGCGGCTTCGGTTTCGTCGCGGCGGATGAAGAGGGTCTGATCGCCGAGCATGACGTCCAGCAGCAGGCGTTCGTAGGCGTCGGGGGACTCCTCAGCGAAGCTCTGGCCGTAGCCGAAGTCCATGCGGACGGGGCGCACGCGCATGCCGAGCCCGGGCTGCTTGGCCTCGAAGGTGATGGACACGCCTTCGTCCGGCTGGATGCGCATGGCGAGGACGTTTGGGGGCACGCCGTCGGGGTTTGAGTCGCCGAAGAGGAGGTGGGGAACTTCGTTGAACTGAATGGCGATTTCGCTGGCGCGCTTGGCCAGTCGCTTGCCGCTGCGCAGGTAGAAGGGCACACCTTTCCAGCGCCAGTTATCGATCAAGAAGCGGGAGGCGAAGTAGGTCTCGGTGGTGGAGTCGGGGGCGACGCCGTCCTCGTCGCGATAGGCAGGGACTTCGCGGCCGTCGACGAAGCCGGCGCCGTAGGAGGCGCGCATGACGTTGCTGGAGACCTGATCGGGTTCTAGGTGCCGGAGGGCACGGAGGACTTTGACCTTCTCGTCGCGGATGGAGTCGGCCTGGAAGTCGACCGGCGGCTCCATGGCCACGAGTGCGAGGAGCTGCATGATGTGGTTCTGGACCATGTCGCGCAGGACGCCGGCTTCCTCGTAGTAGGTGCCACGGCCTTCGAGGCCGACGGATTCGGCCACGGTGATCTGGACGGAGTCGATGTAGCGGCGGTTCCAGACCGGTTCGAAGATGACGTTGGCGAAGCGCAGGACGAGGACGTTCTGGACGGTTTCCTTACCCAGATAGTGGTCGATGCGGTAGATCTGCGATTCGTCGAAGACATCGTTGGCAATGGCGTTGAGGTCCTGGGCCGTGGCGAGATCGCGGCCGAAGGGTTTCTCGATGACGATGCGGGTGGTGCCGGGCCCGCGGTTGAGGCCGGTCTCGCCGAGCAGGCGGATGATCTCGGGAAAGAGGCTGGGCTGGGTGGCGAGGTAGAAGATGCGGTTGCCGCCAGTGCCATGGCGGGTTTCAATCTCGGCGAGTTCGCGTTTCAGGTCTTCATAGCCCGCATGGGTACTGAAGTCGGCGCGGACGTAGTAAAGGCCCTGCTGGAAGGCGCTCCAGAGCTCGGGGTCGGGCTTGCCGGTTCGAGAGAAGTTGGTTGTTGCTTCGAGTTGGCGAGCCCGGTAACTCTCGTCGTCCATCGGGCGGCGACCCAGGCCGACCACGGCGAGAGACGACGGCAGCAGGGCGTTGCGCTCGAGGTTGTACAGGGCGGGGATGAGTTTTCGGGCGGCGAGGTCGCCGGAGCCGCCGAAGATGATGAGAGTTTGACCCGGCGGCGCTTCCTGGAAGGCCAGGCCCTCACGTAGCGGGTTGGCTCCAAGCGCAGAGTCCAGGGCCTGGCCGTTCATGCTCATGGGAAATGCTCCGTCAGGCTGGCGTGATCTGGTTCAAGGCAGTGCGGAGGGCGGAGGCCACGGTAACGAGGTTGGTGGACGAGTCACCGACGTGCAGGCGGAGGCGGCGGCGTTCGCGGGCGGCAAGGGACTCGAAATCGCCGATGGCTTGCGCGTCGATGAGGGTGCCGAAGGTGTAGCCGCGGCCGGGGACGTCCACGTCGTCCTGGCGGTCGGCGGTGATCTGCAGGAAGACGCCGGTGTCGGGGCCGCCCTTGTGCAGCTGGCCGGTGGAGTGCAGGAAGCGGGGACCGTAGCCGAGGGTGACGGCTCGATGAAGGGCGTCGCGGAGGAGGGCCTGGATGGCGCGCAGGTTGGCGTCGTGGGCCGGCGTGCGGTCGAGGTAGGCCTGGATCGAGATGTAGTCGCCCGGGCGGACGGAGCTGAGCCAACCCTTGAGGGCGGCGGTGAGGTCAGGGGCCTGGCTGCCGGCGGCGAGCACGCCGTTGGCACTGGGGCCAGCGGGAATATCGAACGGCGCGCCGGAGGCAGTGATCTGGCCGAGGACGCGATCCGTGTTGTCCTTGCTCTCGGCGACGCTCGGCTGGTCGAATGGATTTATGTCAAGCAAGGAGCCGGCGACCGCGGTGGCAAGTTCCCAGGTGAGGAAGTGGGCGCCGAGATCGTGAGGATCGTCCAGCGGAAGCGTGATGACCGGGTGGCCGGCGTCGGCGAGCGCGTCGAGGCGTGCGGCGCGGCCGTCATTGGGGTCGCCGGCGAGGGCGAGTTCCACGAAGACACGATCGTTGTCGTAGACGCCGGGCTCGCCCAGCGGCTCGCCGTCGACAGGCACGATGCCCTGGCCTTCCTTTCCGGTGCTCTCGGCGACGAGCTGTTCGATCCAGGCGCCGACGGGCCGGAGGGAGGCGGAAGGGACAAGTGTGAGCTTGTCACGGCCAGCGAGGGCGAGCGCACCAAGGGCCACACCGATGGTGACGGGTGGGTTGGTGTTGACCGAGGTGTTGGCGGCGGAGGTTTGACCGGCGGCGATGGCGCGGTCGAGGAGCGGCGCTAAATCGATGCCGGCGAGGGCGGCCGGGACCAGTCCAAAAAAGGAAAGCGCGGAGTAGCGGCCGCCGATGTCGGGTGGGTTGAGGAAGACGCGGGCGTAGGCGTGGTCCTGCGCGAGCGAGGCCAGGCTGGTGCCGGGGTCGGTGATGGCGACGAAGTGGTGGCCCGGCGACTCAGCGCCAGTCGCGGCGTAGCGCGACCAGAAGTATTCGGCGAGGGTTGCGGTTTCCAGGGTGCCGCCGGATTTGCTGGCGACGATGAATAGGGATCGGTCGAGGCTCAAACCGGACTCGACGCGGCGGATGGCGGCGGGGTCGGTGGTGTCAAGGACGGTGAGGTGGGGCGATCCCTGGGCCTGGGGGATGACGGAGGCCATGACCTCGGGCGCGAGGCTGCTACCGCCCATGCCGAGGAGGACCACGTCGTCGACCTGTTCGGCGACTTCGGCGCTCCAGGCGGTGAGGTCGTCGACGCCGGCTCGCATGGACTCGGCCACGCGCAGCCAGCCGAGGCTGTCGGCGATCTGATTCTGAACGAGGGGGTTCTGGGTCCAGAGGGAAAGATCGGCGGCCCAAAGACGACGGGCGACGTCGTTGGCCTGGGCGCGATCCAAGGCTTCGGCCACGGCATCAGTCGCCGGGCCGAAACGAGCGGTAGGACCCTCGCCGGACATTGCCGCCTCAGTTCCTGGCTAGGAGGCGAGCGCCCCCGCCTTGGCCTCCAGGTCTTGCAGGAGGTCGTCGTACGAATCGATGAACTTCTGGACGCCCTCGTCCTGAAGCTGGTCCATGATGGCGTCCAGGTCGACGCCGAGCGCAGCCAGGCGTTCGAGGACACCGCCCCAATAGTCGGGGTCGCTGCTTACGGTGGGCTGCACCTCGCCCTGTTCGCGGAAGGCGTCCATGGTGACGGACGGCATGGTGTTGACGGTGTTGGGGCCGATGAGTTCGTCCACGTAGAGGGTGGCCGGGTACTCCGGATTCTTGGTACTGGTGCTGGCCCAGAGCGGGCGCTGCGGTTGGGCGCCGTCGGCGGCGAGGGCTTGGTAACGCTCGGAGGCGGAGATCTCTTCGAAGATCTCGTAGACGGCCTTGGAGTTGGCGATGGCGGCCTTGCCGAGGAGGGCGCGGATTTCGTCGGCGTCATCAGCTCGCTCCGCCAGGAGTTCCTCGAGTCGAGCGTCGACGGCGGTGTCGATGCGGCTGACGAAGGTGCTGGCCACGGAGGCGACATCGTCCACCGGCTCGCCGGCCGATGCGCGGTTTTCGAGGGCGCTGAGGAAGGCGTCGACGACGCCACGGTAGACGGCCTGGGCGAAGATGAGGGTGATGTTGACGTTGACGCCCTCGGTGATCAGGGTCTCGACGGCGGGCAGGCCGGCCGGCGTGGCGGGAACCTTGATCATGAGGTTTGGGCGATTTACCGCGGCCACCAAGCGGCGGGCTTCCTTGACCGTGCCCTCGGTGTCGTGGGCAAGGCGCGGGGAGACTTCCAGGCTGACGAAGCCGTCGGTCATGCCGGATTCGTCGAAGATCGGGCGCAGCACGTCACAGGCGGCGGAGATGTCGTCAACGGCGATGGCTTCGAACATCTCCTCGGGCGAGAGCCCCCTGGCACCGAGACGGCGGATGTCCTCGTCGTAGGTGTCGCTGCCCTTGATGGCCTCCTGGAAGATCGTGGGATTGGAGGTCATGCCGCGGACGCCTTCTTCGGCGACCAGCCGGGCCAGTTCACCCGAGTCGACCAGGTCCCGGCTGAGGAAGTCCAGCCAGACGCTTTGACCATGCGCATGCAGTTCGTGCAGCGGGGTTTGAGACATCGAAACCTCCGGGGCCGGGGCAACGGTGGCCGGCCGAGGTCGAGCGTGCAAGCGGGTGCCTTACACGAGTAAGCCTGCTACGGCAATCGTACCAATGGGCCCGCAAGCGGGACCCGGCCATGGGCGCTGAGGTCGGGCAGTCTGAATGAGGACGGAATCGCAGGCACGGCACACGCTTCCGAAGTCGTGGCGACCGCGGCATTACGCACAGGCTGGGACCTCGGGGTGAAGCAAACGCCGCCTGAGCGCCGCTTCGGGACCACCTCCAGGCCCTGGGCTCGCGTCTTCGGAGACTCTCGAATTCCCCATAGCTGGCAGCGATGGTGCGTCGTCAGCAGCAGCCGGCGCCCAGGTTTGCCGGCGGGGTGTAGCCAAAACCGATTGGAAGGACGACCAACGCAATCGCAAAGAGCCCAGCCAGCATGAGCGCGCTAACCCGGACCGACGGCCAGAAGGAGCCGCGCCAGAATCGTGACGGCGGGCCTGTGAGCCCACGCCACACAATCGTGGCGACAAACAGCCACACGTAGGCCGTGAGGACCATGTCGCCTATCAGAAACAATCGTCGCGGATCACGCACGAGCAAATCCCGAACGATCTGAGCGCCCGTGCCGATCGAGTAAATCCCCATGGCGAGCTGACGTTCGTGCGGCACGTCATTTACCACGGCATCACCATGGGGGCCGGCCGTGTCACCCATCAATCCGAGATGGACTCGAGGCAGCGGCTCACTGAAGATCACCAGGTCGAACGTTTCACCCTGACTGCCGGGGACAGGTTCGAAGGCGATGCGATTAATCGCGGGGCTGGACCGGTCGCCACGCACCACAGCTTTTGCCCACGTCGGACGCCCGCCCTGGGAGGGCAGAAGGCTCACGAGGATTGTGGCGGGGGCGCCTCTCCCGTCCGCGTCTTCGGCGAATCCCCAAACATCCAGCGCCGCCAGACTGTCGAGATGGACCCGAAGCGGCTGTTCGAGTCGCGAAATGGGGCCTGGGTAGGAGTTCGGGCGCATCCATCCGGCTTCCTCCCACTCGTAGTCCGCGAGCAAGGCGGGAACACTTGCGGCGACCACGGCTACCGTCACCCCGAGGGCAGCCCAGCGCTCAATCGGATTCCCCTGGCGCCGCCAGCCGTCAGCGCTCGGCGTGTGCCGAGTTACGAGCGTCTCGAAGAAAACCACAGCCAGGATCGCACCGGCCATGATCTCGGACGCGTCGTCGAGATACGTCCCCCACCAATGCGTCGTTCCATACAGCACGCCGAAGCCGTCGCGAAGGATCGCGCCTGCGCCAAGCGCGATCGCCAGCAGGGTGATCAGAAGGAGTGCCGGGTGTCGGCGTAGCGACGTGACGAGTACCCAGCCTGCCAACGCTGCAAGTGGGGCGGAGAGCACCATGACCGTGGCCGCCCAACGGATGCCGGTCGGCAGGTCAGCGAGGTTTAGCCGCGCAAGCAGCGCCTCAGATTGATCCCATTGCCTAGCTGTGTCCTTGATGCTTGCGGCTTCTTCCCAGGCAACGAGCGCCGCGAAGAGCGCAACCGCGATCCAGCCGAGACTCAACAGCCAACGAGGGTGCCTGAGGGCAGGCGGCAGGCGGAACAATTGCGCCGCTGCCAGAGCCGCGACCGTCGCCCAAAGGCCGCTCGCATACCAATTGGCCGCGGATTGCTCGCTGTCGAGGTTCAGGTGCCGGAACCAGTCCTGAAATCCAGGCCAGTACCAGTTGGCCGCAAAAAGGGCCAACGGCAGGGTGAGCACGACGTTTCCGGCCAAAAAGACCGCGCAGGCCCAGGCCCGGGTCCGCGGATGCCTAACCGAGAGCATCCTGACCACGAGACGTTTGGTGTGTGCATCCAACTGCCCGGATGAGCCGCTGAGTGTGCCCACCGAGCAAATCCGGGGCAAACGCCGATGCCGGCACTGCGAGGCTCAGGACGCCGGGGGGCATCGACGCAGCGCCGCTTCCAGGGCAAGCCGGAAAAATCGCGAGCTCTCTAGGGGCTGAGGCGTTCGCCGCGTTCGAGCGCCTGAACCTTATGGAGGCGACGAACGTAGCGTTCCTCGTCGTCGGCAAACTCGGCGCCGAGGAAGGCATCGACGAGTTCCTGGATCAGGGAGAGGCCAACGATGCCTGAGCCCAGGCAGAGGATGTTCATGTCGTCGTGCTCGACGCCCTGGCGAGCGGAGTAGGTGTCGTGGCACATGCCGGCGCGGGCGCCCGCGATCTTATTGGCCGCAACGCAGGCGCCGACACCGCTGCCGCAGACGATGATTCCGCGGTCGGCCTGGCCGGAGGCGACGGCCTCGGCCACAACGGCGGCATAGTCGGGGTAGTCAACGGAGTCCTCGGAGTGGGCGCCGAAGTCAATGACGTCGCAGCCGGCGGCGCGCAGGATCGAGATTAGATCGGACTTGATTGCAAAGCCGCGGTGGTCCACGCCGATCGCGACGTTCATGGGTGTCTCCGGGGGGTCGCCATGCCTGGGGGCAGTTTCCGCGACCGGGGCATCGTTTGCACGTCTGGCCGGGGCTCAGCGGGCCCCAAGGCCACCTGACCCGGCCATGCGCTGGTAGAGGCGACGCTGGCGGGCGCGGGCACCCTGGTAGACGGCGTGGTGGTCGAGGTTCGGTTCGAATGGCTGGTCGCCTTCGTTTAGCGCGTTGGCCGGGAAGGGATGACCAAGGGACTGCAGTGCCCAGATCGCGGCACCGCGGCTGGTGGGTTCAGCAACGGCGGAGCGGATGACGGGACGGCCAAGGACGTCAGCGAGGATTTGCGTCCAGCGGTCGGACCGTTGCAGCGCACCGCCGGAGACGTGGACGACGTGGGGTTCGCCGATGACGGGAACCAGCAGGTCATAGATGGCCGCGAGGCGGTAGCTGACGGCTTCGATGCCGGCCATAAGCAGGTCGGCGGGCCGGGTGTTGAGGCGCGCGCCGTGGATGGTGGCGCGGGCGGAGTCGTCCCAGCCGGGACTGCGTTCGCCGGCGAGGAAGGGCAGCACGGTGAGGCCGTGGCCGTCTGGCGGCAGATGGGCGATGACGTCGTCGGGGTCGTCACCGCGGACGCCGCGCAGGAGGTCGCGCAGCCAGGCGACGACGATACCGCCGTTGCTCTCGGCGCCACCCAGCAACGATCGCGAACGGTCGACCCGGTATTCCCAGAGTCCGGCGGGCACCGAGCGAACCGGGCCGGGCACCAGGGCGCGAACGGCGGCGCTGGTGCCGATGTTGAAGACGATGGCGTCGGACTCGCCGGGAGCGGTGCCGAGGTTGCTGCAGAGGCCGTCGCCCAGCGCCGGGAACCAGGGAATGTCGGCCAGGGCGGGCCAGCGTTGACGCCAGGGTTCGGCAAGACCTCGCAAGGGCTCGCCGGCTGAATCAATGGCGCCGAGATTTGTGGGATCGACGTTGAGGGCGCCGAGGGTGGCGAGGTCCCAGTCGAGTTCACGACGGTTCAACATGCCGGACCAGGCGGCGAGGCTGAGCCCCAGGCCGCACGGCCGGCCGAAGAGGCGCTGCCAGGCGTACTCGGCAAAGGTGATCCAGCGGGCGACCTGGCGAACCACGTGGGGCTGGGTGCGGCGCAGCCAGCGCAAGCGGGCGGGCAGGTAGCTGGCGTGGATGGGCGTGCCGGTGCGGTCGTAGGAGCCAGCTACGTCCCATTCCTGGCGGAGGACGGCGGCATCGTCAGCACAGCGCGTGTCGGCGTAGGTGTACACGGGAGTTCGGGGCTCGCCGGCGGCCGTCACACCGAGCACGCTGGAAGCGAAGACGCTGGCGCCGACGCCCTGGATGGCGGCGGATCGGGGCCCCAGTCGTTGGAGCGCGACATCGATGGCCTGGACGAGTCGATCGACGAGAGCGTCCGCATCGATCTGGACGCCGCCGTCGGGCGTGGTGTCAAAGCTGGAAGCGATCTGCGCCTCGCTGCCGGGGATCGGTGAGCCAGCGGCGGTGTGCGCGGCGGCGCGGACCGAGGAACTGCCGACGTCGATACTCAGAACCAGAGGCGACCGGCTGACCGAAGGCTCACTCGCCACGACGAACTCCCAGCGCAGGCGGCGTGGCGTCAGTTTAGGGCGGGCGCCTCCCTATACTTCGCGGCGCCCGGCCGTGGCGGAGCGACACGCATGCTGACCCTGGCGTGCGACCTGCTGGTGGTTGGGGGTGGTCCGGCAGGTGCGGCCGCCGCGATCGCCGCACGACGGGCAACGCCGGAACTCCGCACGGTGGTGCTGGATCGCCAGACGTTTCCCAGGGACAAGGCTTGCGGCGACGGCCTGGGACCGGGCGTGGTGGCGCGGCTGGCGGACCTGGACGCCACTGCGGTCGTGCGGGGACGCCGTCCGGTCGAGCGACTGAAGATCGTTGCGCCGTCGGGCGCCGAGGTGGTGGGCGACTTACCGGCGATTGGTGAGGCCGCGCGGGGTTACGTGGTTCCGCGCGCGGAGTTCGATGACGCGTTGCTGGGGCGTGCCCGGGATGCCGGGGCCGACGTATTGACCGAGATTCGGGTGGAGGGGCTGGCGTCGCCCGGCGATGCCTCGGTCAGGGTCACGGCAGGCGGTCTGCATGGGCCCGTCTCCATTGAGGCGCGGGCCGTTGTCGCCGCCGATGGGGCGCGGTCAGACGTGCGGCGACTGTTGGGGGTCGCCTACAACGACTCGAGGCACACTGGCGTGGCGATACGGGCATACGTGGAGCGGCCCGGCGGGTTCGAGCACATGGCGTTCTTCTTCAAGCGCGAACTCCTGCCGGCGTACGGATGGGTGTTTCCGATCGACGAGCGGGGCGCGAACGTGGGGGTGATGATCGACGCCGCGCGTTTCCGACGGCAGGAGCGGCGCCTGCCTGACCTGCTCCGAGACTTTCTACAGTCAAGCGGGCATGCGTCTCTGAAGCCGGAGCGGTCGCGGGCGTACATGCTGCCGTTTGCCAGCTACGTGCCCCCGCTGGTGCATGGGCGCGTGGCGCTGGTTGGGGACGCCGGGTCGATGATCAATCCGTTCTCGGGGGAGGGGATTGCCTACGGCATGGCGGCTGGCATGGAGGCGGCGAGACGGGCCGTACGAGCACTGCGGTCGGGAGGCGCAGAGCCGCCGTTCGTGGGGTTCGACGCGTGGTTTCGGGAACGATTCGGCGAGCACTTTCAGGCGTCGGCGCGAGCCAAACGGCTGGCGCAGCGAGCCTGGATTGCCGATTTCGGGGTGCGAGCCGCGCGACGACGGCCGGAGTTCGTGCGGGAAGGTATCGAGCTGCTGGTGGGCGAGGGCACGGCGCTGTCGTGGCGGAGCCTGGCGCGGCTGCTGGTGCACGGACGCAGCTAGCGCTTCACCGCCCGCTGTCTCCGCGCGCGTCCGAGGTCAGGCGCGCCTGGTCGGTGATTCGTCCTCGCCGTTCGAAGAAATCGCGGGCGCTACGCCGCCGGTGTCGGACGACGCATGGTGGGCCCCGGATTCCGGGTCGGCGCTTGCCACCGATTCCTGAGATCCGGCCGCGGCCGGGTCCGTCGCACCGGGCGCCTTGTCGGGTCCGGCATCCCGGGTTGGCGGTTTTTGGGCGCTCGCGGCCGTCGGAGAGTCCGGGTGCTCACCACGGAGGCGGTCGCCCATCTCCGTGATGGTCGCGTCGACTCGCTTCACGACTTCCTGCGTGCGCTCGTGCCGCAGGGCGTCGTCGACCCGCTCCATGGCCTTGTCACCGAGGGTGACCAACTCGTCGCGAAGCCGGCGGGCCTCGTCGCTCTCCAGGCCTGCCTCGACGCGGGACTTGGCTTCCGTCAGGCGCGCACGGACTTTTTCGCCGCGTTCGCCGCCGACTTCGTCGCCCACCCGCTTGATCAGGCCGTCGAGGCGCCGCCCCCAGCCTCTCTCGCCCTTGTCTTCCGCGCTCATGGCGTCACCTGGTTCAACAGATTCTCTATGTAGAGCTTACTGCGGCGGCTCGTGCTACCGTCGCGCCGCCGGACCCTGGAGTCGTCGCCCATGAGCACGCCGCGCCGTATCGCCGTTATCGAAGTCAACCACTGGCACTCCACCTACGACGCCGCCTATTTGACGGTGCTGCAGAACCTGGACCTGGACGTGGAGCTGGTCGGGGTATCGGACAGCGACGCCGAGATCGCGGAGGACCGGGCGCGCCGGTACGAGACAACGGCGTTTACCGATTACCGCGAGATGATTGACGCGACGAAGCCGGAGTTCGTGATCGCCCTGGGACGGCACGTCGAAATGCCGGAGATCGCGGGGTACCTGATCGAGGCCGACATCCCGTTCATGATGGAAAAACCAATGGGGACCAGCGCGGGCGTCGTGAGCGGGCTGGCGGACCTGGCGGAGGCGCGGGGCGCGTGGGTTTCGGTGCCGTTTCCCAACCGGCAGTCGCCGTGGGCGGCGAAGGCCCGCGAGATGATTGCGGCGGACGAGTTCGGGCCGATTTCGCACATCGTGTTCCGGATTATCCGGCCGACCATGCAACGTTATGTCGAGTGGGACTCGCCGTGGATGCTGGACCGCTCGCAGGCGGGCGGGGGCGCGCTGACGAACCTGGGCGGCCACGGCATGGACATGTCGCGGTTTCTGCTGGGCGAGGACGTGCAGGTGGTATCGGCGGTGATCAGCAACATCGTGCACGCCTCGGAGGTCGAGGACTACGCGCTGGCGACGCTGCGCAGCAGCAGCGGGACGCTGGTGCACGTGGAGGTGGGCTACACGATGCCCACGTGGCCCGCGAACGAGTCGGACTCCGAGATGAAGGTGGCGGGCGCGAACGCCATGCTGCAAGCGGTTCCCGACGGCCTGCAGATCCTGGCGCCGGGTCGGAACGAGCACCTGGACACCCCGGTGACCGTGCTGTCGGCCTATCCGGGATTCGTCCGGGACTGCCTGGAACGGGTGGGCCGCGGCGACCCGCCGGCGATCACGCCGAGGGATTGCGCGAATGCGGTGCAGTTGATCGATGACGCCTACCGGGCGGCCGGCCGGGTCTAGTCCGGCTTAGTCCCGCGGCTCCAGCCGGCGGACGATCGACAGGCTGCCGGCGGCGGAGGTCCGTGGATCGTCCAAGGCCATGTTGACTTCAACGCTCACGGGGCCGTCGTAGGGCGCTTCGACGACCGCGCGCAGGGCGTCGCTGACCCAGGCCTCGTCCTGGATCCCTTCCAGCAGGCCGAGATGCAGGTCGCTCCGGGCGTCGTTGTCATTGACGTGGACGTACTGGAGACGATCGCCGGCGGCCTGGATGGATTCGGCGACGGACTCGCCGGCGATCTGGTTGTGGCCGACGTCAAGCAGCAGGTAGAGGTTGTCGTGGCCGCAGGCCGTGATGAAGTCGAGCGTCGCGCGGACGGTGGGGAGGCCGCGGCCGGGGAAGTGCTCGATGCCGAGACGGATTCCGGCGCGCCGGGCTTCATCGGCCAGGGTAAGGGCCGATTCACGGTAGGCCGCGATGGCCGGGGCGTCGGGCGTGGCAGGGGGCGCGAGGTAGACGTCGGGAATGCCGAGGCCCTGCGCTTCGCGGATGCCGGCCAGGACATGGTCCACGGCGATCTGACGGGCTGGCTCGGAGGTCGCATCCAGCAGGACGCCGTCGGGCATGAGGTGGGCGACGGCCATGCAGGTGATTGGGAGCGTTCGTTCCGTTTCTGAGAGCCGGCTGTAGCCGGGGCGGACATCCACGGACTGGAATCCGGCGGCGGCGGCGAATTCGGTGGCGACGGCCGGGTCGTCAGGCAGGCCCCACAGACAGAACGCGACATGCAGGCTCATGGCGGGCAGTTTCTCACGCGTCGGACGGGGCCGACGCCCAGCCGCGGGTGCGCTGGACGGCGCGGCGCCAGGTTGGGCGGCTGATGGCCAGCGTTTCCTGGCCTGGCTCGAACCGAGTTGGCGCGGGGCGCAGTGCGCGCAACTCGTTCACGCCGGACCAGACGCCCTGGGCCAGGCCCGCCAGGTAGGCCGCGCCGAGGGCGGTGGTTTCGATGTCCGCCGGTCGGGCGACGGCGCGGACCGCGCTGGCGGCCTGGAGTTGGAGGAGCAGGTCGTTGGCGGCGGCGCCGCCGTCGACGAACAGGTCGCCGGCCAGGGGCGGCATGAGCTCCAGTACGTCCTGGACCTGGTGAACAATGGCTTCGAGCGAGGCGCGGGCGAGGTGGGCCGATGAGACCCCGCGGGTGAGGCCGAGAATCGCCCCGCGAGCGTCGGGATCCCAATAGGGCGCGCCGAGACCGGTGAAGGCGGGGACGACGACCGCGCCGCCGGTGTCGGGAACAGCGCGGGCGAGAGTTTCGATCTCGGGGGCTGACTCGATCAGGCCCAGCTCGTCGCGCAGCCATTGCACGAGGGCGCCGCCGGTGAACACGCTGCCCTCGTAGGCATAGGTGAGGCCGTGGGGCCGTCCGAGCGCCACCGTGGTTAGCAAGTCTTCGATATCGGGCGGGCGCGTATCGCCGGCGTGCTGGAGGAGGAAGCAGCCGGTGCCGTAGGTCACCTTGGCGGCGCCGGGCGCCACCGCGAGGTGGCCGAAGAGGGCGGCCTGCTGATCGCCGGCGATGCCGCTGATGGGCGTGCCCGGGGCAACCGGCGCGTCGACACCGGTGACGGCGCATTCGCCGACGGAGGGCACGATCTCCGGCAGAGCTTGTGCTGGAATCCCGAACAGCTCGGTCATATCGGTCGACCAGCGGCCCGTGTCGAGATCCATGAGCAGGGTTCGAGAGGCGTTGGTGGCGTCGCTGAGGTGGGCGCCGCCGGTCAGGCGGGCCATCAGCCAGGCGTCCACCGTTCCCAGGCGCAGGCGACCGGCGTCGCGGGCGGCGGCGACGTTCGGCAGGTGGTTCAGCATCCAGGCGAACTTGCCGGCGCTGAAGTATGGGCTGGGTCGCAGGCCGGTGGCTGCGCGGATGGCGTTGCCGTGGCCACCGGCCTCCAGGTCAGCCATCTGGGGTGCGGTGCGAACGTCCTGCCAGACGATGGCGGGGCCCAGGGGTTCCAGGGTCGCCGCGTCCCAGGCGACGGCGGTTTCGCGCTGGTTGGTGATTCCGACAGCCGCGACCGAATCGGACGGCGCGGCCTCCATGGCCCGCCGCACGCTCTGAAGGACGCCTTGCCAGATCTGGTCGGGGTCATGTTCGACCCAGCCGGGACGCGGGTATCGCTGAGTCACCGGCGCGTAGGCGCGACCCACGATGCGGGCGCGCTCGTCGACGGCCAAGGTGGTGGTGCCGGTGGTGCCCTGGTCAATGGCGAGAATCACGTCGGGACATTCGGGCAGGCTCGTGAGGCAGGCGTACGGTAGCATCGGCGCCGCACGCCAACGGGGCGACAAGGGGGGCGAGTGGTCCTGAGCGATCGGGCTCTACGCGAGGCGATCGCGTCAGGCCGTCTAACCGTCACCCCGCTCGACGAAACCGCGATTCAGCCATCGAGCGTCGACCTGCGGCTTGGCCCCGTGTTCCAGGTATTCGTGAATCAGACCGAGACGCACATCGATCCCAGGCAGAACCAACCGGACCTGACCAAGCGGGTCGAGGTGGCCGAGGGCGCCAGCTTCGTTCTTCACCCCGGCGAGTTCGTGCTGGGCGGCACGGTCGAGATCATCCAGATGTCGGACGACCTGGTCGGCCGCATCGAGGGCAAGAGTTCCCTGGGGCGGTTAGGCTTGATGGTGCACAGCACGGCGGGCTATGTGGATCCGGGCTTTCGCGGCAGTTTGACGCTGGAGTTGTCGAATCACGCCAATCTGCCCATCCTGCTGTGGCCCGGCATGCGGGTCAGCCAACTGTCGGTGATGCAGCTCACGAGCCCGGCGGAGCGCCCGTACGGCTCGCCGGGACTGGACAGCAAGTATCAGGACCAGGTGGGGTCGACACCCAGCCGGTCGCATCTTGGATTCGCCTAGCCGCATTGCCGGCATGGTTTAGGAGCACGCAATGGCAGAAGCCGCCGATCAGCCCGCAACAGCCACCGGCAGCGAGGAGCCTTTCCTCGAATCGTCCGGCGGCGTGATCTTTCGCCGGAAGAACGGCCAGGTTCAAGTGGCCGTGGTTCAGACCCAACGCGGGGCCTGGGTCCTGCCGAAAGGCGCCGTTGAGCCGGGCGAAGCGCCCAAGGAGGCCGCGGTGCGCGAGGTGCTGGAGGAAACCGGCATCGTGGGCGAAGTTGTGGATGATCTCGGCGAGATTCGCTACGAGGTGCGACCGGACTTGTGGACGGGGTTTGTGCCGAAGGTCGTGCATCAGTACCTGCTGCGGTCCACGGGCGGCAACATTCGTCCGGACCCGGCGGAGCACGTGGAAGCGCGCTGGGTGCCGATGCCGGACGCTGTCAGGATGCTGCATCACGTGAACGAACGAACGATCATGCTTCGCGCCGAGGATCTGCTGACCCGGCAGGATCCAGGGAGTCCGGGTGCGTAGATCCCCCGGCTGGCGGCGCTTCGGCCGACTGCTACTGGTTGGGGCGCTCGCGCTGGGGTTTGTCCTTCTCGCGGGCGGCGACGCCGGGCCGATCGCACCGGCGGCCTATGGAACGCTGCGGCTCGAGGGCGCGGAGCCAATCACGCTGGATCCGGTGCATGTACGCGACACCGGCGCCGGCGGCTACGTGCAGGAGATCTTTGCGGGCCTGACGCGCATTGGCCCGGATCTGTCGGTCGAACCCGACCTGGCCTCCGACTGGACCGTGAGCGCCGACGGGCTGACGTACACCTTTACGATTCGTCCCGAGGCGAGATTCCAGGACGGCCGGCCGCTGACGGCCGAGGACGTGGTGTGGTCGTGGACGCGAGCCCTGGACCCCCAAACCGGTTCCCTCTCCGGACCTGTCTTTCTGGAAGACATCAAAGGCGCCGGGTCATTCGCGTCGGGGGAGGCCGACGCGATTGCGGGGCTGCGCGTCGAGGCGTGGCGCACGCTGGTGGTTACGCTGGCGTCTCCACTCTCGGTCTTTCCCAGCAAGCTGAGCGCCGGCCCAACCTTGATTGTGGACCGGTACGACGTTGCGGCCGGCGACGAGTGGTGGCGATCGCCGAATGGGTCGGGGCCGTATCAACTCGATGATTGGGACCCGGAAACACTGATTTCGCTGCGGCGAGCCGCCACGGCTTCCTGGTTGCCAGGGGGACCTGAGATCGTTGAGTTCCATCAGTTCGACGTCGGCGAAGATTTGCTGCGGTACGAGAACGACGAGCTCGACATGGTCTCGATCGGCGGGGCAACCGTTGACCGGTTCCGCGATTCCAACGAGCCGCGCAGCGGTCAACTGCTCAGCACGCCAGACCTGGGAGTCCACTACATCGGGTTCAACACGACGCTCGCGCCGTTGGACGACGTGCACGTGCGGCGGGCGCTGGCGCTGGCCACTAACCGAGCGTTTATCAACAGCGTGGCGCTGGCCGGGACGCATCGGGAAGCGAAGGGTGTCATTCCGCCGGGTTTACCGGGCCACCGTGCGGACTTTGAAGGCTTGCCGTTCGACCTGGAGGCCGCCGAGGCGGAACTGGCGGAGTCGAGCTACGGCAGCGCCGAGGCTCTGCCGCCGATCACGGTCGTTGCGCCCGGGGAAGGCCTCTCGGGCAATCCACTGCTGGAGATCGCCGTGGCCACCTGGCGAACCGATCTGGGCGTGGAGGTGGTGATCGAACTTCGCTCGTTCGACGACCTGGTCGCGGACCTGGACGATCCGGACCACGATATCCAGGCGTTCTTCCTGGGATGGTCGGCTGACTTTCCGGACGCGTTTAACTTCACCGACGAGCTGTTTGGAACGAACCGGCCCGACAATTCCTGGCGTCTCTCGGATGCGGTTGTCGACAATCTGCTCGAGCAAGCACGGAGCGCCACGACGAATGAGGCACGACTGACGTACTACGGAGAGGTCGAAAGCCGGGTCATCGACCAGGGAGTTCTGATTCCGTTGCTGTTCTACGTCTCGCACGAGCTCGTACAGCCCTGGGTCGAGGGCTATACCGGACGACCAATGACTCGCGAATGGCTTACCGAACTCACGATGACCAACTAGGCCGGTGCTACTGAACCGCCGACGGTTTGTGCAGGTGGCCAGCGGCGGCATCGCATTGGCCGGCCTGGCCGCGTGCGAGGGCCCCGGGGCACCTGGCCCAACCGCGGATGGCCAGCGCCTGGAGCTGCTGCTGGACGAGCCAGCGACGATCGATCCAGCGCTGGTCGCGCAACCGCAGGAGGCGACGATTGCGGACGCCCTGTTCGAGCCGCTGGTGCGCGTTGGGGAAGGCGGCGCCTTGTCTCCCGCCGCCGCCGACTCGTGGCAGATCACCGATGCGGGACATGCCTACCAGTTCAATCTCTCGGCCAACGGCCGATGGACGTCGGGCGAGGCGGTCGCCTCGGACGACTTTGTCTGGAGTTGGCGGCGCAACCTGGCGCCGGAATTGGGCGCGACGTTCAACTATCTCTTGTTTCCGATCAGGGGCGCGGAGAGTTTTGCCGGTGGCGGACGCAATCGCGAGGAGCCGCAGGTACGGGCGCCCGACACATCGACGCTCCGTGCGCACCTGGAAGACCCGACGCCCGGATTCCTGGCGCGTGTGGCGACATCGACGTTCGTGCCGCTGCCACGGGCCGAGATCGAGGGCACGGGGGCCGCGTGGACCGAACCGATCCGGATTCGAAGCAACGGGCCGTACAAGCTGGCGCAGTGGGACCGCAGCCTGGGGATGACGCTGCACCCGAGCGAGCACTACGGTGGACCAACCCCGCCGGGGTTCAGCGACGTGGTAATCCGGTTTCCGCGAACTGCCGACTCGCGGCTGCAGGACTTTCACGCCAGCCCCGCGCACGCCGCCAGCGTGAGTGGCGCGGACTATCGCTCGGCGCTGGCCAACGCGGACCTGCGACCCCAGGTTCGACTGTTTGAGCGCGCCGGCACATGGTTCATTGTGCTGAACACGCGCAAGGCGCCATGGAATTCGGCGGCCGTTCGACGAGCGCTGTCGTTAGCGCTGGACCGCGAGGCGCTGACGGCAGCCGTCTTCGATCAGCCGACGATGCCGGCACGACGGCTAACGCCAGAGAGCATCCTGGCAGCCGAAGCCAGCGTGGCGCCGAACGTAGATGAGGCGCGAGCGTTGCTGGCAAGCGCGGGCTTTCCGAACGGTGAAGGCTTGCCACCTCTGCGATTCACCTACCACCGCACGGACCAGTGGGACCGGCTGGCCGCCGAACTGGCGCGCGCCTGGGGCGAGACCCTGGGCCTGGAGGTGCAGCCCGACGTGCGCGAGTGGCGCGACTTCCTGGAGTTCTCGAACAATCCCGGCGACTTTGACGCCTACCGTGCCGGCTGGACTTCGGAGTACCGCCATCCGTCCAACTGGCTCGACGACCTGTGGCGTGCGGACGTGGACTTCTTCCGCTGCGGCTGGACCAACGCCGAGTTTGACCGGCAGCTGGAAACCGCCGCGGCCAGTCCCGACACGCAGGCCCAACGCGCAGCCTACGCGGCCGCCGACGCCCTGCTTGAAGCGGACGCGCCGGCCATCGCGATAGGCCGGCACGCCTCGGCCTACCTTCTGAAGCCGAGCGTGAGCGCGTTTGGGATTGACCCGGTAAGCGGCGCGATCGACCTGGCCCAGGTCAGCCTCAACGGCTAGGCCGTCGCGCTCGCCGCGCGCTGCCTAGCGCTCGATCGGCAGTCCGATCATCGAGCCCCACTCGGTCCACGATCCGTCGTAGTTGCGCACGTTGCCGACGCCCAGTAATTCGTGCAGCGCGAACCAGGTGTGGGCCGACCGCTCGCCGATGCGGCAGTAGGTGATGACGGGCGCATCGCCGGTTGCCCCAAGCGGGCCGTAGATTTCGAGCAGTTCGTCGGCCGACTTGAAGGTGCCGTCGGCCTCGTTCACGGCGGTGAGCCACGGGACGTTGTCAGCGCCAGGAATGTGGCCGCCGCGCTGTGAGAGTTCCTGCAGGCCGGGCGGCGCCAGGATCTCGCCGGTGAACTCGGCCGGGGAACGCACGTCCACCATCACGGTGGAGCCATCGCCAAGAGCGGCGCGGACGCCGGACTGGAAGATGCGGAGGGCCGGATTGGACTCGCCGGCCTCGTAGGTTGTGCGATCGACGGTGGTCTCGTCGGTGGTCAGCTCGCGGCCTTCCTGCTCCCACTTGAGCCGGCCGCCGTTCATGAGGCTCACCCGGTCATGGCCGCCCATCTTGAACTGCCAGTAGGCAAAGGCCGCGAACCAGTTGTTGTTGTCGCCGTAGAGGATGACGTGGGTGTCGGCGGAAATGCCGGAGTCTTCCAGCAGGTCCTTCCACTGTTCCGGGGAGGCGATGTCACGCTGAATGCCGTCGGAGAGCTGGGTTTCCCAGTTCCAACCCACGGCGCCGGGGATGTGCCCCGAGTCGTACGAGGACGTGTCAACGTCCACCTCCACGAGCCGCACACCGTCATCGCCGCCATGGGCCGCAACCCAGTCAGTGTCGACCAGAGTGTCAGGTTTTGCGTATTCGGCCATTGAATCTTCCTACCTGCGAATGATGATTCGCCCGCGTGGGCACCGTGACAATTCTTGCATGAAACGCAAGGCGCATTACATTCGATTCCGCAGGGGTGGGCTACAGTGCCCGCCGCCACCTCCACGGTCACTATCGCCACATGCCTTCTATCGCCCGGCGCCGGAGGATCATTCGGGGCACGGTGCTGGCGCTGGCGCTCCTGGGCGCGGCGTTTCTCGCGCCCGCCCGGTTCGCGCTGGCCGAATCGCCGGCGGACTCGGCCACCCCGCAGGGTTGGTTCTATGCGCAGGCCGGACCGGGCGGCGGGCTCGGCTTCGAAGTGACCGATACGGAGGACATCCCGTTCTGGACGTTTTTCCAGTCGGCTGGCGGCGCTACACGGCTTGGGTATCCGGTTTCCAACCGGTGGTCGGCGGGTCCGTTGACGTTCCAGGCATTTCAGAAGGCGGTCCTGCAATGGACCGTGGCCGACGGGATTACGTTTATGAACGTCTACGACTCGCTCAGCCAGGCCGGGCGCGACCCCTGGCTAAGAACCGCACGCGGCGTTCCACTTCCGCCGATCGAAAGGGCGGAGAACGGCCGTTCGTTTGAAGAAGTGCTCGCAGAGCGGTTGAAGATTCTGGAGCGTTATCCGGAGATCGAACGCCGCTGGTTCCGAAACGACCGCTGGCTGGATACCTACGGCCTGCCGGTGGTCGTCGAAGACCGAGGCGCCATTGTGGTGCTGCGGGCGCAGCGCGCGGTGTTCTGGCTGTGGCGCCCAGACTCCGAACTGGCGATGAGCCCGCCCAACGTCCTCATCTCCCACAGCGGATTGGACTTTCGCGACGGCGGCATGATTCCGGCCGAGGCGACCGCGGCGATTCCCGATCCGAACCTGGCTGGAACGACCGGAATCCTGGCGTTTCTGAGCAATCGCGACGGGGCATGGAATCTCTGGACGATGACACCGACCGGGACCGAGTTGACGCAGCTCACGCAGACGGGCGGCCTGACCAGCCGCCCGAACTGGTCGCCGGACGGGCAGCGGATCGCGTACTCCGCCTTCGTCAGTGGGGGGTATCAGATCTTCGTGGCCGACAGCGACGGCGGCAACCCGGAGCAGCTTACGAATACCACCGCCACGGACTGGGAGGCCTGGTGGTCACCGGACGGCGAGCGGTTGGTATTCGCAAGTACCCGCACCGGCGAAAGCGAGATCTACACCATGCTGGCGGACGGTTCCGATCAGCGAATCATCGGCGATCAGGCCGGGTTTCTTTGCTATCCGGCGTGGTCGCCCGACGGCTCCCAGATCATCTTTACCAGCGGGTCGGACATCGTCACGGTGAACCTCGACGATCCGCTGGGCACCCGCGAGGTTATTAGCAGCGGACGCGACCCGTCGTTCTCGCCGGATGGTTCACGCATTACGTTCGCCCGGTGGGTTGGCGAGGCGTTTGATGTCTTCATCGCCGACGCGGACGGCTCAAACGAGGTGCGCCTCACAACGCATCCGGCGCCGGACTGGAACCCGGTGTTTTCGCCCGATGGCGCGAAGATCGCCTTTGCGAGCTATCGGGACGCGAACTGGGAGATCTACACCGTGCGGCTCGACGGAACGGACCTCCAGCGGATCACGGACAACCCGGCGTCGGACTATCTGCCGGCCTGGGGCAGCCCCCTACGAGCCAGCGACGAGGCGCGAGCGGGCAGCGGCAGCCGCCCCAAGTAGGCCCACGTCTTCGCCGAGCGACCAGGGCTCGATCCGCAGATTGGGCGCGGTGCTCTCCAGGAGATGCTCGCGGACGGTCGCCCTGAGCGGATCGAACAGGAGATCGCCGGCATTGGCGATGCCGCCGCCGATGACCACCGTGTCCAGGTTGACGAGGTGGGCGACGTTGATAACGCCAAAGCCGACGGCGCGGCCCGCCCGCTCCAGGGCGCTGACGGCGAGCGCGTCGCCCGCTTGCGCGGCTTCGACCACGTCACGGCCGGAGAGGTCGCTTTGGCCGCTGAGACTGCTGGAGCGGCCCGCGGCGATCTGGTCCACGACCCAGGCGGCTATGTCGGGACCGGCGGCGAGGACCTCGATGCAGCCGCGGTTGCCGCAGTCGCAGAGCGGGCCGTCGAAGTCGACGGTCATGTGACCGAACTCGCCGGCGCTGCCGTAGGCGCCGTGCCAGAGCTCACCGTCCAATATCAGGCCGCCACCGACGCCTGTGCTGACGGTGATGTAGAGCATGTTGAGCGCGCCCCTGCCAACGCCGTACTGACGCTCGGCCAGCGCCGCGGCGTTGGCGTCGTTCTCCAGGAATGTCGGAAGGCCAACGGCAGCGCCGATACGCGCCGCCAACGGGACGTCATTCCAGCCCGGCAGGTTCGGGGCCTCGTGAATGACGCCGGTGTCCCAGTCGAGCGGCCCGGGGGCGCCGATCCCGACGGCGATGAGCTCCGAGATGTCGACGGCCGCGCGGGTCAGCGAGTTTCGCAACACGGCAACGATGCGGTCGATCACCGCGTCCGGCCCCTGGGACGCTTCGGTCGCGCCGGCCACAAAGCCCGCAAGACCGCCGTTCACGTCAACGACGGCCGCGCGCACGCTGGTTCCGCCAAGGTCGATAGCGCCAACGGGTGCGGACGGATCAGGCATCCATTGGTCCCTTGACCGGCGGCGGCGCGTGCCCGGCCGGGTCGCGCGCGTCCCTACGCTGCAGCGCCTGGACGACTTCGAACAGCACCATGGCCACAAGGATGAAGGCCGGCGCGAGCAGCATGCCACCTCGAGGTCCGGCGGCGTCCGACGCGGCGCCGATCAGGGGCGCCAGCAGCACGCCGCCCACGCTGGCCATCGCCGCCAGTCCGCCGGCGAGGGAGCCGGCGATCTCGGGCCTCACGCGCAGGCCAATGCCCAGCGCCGTGGGAAAGACACCCCCGACGGTCGCGCCCGTCAGGGCAAAGCCCAGGACGGCCAGCGGCGCCGAATCCGCCAGCGCCGCCAGTCCCGACATACCCAGCGCGAGCACGAGCGACCAGCGAACAATGTTGGACGCACGCCAGCTGCCGGCGAGGCGGTAGACAATCAGTCGACCGAGCAGGACGCCGGTCCAGAAGGCAGTGACCGATGCCGCCGCCGCCGCTCGCGGGATTCCCTGCGTGCGTTCCATAAAGGCCGCGCCAAAGTCTCCGAATGCGATCTCGACGCCGACGTACAGCATCAGCACCAGTCCCAGGAGGACAGACACGGGCGAGGTAAGCCCCCGGACCATGCTGCGAAAGGGTGGGACCGCACTGCCTCGGGGCGGGTAGGGCAAGCGAATAAAGAAGAGCGAACTGGACGCGAACCAAACGGCCACAACCACATAGGCGACGCGCCAGCTCGTGAATGCCGCCAGGCAGACTGCCACGAGCGCAGGGGCCACGATTGCTCCGAGCGCGAACGCGGTGTTGAAGAGGTTGAGCGCCCGGGTGCTGCGTTCCCGTGCAAGGTCCGCGATCAGCGCCGTTGCCGCCGCCAGGCCGGGTCCGAAGGTTGCCCCGATAAGGAAGCCGGCCGCCAGCAGCGAGCCGAACGTGGGGCTGGCCGCGAACCAGGACATGGACAGCGCGGCTCCGGCCGCCGAGGGGACCAGGACCGCGCGACGTCCCCACCGGTCGCTCGCCGCACCGCCAGCCAGCGATCCGGCGATGAATCCGAAGGAAATGATGCTGATGATCAGGCTGATCTGGCTGTAGGTAAGACCGAAGTCCTCAACTATCGATTCGACCGACGGTCCGAAGACGCTAATGGCGGCGCCACCGGCGGCATAGAACCACATGCTGGCCGCCAGGATCATGATTCGTGCCCAACGTCCAACGACCTGGTCACCGTCAACTTCGCAACTCGGCCGTGTGCAACCGGCGCGCGAGCAGCAGAAGGCAAAAGGCAACGCCAAGCGTGACCGGCATGAGCGCCACCGCCGCACGCACGGACAGCGCGTCCGCAACGGCGCCAGCCAGCAGCGAGAGCCCCGCGAATCCATGCCGCCCATGGCGAGCATGAACCCGGCGATCATGCCGGCCGCCGACGGTCGATAGCGCACCCCAAGCCCTACCACGGTGGTAAATGCCGGTCCGGCCACCAGACCGGCCAGCACCGCGGCGGCCAGGATTGCCGCCGGCTGCGGAACAGCGGCCACGACGATCGCGCAGATCAGCGAAAGGCCCGCACTGCCAAGGGCCAAATCGTAGGCCTGGACTCGGAGCGCCAGCCACGCCCCGATGATCCGCCCGAGCGAAATCCCGAGCCAGAAGGCCGCGACCAGGGTGGCCGCGGCCGGGCGCGAGAAGCCGTGATCGGCCTCCAGGTACGCGGCCAGGAACCCGCCGAGCCCAAGCTGCATGCTGAAGTAGCCGATGATGACCATGCCGAGGAGGATTGGCACGGGACGCATCACGGCGGAGCCGAGAGAATCACCAACGGCGCGACGCGCGGTCGTGGCCGGAATGCGCGCGGACAGCAGCACGACCGCCGCCAGCATGACCAGCAGGGCCGCGGCCAGGTAGCCGCCGCGCCACCCGATCGGCGTCTGCAGCAGCGCGCCGACCAACGGCGGCGCGGTGAGCGCGCCGAAACCAAACGGCATCTGCGAGATCGTCATGGCGCGGCCGGTTGCGTCGCCGGCAACATCCGAAATGGTTGCGGTGAGCGGGGCCTCCGTTAGCCCGAAGCCAAAGCCGTTCAGGCAGGTTCCGATCAGCAGTACCCCCAGCGCCGGCGAAACGCCGGATGTCAGCAAGCCGATGACGAGGAGGGTCACCCCCGTGGTGAGCGTGAAACGTCGCCCAAGCCGATCCGCCACCAGCCCGCCCATGATGGTTCCGCTGGCGTATGAGATTGAAGGAACGATCAAGGTCAGGACCACCAGCAGGTAGGTGAGGTTGAAGTCGGCGCGCACCGCCTCGAGCGACGGACCAGGCATCGCCAGCAGCAGGCCGACCGTGAAATAGAACGGCATGGAGCGCGGTACGACCGAGCGCCGCCCGCCAATGCTCATGCGCGAGCCGGTCGTCGGGGTGTCCGCAGTCGGTCAGGCGGGCGCTTCAAACGCGCCGGTCTCGAGGATGGCGTCGTCGGCATCAAAGCCGAACGGGCTGGCCGAGTCGATGACCTCGCAGCTTCCGGGCAGGTCGTCGAGCACGCTTTCGCTGACCCAGAAGGTCTCCAGATCGAGCGTGTTGCGGATCCGTCCGATGCGGAGTGGTCGGTCGGTCGAGCGTGCGGCCAACTGCAGGACCGTGTCGTAGCAGGCGCGGTCGGTGGGCAGGGTCAGCGGCACTTTGGCCGCGTGCAGCGCCATGGCCGTCAGGGTGTTCATGGCCAGGGCGTCGTAATCGATGGCGTCGGCCAGCTTGCGGCTGCAGAGATCCGCCAGGCCGATCCCGACGGCGTTGCCGTGCGACTCAGGCGTCAGGCCCAGCACGGCCAGCCAGCCGTAGTCGGGCGTGCGGTCAAGCTCGTTCAGCCGGCGCCACATGCCGACGACGTTTGGATCCATGCCCGATCCTGAGATGTTCTTTCCCATGCGGTCGATGAGCAGGCCGTCGAGCTTGTCGAGGGGCAGACGGGGCATGAGATTGTGGGCGATCTTGAGAAGCGCCTCGTCGGTCGCGTGAAAGGCCTCAGGCGCCACAACCTCGGCCCGGGCCGGCCGGTCAAAGGCGTTCTCGACCAGGGCCACGCCGCAGAGCAGGTGGCCGGAAGCCACGGTCAGAGCCGCCGCCTCAGGAATGCCCGTGGCCAGCGGGTGCGCGTGCAGCGATTCGGCGCCGCGACGATTGCCAAGCCCGATGACACTCATTTTGCAAAGACCGCTTTCGATCGGTCCGCGGAATCCGGTGTGCGGCTTGACCCGGCCAATCACGATCACGCCGTCGGCGCCCGCGGCCTCGGCGTCCAGGTGGACGGTGATTCCCGCAGCAGTCCTGCCTAGTTCGACCGTGTTCATGGTGGCGCGAACCGGCGCGCCGACATTCTGCTCGTGGACTCCGTAGTCGGCCAGAACGGACTCCTGGCCCTCGGCTGTGCCGCCGCCGTGGCTGCCCATGGCAGGGACGACGAACGGTTGCAATCCCGCTTCGCGCAACCCTCGCGCGAGCGTTCGGACGACCTCGACGACCGGCGAGACGCCGCGCGAGCCCACGGCGATGGCCACGGCGGCGCCCGGCGGCAAGGCGGCCTGGTCGAGTTGTCGGCGCAGGCCAGTGGTCAGGTGACCTTCAAGGTCGTCCAGTTCGGCGGTGGCGAAGGCCTGCCGAACCAGGTGCATTGGGGGCGCGGGTGCAGGCATGGGGCAGTCTAGCCAAGGGTGCTCGGAGACTGAGCTACGGCGCGTTCACGACTCGCATGTGGGACGAGCTCGGTCAGCCGGGCATCTCCACGCGCCAGGGACTGCAACCCTTCGTGGACAGGGTTACCGGGAACTGGTTGTAGTGCGGACTCTCGCGGATGCCGTCACTGAATGCGACGTCCCGAATGCTGAGACGGTCAGGGCTGTGGACGACGCGGCTTTGCGTCCGGCTGGAGCCTGATTCAGTCCACCTCAGCTTTACCGTGCACTCCAGGCCTGCGTTGCCCGGTTCGTCCGCTACCAGGGTCATCTGGGTGGTGAGGAACTCAGGCAGGTGTTCGGTTCCCTCCGAGATGCTATGTACGACGCGAATCTCGCGCCGTTCCGCGAGGATATTGAGCCAGAGGTTGTAGCCCAGGGCTGCCAGGCCGACCAGCGCTACGGCCAGCACAAGCACGCCGAACATCCGGCGACTCCGCCGCTGCCTCTGCGCCATGGCCTGCGCGGCCTGGGCTCGCACGGCCGGGTCGCGGCGCACCGGCGGCGCGCGGCTGACTGCGGGCTGCGCGGCGGAGGGACGCGCGTCGGGAAGCTCCGAGGCGCGTCCGCCAATCAGATAGTGGACCCAGTGAAACACGCCTCTCAGCAAATGACGCGCGGCGTTTACGGCCAGGACGAATGCGGCCCCGAAGATGACCCAGCCGGCAACGACCGCCAGCAATGCGATGGCCACGATGATCGCGGCGACTACAAACGAAGGTCCGGTCAGGTCCACGTTCTTGCCAGTTCGCCGCGTGGAATAGCACTCGTCGTCGGGTCAGCGGCGCTCGGCTTTCAAGCTACCAGAGCCCGCACGAGATTCGTCGAACGTCGTAGGCGAGCAGGATCCGAGCACATGACGACCGGCTGTGCTACCCGGGCGACGAGGCCTAGCTGTCCGGGCTAGTTGGCGAGTTGAACGATCAGGGTGACGATGGCCGCACCCGCCGCGCTGAGCGCCGAGACGAGGCACGCAATCAGCAAACCGGCGGACCAACGCGTGAGGGAGGCCTTCAGTTCCTGCAGGTCGGCTTTGGTCGCCAGGTGCGCGTAGTTCGCCTCTAGGCGGGCAATACGATCTTCGATCGGCATGGTCGCCATGGGGGCACTCCTTCCCCACGGCCACGCCCGGATGCGACCCTGCAACTCCGCCGTGCATAGCCACCGTACCACCTGCGCGAAAGCTCAAGTCGTCCCCACAGAAGGAGAGCTACGCCGCAAGCAAGACTTGGGCGACGGCCGGTGTCTACTGGAAGAGTCGTGTCCGGTAGGGCACGCTGGCGAGCAGGATGCGAATCGCAGTCGTCACTGATATTCACGGCAACCGCCACGCGATGTTCGCGGTGCTGGCCGACCTGCGGCGGGTAGGCGTGGATGAGGTGGTGTTTGGGGGCGACGCGGCGTTGTTCGGCTCAAGGCCGCGCGAGTGCTGGGAACGGGTGCTGGACCTGGGCTGGCGGCTGGTGCAGGGGAATACGGACCGCTACATCGCCACCCTTGGCCCCAGGTTCGCGGCGATTGGCAAATCCACGAACACTCCGCCCGGGCACATGCCGACGAACGTCGCCTGGGCTGCTGCGCGGCTGGGACCGGCGCTGGTCCGGGAAATGGGTGCAATGCCCCGGCAGGTGCGCATCGAGTCGCCAGCCGGCACGCTGCTGGTGGTTCACGGCTCGCCGGGGGACGACGAAACCGGCTGGAGCCGACACGACGATGAGGAAACCGTGGCTCAAGTGATCGGTCCCACCGAAGCCGCGGCCGTCGTCAGCGGGCACACGCACACGGCCATGATTCGCCACGCCGGCCGCGTGCTGGCCGTGAACTGCGGCGCCGTGGGGCGCTCGCACGACGGACAACCGGGCCTGGCGACCTATGCCGTGCTTGACGACGCCGGCGGCCGCTGGTCGGCTGAACTGCGACGCGTTGCGTACGACTACCGCGGCGCTTATGCCGATCTGATGGCACTGGGCGTTCCGTTGACGGATGCGTTCGCGAGCACGCTGCTGACCGGTATCGCGCCGGCCTGAGCGCCGACGGGTGACGCCCGGGCCGCCAGCGGCAAGCAAAGCCGCGGAGGACGTGACAGCCTCAGAGGGTCCGGGCTATCCGGCCCTGCGCTGGCGCGGGATCGGGGCGCTGGCCGTCACGTTGGCGCTGATTGTTGGGTTGGCCCTGTTTGTCGCGCTGATGCGTGAGGGGCGAACGACGCTGGGAGGAATCAGCGCTGCCTGGGCGCTCACCTTCGCTGTCACGGTTGCAGCCACCGCCGGGTGGAGCCTGGCCAGCGTGTTGCTGGTGGCGTTTGTGGCGCGGCGTCGGGTTGACGACGTGTTGGCAGGGCAGGTGCTGACCCACTGGCCGCTGCTGGCGCCGGTGACGCTGGTGGTCATGGCGTTCGTGTCCGACGCCGTGAACCATCGCCTGCTGCAGACCGATGACCTGCGCTGGCTGTGGGCGGTTCCTATCGGCGTCTGGGTCGCAGGCCAAGTCTTGTGGCTGCCCCTCAGCCTGGATGGCCTGCGGCTCTCGCCGATTCGAGTCGTGCGCGACGCCATTTCGGGTCTGGCGGGCAGCAGATTCGCGCGGCTGACGTTTGGGCTGATCTTTGTGCAGTTCGTGGCGCTGCGGCTGGGACTGGCCCTGCTGTGGCGGCCCATCGGGCTCTTCGAGCGCGGCAGTGACGTGGGGGCCTACGAGCAGCGAGCCCGCCTGGCGCTGCAAGGCCTGCAGCCATACCTGGACTACTGGGTGGAGTACCCGCCGGTGTTCCCGTGGACCGCATCGGGGCTGAAGCTCTTGAGCGTGCCACTGGGCGGTGACGAGGCGGCATTCCAGGTGCTGTTCAGCCTGATGATGGTCGGATTCGAGGCGGGCATCCTCTGGCTGATCCACGCCATCGCGGTGCGCGTGTGGGACGAGCCGCGCGGGCTCGTAGCGGCCGCAGCCTATGCGGCGCTCTTTTATCCGATCTACATCGCCAACCGGCATTTCGAATCGATTGCCGTCTTCTTCACGCTGCTTGGCGTACATCTGGTCATTGCGGAGCGTCGGCACACAGCGTCCCTGGCCATCGCATTGGGTGTGCTCACCAAGCTGTTTCCCGCGGCGGTGCTGCCCGCGCTGCTCGCGGGACAGTCATGGACGGCGCGGACGCGCTATCTGGGCCTCGCGGCCGCCGCGGTGATTGGCGCGCTGGCGCCGCTGGCGGTGATTGGGCGTGAGTTCTTCGTAGCCTCGATCCAGAACATGCTGCTGCGACCGGGCTGGGAAACGGTCTGGGCGCTGGCCGACGGCTACTTCGGCTTCGGGTGGATCCACCGCTACCGCCAGTCACCGGACACGGCTCTCGAGTTCAACTACACCCCGGATCTGCCCGCCGCGGCCTGGTGGGGCACGGCCGCCGCGGTTGCAGCGCTCTATACAGTGCTGGCGCTGCGGCGGTCGCCGCCGACGCCGGCGTCAGTGGTGTGGTCAACTGGCCTGGCGCTGGCGGCTTTCGCTCTGTATCTGCGGGGGTGGTCTCCACAGTTCATGGTCTGGTTGCTGCCCTTTGCGTTGCTGGCCTATCCCGGTGGGCGCGGTTTCCTGATTGCCACCGGCCTGTCAGTCCTGGCGCTGCTGGAATACCCCGCCTACTTCGTGCTCTGGTCGGAGCACCCGTGGGTGCTCTGGCTCCTGGTGGTGGCGCGGACGCTGGCCATTCTGGCGCTGGGTGCGGTGTTTGCGCGCCGGCTCTGGCGTGGGGGCCGTTCGAGCCCCGCCGGGCCTGCCCCAGCGACGAGTTCCGCTGGTGCGTAGGTTGCCTGCCACCATCTCAAGCCCGCGCGCGGCGCTCGGCGTGCTGGGGTGGGTGAGTCTGGTCGGCATGGCCCTGGCCATCGCCGGCGCCTCGATCGGCCGCGCCGACCTCACGTCGCCGAGCGGAGCGTGGGCAGCGACGGCGCTGGGTAGCCTGATCGGGGCCCTGCTTCTGTGGGTCGGAGCCTGGCGGATCCGGCTACTGACAGGAAACCAAACCTGCTGGGTCGGAGCCGGCTTGCCGCTCCTGGCTACGCTTGACGGCTGGATCATTGCCGCCTTTCACTACCTGCACGAGCCGACCAACCATCTGCTGACGGTCGGGCTGGTGACGCCGGAGCTGTTCGCACGGCCCTCGGTGACCGAGTGGCTGGCCGTCAAGTTCGTGGCGCTGACGCTGCTGTGGGTGAGCTGGCCGTGGCTGGCGGCTCGCACGCCAACCACCGTGCCTCGGTCCCCAAATGCGTCGATGCCGCGGCAGGACCGGGGGGCGCACGCGCTGCCAGGCCGCGGCCTGGTGATCGTGGCGGCCGTCGGCGTGTTGGCTTACCTGCGGCTGGCCTTGCTGGACGTGCTCGCCATTGAGGTTCCGTCGGACCTGCGCGTCAACTACATCGGCGCGCTGGCACTGCGCGACGGCCTGAATCCGTATGACAATGCGGTCGCCTTGCAGGTGGCGGGCCGAGAGGCCATTCCCTACGTGGGTACGCGTCTCTGGGCCATGGTGACCAATCCGCCAACGGCCATGCTCTACTTCGCGCCGTATACGACCATGCCACTGGCGGCCGCGCGGCTGGTTTTCCTGGCCGTGAACCACCTCGCGCTGCTGGCCACCGCGGCGCTGACCTGGCGACTGGTTCGGCCGGCAATGCCTGCGGCTGTCTGGCTGGGACTTGTGCTGGGCGTCGTGGCTCTGCTGGACCCGTTCTTGCTCGCGTTCCGGCTGGGGCAGGTCGACCTGGTCATCGGCCTGGTACTGGCGGCCGCCGCCTATCGACTGCGTAACGGAGACGATCCCTGGGCCGGCGCCTGCATTGGGCTTGCGGCAGTTCTCAAAATAGCTCCCGGCCTTCTTGCCCTCTACCTGCTCTGGCGTGGCCGCTGGCGAGCACTCGGCGGGCTGGCAGCGACAGTCGTGGTGGTCGGCGCGCTCAGCTTCGGCCTGGCCGGTCTGGAGACCTGGCAGTACTACCTGACGGTCCGCCTGCCGGATCTGCTGGCGGGCAGCGCTCTGTTCAACAATCTCTCGCTGCCAGGGCTCCTCTTGCGCGTCTTTATGGGCCCGGAACTCGCCAGGGGCATCCTGGATCTGCAGCCGGACATCCCCCTGGCCAGGCTGCTCATTGTCATCGCGGTGCTCGCCGTGCTGGCCGTCACAGCCCGGGCGCTGGGGCGCCAGGCGCGAAGAGGACGCGCGTTCGTGCTCGAGTTCAGCCTGGCCGTCGTGGCCGCCCTCGTGGTCGGCGGGGTCACCTGGCCGCACTACCTCGCGTGGTTGCTTCCGCTCGTTGGACTGAGCGTCGCGTTCTACTGGCCGCCCGGCGCCAGTCGATGGACCGCGCTGACCAGCGGGACCGGGTTGGCCCTGGCCTCGCTGCCGTTGGACGCCTACGGCGGGCTTTTCGGGAGTATCTTCGATATATCGATGACTGCACTTTCCATTCGCAGCCTTGGGCTGCTGATGCTGTTCCTGGGCTTGTTGCTGACCGTTCGCGGCGCACGTTCGGGCGCGGATCCAACGGCGTGAGAGACGTCGTTCGCTCTCGCGTCCTCTGGGCCAGCGTCGGGTCAATCTCGTTGGCGGTAGTCCTGCTCATCACTCTCGCGCCGGCGCGAGATTTCACGCACACGGTGTTGGGCTGGCTGCGGGTGACGCCGATTGAGATTCAGGCTGACGCCGGTGCCACCGACGCATCAGCCCGGACGACGTCCCCAACGCCAGCGCCGACGCTGGCCGAGGTTGTGGAGCTGCTGAGCGTGGAACCCACCAGCACTATCCAGGAGGCGACGACGGCGGACATTGGGGACCTTCCATTCGACGTCGTCGGCCTCGATCCGCCCACCGCATTCGCCAGCAAGCCCACGCACAGCGTCACGACCTTCGGGTCGGTAACGCTGACGCTGGATACCGCCGACCTGGCTGAATTACTGGCGCCCGGGTTCCCTTCGCGACGGCTCGCGCGACGCCTGGAGCCGGATGAAGTGACCGTTGCCGGCGGCGCGCTGGTGGTGAGCACCTGGCGGGCTGAGAACGACGATGATCCGCTCACCCTCTTCCAGATCGAAGCCCCGCTGGTCAGCGGGCTGCCGCCTCGAGATCTGGAACTGCTCGCCGAGTTGCTGGCACAAGCCCTTGTGCCGCCGATTCTGAGCCAACAACTCGACGTATTGGACCTCCCGTTGGTCAAGCTTGCGCTGGGCCTGGACGTCGACTCCGAGTCCGATTTAGCGATTCCGGCGATCACCGAGTCGCCAACCGGTGACCGGATGGTCACCTGGACGCGCGATCGGTCTCAATTCGTCCTGACGGGGCCCCTGCCGGCGGAGGACCTTCTGCGTCTCGCCGAGACCGCGAAGGATGATCGTTGAGCGACCCAATAGCGATCGGCCTGGCCGGCGTCAGCAAGCGCTATGCCAGCACGCTGGCGGTTGACGACGTCACGCTATCGGTTGCCCACGGCGAGATCTTCGGTTTCCTGGGACCGAACGGGGCCGGCAAGAGCACGATCGTCAAGATGATCCTGGGCCTCACCTATCCGACGGCCGGTCAGATCGAAGTCCTGGGTCAGCCGGCCGGCAGTCTCAAGGCGCGGGTCGACGTTGGGTACCTGCCGGAGACCTTCCGATTCCACGATTGGCTGACGGCGTCCGAACTGCTGCACTTTCACGCGCGGCTGGCCCGCGTGGACGCCGACCTTCGCGCCGACCGCGTGCGCGAACTGCTGGAACTCGTGGGGCTGAAGGATCGGGCAGACGACCGGCTGTCCACGTTTTCGAAAGGGATGATGCAGCGCGTCGGCCTCGCACAGTCCCTGGTGGGCGCCCCACGACTGGTGATCCTGGACGAGCCGACGTCGGCCCTGGATCCCATCGGGCGCCGCGACGTCAGGGACCGCATCCGCGAGCTTGGCGAGCAGGGCGTCACGGTGTTCCTGAACTCCCACCTGCTCTCCGAAGTGGAACAGGTCTGCGACCGCGTGGCCATCATCGATCATGGCGCGATCGTCGCCGAGGGCAAGCTGGACGAACTTCTAAGCGCACAGGAAATCGAGATCCGCGCCGGTGAGGGCGCCGAGGCCGCCGCCCGCCAGGCCCTTGGCGACGCCGAGGTCCGCGCACTCAACGGACGCCTGCGCGTGCGTGTTGCCAACGACGAAGAGACCGCAATCCTCGTGCAACGCATCGTCGAGGCCGGCGTATCGGTCTACGACGTTCGACAAGTCGGCGACTCGCTGGAAGATCTCTTCGTCCGCGTCGCCGAACGGGGCGACGTATGAGCGCGCACCTGATCGCATTCTTCACGCTGCGGGAAGCGCTACGGCGCCGCGTGGTACTGGCGGCGGCCCTACTGACGTTTGGCTACCTGGTGCTCTACGGCGTCGGCGTATGGTTCGGCTACCGCGACCTGCAGAACACCCCGGGCGGCCCGCCGGGACTGACCGAAGGCGTCGTGAACCTCATGCTGGTCGGCGGCTTATGGAGCCTGAATTTCATCGCCTCGGTGCTGGCCGTCTTTCTGTCCGTCGGCGCGCTTTCCGGCGAGTTGGACCAGGGCACATTGCACGCCGTGGCCGCCCGGCCGGTCCGTCGCAGCGAAATCGTCTTAGGGAAGTTTGTTGGCTTCACGCTGATGCTCGCGGTCTTTATTGGCGTATCGGCGAGCCTGATGATCCTGATCGTGGCGGTAATCACCGGAGAGGTCGTGGGCGCCAGCTGGTCCGGTCCGTTCCTGATGCTGCTGGCCTCGATGCTGCTGATCGGACTGGCGCTGGCGGGAAGTTCGCGTCTGAGCCCGCTGCCCAACGGCGTGATTGTCTTCACGTTGTATGCGACGGCGCTGATCGGTGGTGTGATCGAACAGATCGGCGACGTGCTGGAAAGCGCCGTGATGTTCAACATCGGCGTCTTTAGCAGCGTCCTGGTTCCCACCCGCGCCATCTGGGACATGGCCAGCGCACAGCTGGCAGCCGGCGGATTCGCCGGCGAGTTGAGCGCGGGCCCCTTCGGCGCCAGCAACCCGCCGTCCGGCTGGATGCTGCTGGTCGCGGCGCTGCACCTGGCGATTGCCCTTGGCTTCGCCGTGCGCAGCTTCGAACGTCGCGACTTCTAGCGTCGCCTAGAATGCGGCGACGTCGCGCCGGCGCACCTACTCCTCATGACGACTGACCTTCGGATTGCGCTGATCGGCTGTGGGGACCACGGCGGCACGCGCCTGGCGTCGGCCGTCTGGTCCACCGACGGCGTCGCCTTGAGCGCGTGTGTCGACGTCGACGCCGCGGCCGCTCGCAAGGCCGCGCATACCGTGGCCGAAGTCCTGACCAGCGTCGAGGCGCTGACGGCTGGCGACTATGCCGACGCGGCGGTGATCGCCGTGCCCCACGACGACCTGGCGCCCATCACGCACGCCTGTATTGAAGCCGGTCTGCACGTGCTGGTTGAGAAGCCGGCCGGGCTGAATGCGACCGAAGTGGCCGGAGTCGTCGAGGCCGCTCACACCCGCGGGCTGACCTTCATGCCCGCCTATTGCCTGCGCTTCAACGAAGTGCGCACCCGCGCGCGCGACCTGGTCCGGCGCGGCGTGGTCGGCAACATTCGCACCCTGGCGGCCGCCAAGGGCAGCCCGCCGCTCCCGGGCTGGCTGGCCGATCCCGCCCGCGGCGGGGGGCAGCTGCTGTTTCTTGGATCTCACCTGGTTGACCAGTTGCTCTGGCTACACCGTCAACCGGTCGTTCGCGCCTACGCCCACATCACGTTCCGGGACGACACGGGTAGCGATGAGTCAATCTCCGGCGTTATCGAGTTCGCCGACGGCGTCAGCGCCACCATCAGCCTGAGCCAGGCCGCCGGCGTCGCGTATGACCATCTCGAAGTCACCGGCGACCGGGGACGGATCAGGTCGGACTGGAAGAGCGGCCAAATCGACATTGAAAGCGCCAACGCACACGAGTACCGGCTCCCAACCGTCGAGTTCGTTCAGTCGGACCTGTTCCAGCCGATGTACGACGCCGAGATGGCGGAGTTCGCCGCCGCCGTGCGCCTGGGTCGACCGCCGAGCGTTGACGGGCACGATGCGGTCCGCACGCTGAAAGTGCTGGACGCCCTGCGGGCGTCGGCCGAACGCGGCACACCTGTAGCAGTCGACGACGCGGTGCATGGCACGACGGGACGGGTTGTCGAGCACGAACCGGCGAGGATTCGCATCCAGTTGACCTATCCATCAGACCGAATCCAGGAACCCATCCTCTACGAGCTGGCCCGACGCTTTCACCTGAAGTTCAACGTGCGCCGGGCCGACATCGATGCGGGAATCGGCTGGGTGCAACTGATGCTGGAGGGCGAGCGCTCCGAGATCGAGGCCGCCATTGAGTGGGTGGAGGCCCAGGGCATCCGCGCCGACCCGGTCGAGGGCGACGTCGTCAGCGGCTAAGCGACTTACCTCGCGCCGTCGGCGATCAACCGGTAGAAGGCGGCTGTGGCGTCGGCTACGGCCTCCGTCGTGTAGCGCTCCAGTACGTGGGCCCGGCCCGCCACGGCCAGACGCTCACGGCGCGTCGTGTCGCCGCGCAGTTGCTTCAACACCTCGGCCAGGGCGTGCGCGTCGCCGGTCGGAACGATAGCGCCGGCCTCGTCCACGACCTGCGGAAGCTCGCCCGTGTTCGCCACAACCGTCGGCACGCCGCAGGCCATCGCTTCCACCGCCGCGCGGCCAAATTGCTCCGTCCATCCACGCCGGCCCACGGTCGGCAGCACAAACACGTCCAGCCCGTTGAAGAAACTCGGCATATCAGCGCTGGGAATCGCGCCCTCAAACACGACGCCCGGCATGGCGCCAGACATACGCCGCAGGTCGGGCTCCGCCGGTCCCGTTCCGGCAAGGCGCAGCGTCACATCACCGCCGATCGAACCAACGGCGCGGATTAGAACGTCCACGCCCTTGGCCGCTATCAGCCGTCCCGCGTAGCCCACGACGAATCGTCCCGGCTCTCGCGGCTGTGGGCGCGGCGCAAAGACCTGGGGATCCACACCGAACTGCGGGATGACCTCGATGTGCCGTGTATGCCCCTTTCGACGGAGCACGTCGCCCGCGGCCTCGCTGCCGACGATTCCGTCCGCGCGCTCCAGCACGTAGCGTTCGAGCCAGCGAAACGGGGGCGGATAGCGGCGGTAGAGGTTTTGCCAGGCAAAGAACACCGGACGGACGCCGTATCGCACGGCATCGCGGCAGGCAATGGCCGTCGCCAGGTTGTACGGCTCTTCATCGATGTGCAGCACGTCGGGGCGGAAGCGGCGCATGATCTGGCGCAGCCGGCGGAACCAGAAGAGGTGGTAGCGCCCGTTGAGAGCCAACGGGGTGTAGACAATCTCGTACCCAAGCGGAGACGGACGCTCCGCAACCTGGGCCCGCCCCTGCTCCACCCAGCGATTGGGCGCGACGGCCATTAGGTCAAGATCGGGGTTGGCGCCGAGCGCGCGCAGCTTGTCGTGATGGGCGCCGACGACCAGCGCCTTGGACGCAAGCAGCACTCTCATGCGGCTACCTGTCGGTAGACCGTGTGCGTGCGTTCGGCGGTGCGCGCCCAGCTAAAGGTTGAGGCGCGTTCAAGGCCACGCTCACGCATGTCGTTGGCCAGCGCCGGATCGGTGGCGATTGCGCGGACGGCTTCGGCCCAGGCTGCGGGATCGTCGGTTGGAAGTAGCTGTCCGGCGTCTCCGACCACTTCCGGCAACGAGGTTGCGTTGGCGGCCAGCACCGGCACCCCGCTGGCCATCGCCTCGAGCGGGTCGAGGCCGAAGCCCTCGTAACGCGAGGGGAATACGAACACTTCGGCCGCCCGATACAACTCAGGCTTGGCGCGTTCGTCGACCGGACCTATCACGTGCAACCACGACTCGGAGCTCGCGTCGACATTGCGGAACCAATCCACGTAAACGCGGCTGCCCTGGCGGGGCGCGCGTCCGGCGATTACCAAGGGCAGTCGGCACGCTCGCCATACGTCGGGCCAGGCCGCCAGGACAACGCCCAGGTTTTTCCGCATATCCCGCGTGCTGAGGAAGAGCCCGAATCGCTCAGGCAAACCCAGCCGCTGACGGGCGTCGGCGCGGGCCGCCGCGTCGCCGGGACAGAAGCGTTCGTCGACGCCCAGCGGCACGACATGCACGCGATTCGACGGCACGCCGGCCAGTTTCGCGAGGTCGCTTCGCGTCCAGTCGGAGTCGGCAATGATGGTCCGGGCCTGTCGCAGGCCGGCGCGAACCAACCAGAAGTAGAGGGCCTGGCCCTTGCCCGCGCCATACGCCGGCAGCGCCAGCGGAATCAGGTCGTGGACCGTCACCACCGTCCTCGGCCTAAGGACGGGAGGGGCCAGGTACGGCACGTGCCCCAGCGCACCGCGGGCCCGCCCGGGCCAGAGGGCCTGCTCCCAAACGACCTTTCCCACCGGACCGCCAAGGGACTGCGGCGGTGCGTGCTCCTCGATCAGGAGGTCGGGATACCCGGCCCGTAGGGCGCGCGTAAGCGCATGCAGATATTGGCCAGACCCCGTCTCGGGATAGCGCCGGAAGTAGGCGTTGAACGCGACCTGCAGCGCGCGGGCCTCGTCCGACTACTCGTGCACGTTGACGCCGAAGCGCCGATACAGGCCAAGCGCCATGGCATCGTCCGGGCTGGTTCGGCGCTTCAATTCCAGCAGCGCGCCCAGCACGGCGCCCCAGATCGCGTAGATCCACCAGAGGTCCGGGTGGCCGAACAGGGCATAGAGACCAAGGATGGCTGGCAGCAGGGCGTGAACCGTTGGCGTTGCATCCGTCGTGCGGCGACGCGGCAACAGGGCGAGCAGCCAGACCCCCACGCAAACGGCGCAGATCGCCGGTTGCGCCACCAGCAGGGCGAAACCCATGGTGGTCGTGCCGCGGCTGCCGCGGAACCGCACGAAGATCTGCCACATGCTGCCCGTGGTCACGGCCGTGATGGCGATGAGCTCCACCACCGGTTCGTCAGGTGCCAGGGCCCGCGCCAGCAACACGGCCGACATCGCGGCGGCCAGGTTCCACAGCAGCGCGATGATGGCGGGAAGTTTGCCGGCTCGGAAGAAGGTGTTCTGGATGCCCAGGTTGCCCGAGCCCGTGTTGCGCAGGTCCGAACGCTTGAGAAGCGCGGTGGCCAGCAACGCCGCCGGCACGCTGCCAATCAGGTAGGCGATCACGCCTACGATGGCGTACGTTGGGATGTGTTCAGGATTCAACGCGGGCGCTCCGCCGCATTCTAGCTAGCCGCCCTCGTTTGCGCCGGTAGGGGTCGGCGTGGGCGGTCCCGCGGCCGCCTCGCGATACACGTCCAACAGGCAGCGCGCGGATTGGCGCCAGGAGAAATCCCACCGCCGCTTCCGCCCGCGCTCGATAAGTTCCTCGCGTGCCGCCGCGTCCGTGAGAAGCGTGATCAGCCCGTCGGCCAGTGCTCCCGGATCGTCCGGATCCAGGGCCAGCGCGGCGCCGGCCGCCACTTCCGTGGTGGCCGGCGTATCCGAAGTCAGCACGGGACACCCGCAGGCGAACGCTTCCAGGATGGTGATGCCAAACCCTTCGCCGTGGCTCGGATAGGCGTAAGCCGAGGCCAACGAATAGAGGGCGCGCAGCGTCTGATCGTCCACCCGACCAATAAAGCGGACGCGGTCGCCGGCCCGCTCGATTGCCGCGTAGACCTGGTCGCAGAGCCAGCCTTCGCCGCCGGCGTGCACGTGTTCGACGGCCGGGGAACCGATTCGCGCGGACGCCAGCGCCACGGCCCGAGCCAGGCCCGCGATGTTCTTGCGCGGTTGGATGGTGCCGACCGAGAGCACGAAGCGCTCGGGCAGGCCAAGCCGCCGACGGACGGCGGCCAGTTGCTCGTCATCCGCGATCGGGCCGAACCAATCCGGCACCGCATTTGGCACGACACGTATCCGATGCGGGCGTACGCCATAGCGCTGCATGAGATCGCGCCGAGTCGCCTCTGAGACCGCGATCACAAGTCGGGCGCGATCGATGGATTTCGGCACGGCCTTTTCCAGGAACCGACGCTGTCGCGGGTGCGCATCTTGCGGACGGACGACGTACGACAGGTCGTGGACGGTGAGCACCCCGTGGGCCGAAAGCAACGGCGGGAGCGTGAAGTCCGGGCCGTGAAACACCTGAGCCCGTCCGGCCAGCGCCTCCGCCGGCAACGGCGCCCGCGCCTTGAACAGAGCTGCCAGCGCAATGCGTGGAGACACGGGAATGCGGCGAACGCGGACGCGTTCGTGGATGGAAAGCGCGTCCGCGGCCGGCGACGGTCCGCGTCGGGTGTAGACGAGCGTGAGGTCTGGACGGTCGGGCTCGACAACGAGCGCATTGACGAGCTCTCGAACGGAGCGTCCGATCCCGGCCTGTTGCGTCGCGGCGGCCGTAATGTCGATCGCGACGCGCACGGCTACCGTCGTTTGAGGCGGGTGAATACGAACAGGAGGCCGCCGGTCAGGATGACCGACCAATAGGTGATGACCCGGTCGACAATCGCGACCGCCCCGGCCACACCGCCCCCAACGCCAATCAGCCGCATCAGGCCCAGCAGCCCACCCTCGACCGCGCCCAGCCCGCCCGGCGTCGGCACCGCCAGGAGCAGTGACGCCGCGGTGCCCACGAACACAATCTCCGCCGGGTTCAACTCCAGGCCAAGCGCCCGCATCACAATGGCCAATCGCAGCATTTCAATCGACCAGATGGCGAAGCTGGCCAGCCACAGGAATGGTCCGGTGCGCCAGGTCCAACTATCAAAGACACCGCTGTGAAAGCGCTCGTAGACCGCGGCGGCCGACTGGGGTAGGCGCGCGAAGATCGGCGTGCCAAACACCAGCAGGAACAGGACGCCCAACGCCAGCACGGCCAGCGCCAGCGCCGCGATGGCCAGGATTCGACCCACGTCCTCGCTGGTCTCGGGTGACCGTGCAATCCAGGCGGCGGATGCCATGACCATGATGATCAGCGCGCCCACGTCGAATACGCGCTCGGAAAAGATGGTCCCCAGGGTGCGGGTCAGCGATGTTCCATAGTTCGCCCGCGCCATATACGCCCGATAGATGTCGCCGAGCTTGGCCGGCACCACGCCATTCGCGAACCAGGAGATGTAGAGGATCTGCGCGAGATCTCGCATCCGGTAGTGCGGCGTGACATCTTCCCGGTGCACCGCGTTGGTAAGCAGAATGCGCCACCGGAGGGTGCGAATCGGAAACGTGAGCGCAAAGACCACGTAGCCCAGAACGATCAGCCACGGATTGGCCGACCGGATGCGCGACACGATGTCCTCGAGCCGTAGGTCCGCCAGGATCCAGGTGAGCGCCAGCAGCGCGCCGGCCACCACAAAGCTGATCAGCGTGCGCGAACTGAGAAAGCGGCGACGAAGATCCGTCCGTGAGGGATCGGGAACGGCTTCGGCTTCCGGTCCGGTGTTGGCGGTCACGACGCGGCCCGCGGAAGCTCTGACGTCAAGTCGCGAGGGCGCACAACCAGGGCCAGCGACAGGATCAAGGCGAACACGATTCCCATCCCGCTCACAAACAGGCTGTCCACCAGGTTGTGGATCGCGAACCCAACCAGGGCGCCCAACGCACCGACGACACTCCACTCGATCGTCGCGCCGCGCGCGCGCCGCACCGCGGTCACCGCGGCCCAGAACGCCCACAGGCTGAGCCCGGCAAACATGAGCATGCCAGGCAGGCCAGCCTCGGCGCCGAAGTTAAGAACGACATTGTGCGCGTGTCCGAGTGGTTCGTCGAAGGGGTGGAGCGCGTAGGTTCGGTAGGCATCATCAAAGTTGCCGGCTCCCACGCCGAGCAACGGCCGGTCCTGAAACATCCGCCAGCCGGCCGCCCAGTGCGCCACTCGCTGCGCGATGGCGAAGTCGTCGTGCGCCCTGTGGCGCACGGCATCCTCCACCGGATGCGCCCCTTGAATGGTCCGCTCGATGTCCGGCGGCAACGTGCGATCGAAGAACCCAACCAGAGCCGCCAGGGCAAACGCGAGCACGCCCACGGCGAGCGCGCCCAGCACGGCGCGGGCCCAGGGCCTTGTTCGATGCCCGGCAGCCAGGACAACCACGAGTGAACTCGCGCCGATTCCGAGCCAGGCGCCGCGCGATCGGCTGGCCGCAACGGCCATGAGAAGGACGATTCCCAGCAAGACCAGCCAGCGTCGACGCGAGCCGCGCGCGTAGATTGCCGCGGCCAGTACCAGCGGGACGTGAACGCCCAAGTAACCGCCGTAGGGGTTGGGCTGGTCGAAGGTGCCGAAGGCGCGCAGCACGCCGCCCACCACAAAACCGCCGGGGCCGGCCTCCAGGGCCGTTTGCACGAGCCCCAGTCCCGCCTGGGCCAGAACGGCCGCGCCAACGGTCCAGGCCACCAGCCGCCGAGCCGACGGCTCGCGCATGACGTCCGCCAGGATCACGAGGGCTACGGCAATCTGGATCCACTTCAGGACTTCCTTCAGGACGAGCGCTGGATTGACCGCGGCAAGGGCCGTGAGGACGAGCCATCCGGCAAATGCCAGCATGCCGAAGGCAAGCGCCGGCACCGATGGCTTACGTCTGGCATCGCGCCCCGTCAGCCACACCGCGACCGCACCGACCAGCAGCACGTCGGTGGGTCCGAGCGCGATTCCACCAGCCTGAATCTCGGCCAGGCCGCGAAACGGAACGGCCGCGATCGCCAGCGCGGACAGGACGGCGGTCAGGGAACGCGCCTCGATTGCCGGCAATGCCGTCCGTAACACGAGGGCTCCCACGAGCAGACCAAGGAGAGCCGTCAGCGCCAGCATGGGCGCCAGGCCAAACGTGCTTCCAGCGACTGCCAGGCCGACCACCGCGGCGCACATCACGACTGTGGCCGCAGGACCGGCCGGCAGGCTACGGCCGGACGCAAGTCGGCCGATGACGCCCGGCTGATCGCCGGCGCCGGACGCGCCTCGGGCGCGCCACAGGACGGCGGCCACAGCGAGCGGACCGATCAGCACCACAAGCGCGGCCGCGCCCAGCAGGCCCGCCTGAACAGCCACGCTCGCCGTGCCAACCGCCATGGCCGCGGCGGCGAGCGCAAGCTCCATGCGGTGGTCGCCCGACCGCCGCAGGCGCAGCATCGCCAGAGCGACGGACGCCAGCACGCCCGCCACCGCCAGCGGCACGAAGCGGATCCAGGACAGCTCGGTGGCGACCAGCGCCACCGGCAGCAGAACCGCCACCGGCGCCAGCGCGAGGCTCGCAGCGGCCAGCGAGGTCCATCCACCGCGCCAGATTCCGCCTGGGACCGAGACCGTCATACGCGCATTCGCGAGCAACCGGCTCCCGGCATTCCGCGTTCGGCGCAACGCGCGTGGCGCATCACTTTAGGTTTGCCATGTCAGGGAAACGGCCAAGATCGTATGTTGTTTCGCAAACCGGTGAGCCTAACCAGCCGCCGGGCAATTGGCACGTTGCAGCGCCAAATGCCTCGGCTGACTGACAGCCGGCCAACGTACGATGCTTTGAATGTTTGACGTGCTGATCGGGCTTGGCTCGAATGTCGGCGATCGGCTGGGGCATCTTCGCAGGGCGGTGGACGGCCTGCGGCCGGTTCTCCGCCATATTGAGGTCTCGGGTGTCTATGAGACGGCTCCCGTCGGAGTGCTCACCCAGCCGCCGTTTCTCAACGCCGCGGTGCGCGGAGAAGCGAGCATCGGTCCGCAACGCTTGTTTTTCCTGGCCAAGTCGCTGGAGTTTGCCGCCGGGCGACGTCCCGGTCCCACGCTGGGACCCCGCCAGCTCGACCTGGACATCATTGCCTTCGGCGGCCTCGTCGTCGCGACAGCTCGTCTACAGATTCCACACCGCGCGTTTGCTGAGCGGGGATTTGTGCTGGCGCCACTGGCGGATGTCGCGGCGGACCTGACCCTCCCGGGCGCCAACGCCACCGTGCGCACGTTGGCCGGGCAAGTCGGCCGCGCGGGAGTTGGGTGGGTACTCCCGCCTGAGTCGCTGGCCGCGCCTCGATAGCTGACCGATGCCCCGGACGTACGCCGACGCGCTGAGCTGGCTGTACGGCTACGCCGACTTCGAACGCGATGCCGGGATAGGCGGCGGCCCACCGTTCGAGCGCGGCCTGCAACGCACGGCCGGCCTGCTGGACGCGCTCGGCGATCCGCACGCCGGACTGCGAATCGTTCACGTGGCCGGGAGCAAGGGTAAGGGCAGCGTATGCGCCCTGGTCGCGTCGGCTGCCGAGGCCGCCGGCCTGCGCATCGGGCTGTACACCCAGCCGCACCTGCACAGTTTCCGCGAGCGTTTTCAGATTGACGGGCGGCCGATCGACCGGAGTCCATTCGTGCGCCTCGTCGAACGGATGCGGGACGCGGTGGAGCGAACCAGGGGCGAAACGTCCGGCCTGCCCACCACGTTCGAAATCAGCACGGCGATGGCGCTCGCGTGGTTCCAAGTGGAAAGCGTTGATCTGGCAATACTGGAAGTCGGTCTGGGCGGACGCCTTGACGCAACGAATGTGGTGACGCCCGATGTCACGGCGGTGACTACGATCGTGCGCGAGCACACGCGCCTGCTGGGCGACACGCTGCCGGAAATCGCCAGGGAAAAAGCCGCTATTGCCAAGCCCGGCGTCCCGATGCTGGTCAGTGACCAGTCGCCTGAAGTCCTGAACGCCATTCGCCAGGTGGCCGAGACCGCCGGTGCTGATGTTCGTGTCGCCCCATCCCTGCAAACCGAGCCGGGCGCTTCCTGGCGCGACGGCCGCGCGACCACCGTTGCCCGGGATCCGCACTCCTGGGACGCGCTCCCTCTGGGGCTGGCGGGTCCCCACCAGGCACGAAACGCGGGGCTGGCGTATGCGATCTGCCGAGCCCTCGGCGACAGGGGCGTGCCCATCCCGCGCGACGCGATCCGGGCTGGCTTCGGGGCTGTGCGCTGGCCCGGCCGACTTGAACTCGTTGGTCGAAATCCGCCCGTCGTGGTGGATGGCGCTCACACCGCCGAAGCCATTGAGGTTGTGGTGGCGACGTTGCGTCAGCAGCTACGCCTGCGGCGCGGCCCCGTGATCTTCGGCGCCCTGCGCGACAAGTCGGTGCGACGTATGACGGAAGCGTTGCGTCCCTTCGCGACACAATTGATCGTGATTGAACCCGGACACCCGCGCGGGCTGAAGGCCGGGGATGCATTGGCTCAGGTTCATCATGTGGTACACGCCGCGACGGCATCCGGCGCCGAGGAAGCGCTCGCCCTGGCGCGCGAGAAAGTCCGTCCGGGGCAAGCCGTACTGGCGATCGGTAGCCTGGCCGTCGCCGCTGATGTGCGGGCCGCGGCGGGCCTTGCCGTCGAAGTCGATCCTCCCGTATTGACGGGCTCCTAGACATGGATACGCCCACCGACCGCCGTGCCCGCCGCCAGTTGGACGAGGCCGCCGCGTCCGGCTTGTTCGAGCGCACGTCCGGGCGAGGAAAGCCGATAGCGCTGACGCCTGACGATCCCAACGTTCCGGCCGACCTTCGGCTGGCCTTCCGGGTGATGCGCGACGCGAATGTGTCGCCGCCGTGGATCGCATTGGCCGCCGAGGTGGAACAGGGACTGGACACACTTCGGCGCCAACTCGCGCGGCACGAACGCCGGATGCGCCAGCTCCGTGAGTCATTCGCGACCGGGCACGCGGCGGACTTCAAAGACGCGTTCGCCAGCGCACGAGCCGTGCACCAGCGGCAGCGACGCGAATTCGACAGCATCCTTGATCAGACTCGGCAAAACGTCGACAAGCTTGCGGCCACGGCTCCGGACGGGGCGCCGGGCGTGATGTTCCGACCGTCGACCTTCCGACGGCGCTTCGATGCCATCTGGCCCTGGCCTGACGAGCACGGGTCCGAACGTCATCAATGAAAGGGCGCGTCCGAGTCTGGCTCGGTCGAGGACTCTGGATGGCATTGTCGCTAGCCTTTGGCCTGCGCCGGCTTGTCGGCGGCCGGCGGGCCCCGCCGGACGAGCCAGGGCTGGTTCTGATCGTGCGATTCGACCTTATGGGCGATGTTGTCAACGCCCTGTCCGCCGCGACGGCGGCGCGTCTTCGCTGGCCGCGGGCCCGTGTGGCGTTCATGGGACCGCCGGCCTGGCAGCCGATCGTGCGGCGCTGCCCGGCCGTCGATGAGCTGATTCCGTTCGACGGCGGCGCGGTCACGCATTGGCCGGCCGTGCTGAACCCCGCGGTCTGGGCGAGCGCCGCCGGGGCCGTCAGATCAGTCCGAAAACGGCACTTCGACGTGGCCATCAGTGTCTACGGGCCAATTGCCGGCGCGGTGGTCGGGCTAAGCGGTGCGCGCTGGCGGATCGGCTACCGCGCGGAAGCGCCACGCTGGAGCTTCGACGAAGCGCTGCCGGGGCGTCGCCGCAACGGTGGACCGCCTGAGGCCGAACTGGCGGCCCGGCTGGTTCACGACTCGGCTCCGGCCTGGCAGACCGTGGTCGCCACTGCCGATGCATCCCAGGCCGCGGCGCTAACGCGACCCCTGGTCGTCCTGCATCCTGGCGCGGCTCACGGCGAAGCCAAGCGCTGGCCGGACGAGCACTGGGCAACCCTGGCCCGGACACTCGCGCCTGACGTGGGTGCGCTGGCCGTCGTCGGTCTGGACGACGCACGCCCGACAGCCGACCGAATGGCGGAGGCCGCGGCAATCCACGACCTGACCGGTGGCACGTCACTCGACGAACTCATCGGGCTGCTTGCCGGCGCCGATGCCGTAGTTTCGACCGACAGCGGTCCGGGACACCTGGCGCGGGCGCTCGGACGGCGCGTGGTGATGCTTCACGGACCCACGGACGTTGCGATCCACGGGCCCGGCGACCCCGCGTCGCGCGCCCTGCGCGTCGACCTGCCCTGCGGTCCCTGCTACAGCTTCGACCGCCCGGCGGAATGTCGCTTCGGCGACGTGCTCTGCATGCAATGGCTCTCTCCCGATCGCGTGCGCGACGCCGTGCTGGACGTCATGGCGTCGCCGGAACGCGAGGTGTGATCGTTATGTCAACATGAGCACTCGGATAGAAGCTCGATGAGTTCCGCCACGATCAACGCGACCGACATCCATCTGGCCAAGCTCGAAGCGCGCATCCTCGGCGTGCGCGTTCACGGAATCAGCCGGGCCTTGGCCGTCGCCTGGATCGACGCCTGGCTGGCTTCGCGGGCCAGGGCTCAGGTCGTGACGGTCAATCCCGAAATCCTCATGCGAGCACGCCGGGACCCCGACTACGGCGAACTGCTGGAACGCACGCGCCTGAACCTGCCCGATGGCGCCGGCATCGTCGCCGCGGCCCGCCTGCGCCGACTGTCCATGCCCGAGCGGGTGACCGGCGTGGACCTGGTCGACGACCTGGCCGGTCTGGCCGCCGTCCACGGTTACCGCCTGCTGCTCGCGGGCGCGGCCCCCGGCGTGGCGGACCAGGCCGCCGCGGAACTCCAACGTCGCTACCCGGGGCTCATCCCGCCGGCCACCATGGTTGGCAGGTCGGGGCCGGACGGCGACGCCGAAGCTCAGGCCGTGATTCAAGAAACCCGGCCGCACATCGTCCTGGCCGCCTACGGCGCGCCGGCCCAGGAGTTCTGGATCGACCGCAATCTGCGGGACCTGGCCCCGGTCGTTGGCATAGGTGTGGGTGGAACCCTGGACTACCTGGCGGGTCGCATCCCGCGCGCCCCGGCGCCGCTACGTCGAATCGGCCTGGAGTGGGCCTACCGGCTGGCCCGACAGCCCTGGCGCTGGCGCCGCATGCGCGCGTTGCCCGCATTTGCCAGGCTCGCCATCCTCGAAGCCCTTGGCCTGAAGATTGGGGTTCGATGAGTCGCATCGCCGTGGTGGGCAGCATCAACCAGGACATCGTGATCCGCGTCCCACGCATTCCCCAATCCGGCGAGACCGTCCACCACGGCCGCCTCGCACGCTACGCCGGCGGCAAGGGCGCCAACCAGGCGGTAGCCGCGGCCCGCGCCGGCGCGACGGTCAGCATGCTCAGCGCCGTCGGTATGGACGCCGCCGGCGACGACCTGCTGCGTGGTCTGACCGCCCATGGCGTGGACATCACGCACGTCGCCCTTAAGGACTCGGCCGCCACCGGAACGGCGCTAATCGCCGTTGACGACGCCGGCGCCAACTCGATCGCCGTGGCCGAAGGCGCGAACTTCCAAATCGATCCTGAAGATGTGCAAAGCGCGATCGCGGCACTTCAGCCAGTCGCCGTAGTCGGCCAGCGGGAGGTCCCGGACGACGTAATCAATGCCGCGTTCCAGGCCACCACACCCGGCCTGCGCGTGCTCAACGTCTCACCGGTCGATGAGGGGGTGGTCATCGACCTCGCCCTGGTGGACATTGCCATCGTCAACGAAATCGAAGCCGCCCAGCTAGCCGAAGGCTCCAACGACAACGATGCCGTATCGCTCGCCCGCTCGTTGGCCACACGCACCCAGCGAGGCTGCGTCGTTACGCTTGGCGGAGAGGGACTGGCCGCCCACGTCGACGGCCGGACCCACGTCCAACCCGCGTTTCCCACGACGGTCGTCGACACCACCGGCGCCGGCGACGCCTTCTGCGGCGTATTCACGGCGGCGCTGGCGGCCGGGCGTCCCGTCGAAACGGCACTGCGCTGGGGCCAGGCCGCTGGCGCCCTGGCCGCCGCCACGCCCGGCGCCCAACCCTCAATGCCGAGAGCCGGTGACATCCGCCGCCTCGCGGAGACAGAGCTGGCGTAGCGCGTGGCCTGCCCGTCACGGCTACGCTGAGCCTGCCAAAATCCCAAACAAACCCATGCCAGTCCTCGACCGATTCCGCCTGGACGGCCGCCGCGCCTTCGTCACCGGCGCCAGCCGCGGCATTGGGCGGGCCATTGCAGTCGCGCTGGCAGAGGCCGGGGCGGACGTCGCCGTGGCCGCGCGGGACAAGGCAAGGCTCACCGAACTCGCCACAGAGATCGAAGCCCTTGGCCGCCGCGCGCACGTCGTTCCGCTCGACCTCGGCAATCTGGAAGCCATCGAGCCGGCCATCGACTCCGCGGCCGACGCGCTGGGCGGCCTGGACATCCTGGTCAACAACGCCGGCGTCACCTATCGCGGCGGGTTTGGAATCAACGACCCGGCCGAGTTCGACCGCATGTTCGACATCAACCTCGGCGCCGTGCTCTTTGGCTGCCAGGCCGCGCGTCCGCACCTGGCCGCGGCCGGTGGAGGCGTGATCGTCAACATCGGCTCCATCGCCGGAACCAAGGGCACCGGCCTCTACGGGGCAAGCAAGCAGGGCGTCCACGCGCTGACCCGCGGCTTCAGCCGCGAGTACGCCAACCACGGCATCCGCGTCGTGGCGCTGGCCCCCGGACAGGTCTACACCGACATGGGCGCCCGCGTGCGGGCCAACCCGGATGAGATGAACACCCTGCTCCATCACACCGCGCAGGGACGCGTTGCCGACCCGTCAGAGATTGCCTCAGCCGTCGTTTACCTGGCCTCGCCCGCCGCCGGCTTCGTGACCGGGACGACCATCGCTATCGACGGCGGCCGCGACTTCTTCGCAAGACGATGACTGCCCCCGATCCCTTCCGCCTCGACGGCCGCCGCGCCCTCATCACCGGCGCCAGCCGCGGCATCGGCTGCGCAATCGCCGAAGGCTACGCCCAGGCCGGCGCACGCCTGGCCCTGGCCGCCCGTACCACCGCCAACCTGGAGCAAGCCGCCGACGAACTCCGTGAACACGGCGCTGAAGTCCACACGTTCGGTGCGGACCTGACGGATGCACAGGCGCCAACACGCCTGGTCGAGCACGCTGCCCAGGCCCTGGGCGGTCTCGACATCGTGGTCAACAACGCCGGCGACGGCGGCCACGACGGACTAACCCTGGACGCCTACCGCCGCCTGCTGCACGTCAACCTGCGCGCCCCGGTGCTGATCACGCAGGCCGCACGGCCGCATCTGCTCGGGTCCGAAGCCCCGGTGGTCATCAATGTCTCGTCGGTCTCGGCAAAGCTCGGTGGCGCCGAGCCCTACGGCCCGCTCAAAGCCGCCCTGTCGTCTTACACGGTGGGTCTGGCCAGGGAATGGGGCAAAGACGGCATCCGCGTGGTCGCAATAGCCCCCGGCGTGATCGAAACCGACATGACCGCGAGCTATACCGATGCGGATTGGTGGACAGACAACCTGCCCGAGCGAGTGGCCCTGGCCCGCAACGGCCGCGTTGAAGAAATAGCCGGCGTTGCCCGGTTCCTAGCGTCCGATGCCGCCGCCTACATCACCGGCGCCGTCATCCCCGTCGACGGCGGCTGGGTCCACCAGTACTGAGCGCCGGTTTAGGTCCGGTCGATCAGTTCCAGCCAGCGCAGGTCAATAATCCCGTCCGCGTCCGCCGACGGCGCCAGCACGCAGCCCAGCCGACCGTTTCGCAGCAGCGCCATGTCCGGATAGCCGCAGCGCACGTCGCCGGCCGCCGGCGGCGGGCCGGCGCTCGGGCTGGCCAGCCAGCCAATGCGTCGCCAGGTTGCGCCGTCGTCCTCGCTCACGCTGCACCCCACCCCCGAGCGGTTGCCCGCCTCGTCCCGATAGGCGCACAGCAACGCCCCGGACCGCAGTCGTTGCAGCTTGATGTTTGCGCCCCAGAACTCCACCGGCCGCGGTTCGGTCCAGCTCAAACCGTCGTCACTCGAATACGCCACCACGCTGGGATGCCCGTCGAACACCCGCGCCACGGCCATGTACCGCCCGTCCGCCAGCCGCGTAATGTCCATGTCCCCAAATCCCAGCGTCGGGTGCGACGCCACGATCACCGGCGCTGAGAAGCTCTCGCCCTCGTCGTCGGTAAAGCAAACCCCCGCCTGCCAGCCCGTGTCGCGCCCGGTGGTTCCAATGACCGCCAGCATGTGCCGCCCGTCGTCCAGGCGATGAGGATTGCTCGCCCCGTAGAACTCCGACCATTCGGGAAACAGCCGAATCTCGGGACTCTCCGGCCCCCAGGTCTCCCCGCCGTCTGTCGAGCACGTCGTGGAGAGATACCACCCCGTGCACGGCTCGTCGCCCGGCAGGTTGGGATCCATCTGGATACGCCCAAGTCCCAGCAACAGCCGCTCGTCCGAAAACCGCATCAACCCGCCCAGGTGCATGCAGTCCCACCCGGGCTTCGCATAGATGGCCTCAGGCGCGGTCCAGGTCGCCCCGTCGTCGTCGGATCGCGACGTCAACATCACACTGTTGTTTCGACGTCGCACCCCCGGCGCCCAGCTGAACACCATCACCAGCCGCCCGTTCCCAAGCTGCGCCAGGCTGGCCGAGTAGTGAGCATGAGGTGTGTCGCTCGCAAACAGCCGTCGCGCCTGCCCCACCGCAATCGGCGCGTCGCTTACCAGGTCCGATTCACCTGTCATGACCATGGCGACTCACCTCGGCGACATCGCCAGGATCCTACGCCCGATCGCCTCCACTCCGCACCGTCGCAACCTGGGACAGATGCGACGTCCTGATGGCCAACGGCACGCCAGGGCCGCGCTCCTACACTTGATGAAGCCGAACCGACCGCCTGCACCAGGGCACGTTGAAGGGAAGTGCAGTGACCGTTCCGACCGATCCACAGGAAGAACTTGCCGCGGCCTGGGCCGACCTCCAGAAGGCGCAGCAGCGACTCAAGGAAGTGCGCCGCCGTGTGCCCTCCGAGCCCGTGCAGGACTACCAGCTCCACGGGCCCGATGGAACGATCAACCTCTCCGAGCTGTTCGGCGACAAGTCCGACCTGATCCTGATCCACAACATGGGCGCCGGCTGTCCCTACTGCACCATGTGGGCCGACGGCTTCAACGGCGTAGTCCACCATCTGGAGGACCGCTCGGCCTTCGTCGTCGTTTCGCCCGACGACGTCGAGACCCAGCAGGAGTTTCGGAGAAACCGACGCTGGCGCTTCCGCATGTACTCGGCGGAGGGCTCCACCCTGTTCAAGGACATGGGCTTCGAGTCCGACGAAGAGCACTACGGCTCAAGCGCCATGCCGGGCGTTTCCGTGTTCCATAAGAGCGACGACGGCTCGATCGTGCGCGTCGCCTCGGATTTCCTCGGACCAGGCGACGCCTATTGCAGCGTCTGGCACCTCTTCGACCTGCTCCGCGACGGCGTCGGCGACTGGGAAGCAAAGTTCGACTACTCGACCTAGACAGCCACACCTCTCGCCGCGGCGGTCCTGACCGTTCGGCCACCGCTCCTATAATCGCCGCCGGTTCGCTATCTCCTGAGCAGCGCTGTGTCCATTGACCGTTCGCAAGTCGACCATGCCGCCGAACTCGCGCGGCTCGAGCTGTCCGACGACGAGCGCGAGCGGCTGCGCGGCGAGCTGGGGCAAATCCTGCAGGCCTTCGAGGCGCTCAACACGCTGGACACCGAGCACATTCCCCCCACCGCCCAGGTCATCCCGCTGGGCAACGTCGAGCGTGATGACGTGGTCGCCGGCTCGCTGCCGCTGGACGCGGTGCTCGACAACGCGCCCCGTGTCGAGGACGGCCAGATTCGCGTTCCCCCCGTGCTGGACGAGTCCTGACCGGTGGCGGATGAGCTGTATCGGCTGACGCTGCACGCGGCCGCGCGAGGTCTGCGCGACGGGACGTTCAGTTCGGTCGAACTCACGGAGTCCCTGCTCGACCGCATCGAGTCGGTCGACGGCCGGACCGGCGCCTATCTCACCGTCACCGCCGACCTGGCCCTGGAACAGGCTGCGGACGCTGACGCCCGCCGCGCCTCGGGCCAGGATGGCCCGCTCCTGGGCCTGCCCATCGCCCTCAAGGATGTGCTCAGCACGGCCGGCGTACAAACGACCTGCGCCTCCCGCATTCTCGAAGGCTTCATCCCGCCATACGACGCCACCGCCGTAACCCATTTGAAGAACGCCGGCGCGGTGACGCTCGGCAAAACCAACATGGACGAGTTCGCCATGGGCTCGTCCAACGAGCATTCCGGCTACAAGCCGGCGCGCAACCCCTGGCACCTGGACAAGGTGCCCGGCGGCTCCAGCGGCGGCTCCGCGGCCGCCGTGGCCGCCGACGAGTGCCTGGCCGCGTTGGGTTCGGACACCGGCGGCTCGGTCCGCCAGCCCGCCGCCCTGTGCGGCTGCGTTGGACTCAAGCCCACCTACGGCCGCATTTCGCGCTTTGGTCTGATCGCGTTCGCCTCCTCGCTGGACCAGATCGGCGTGCTGACCAAGGACGTCACCGACGCCGCCCTGCTGCTGGGCGCCCTGGCCGGACACGATCCGCGAGACTCCACCTCGGCTGAGGAGCCGGTGCCCGACTACGCGGGCGAACTGAACGGGGACATCGGCGGGCTAAGGATCGGCGTGGCGCCTGAATACTTCGGCGAGGGGCTCGACCCGCAGGTCGGAGACTCCGTCCGTGCGGCAATCGACGACCTGCTGGGCCTCGGGGCAACCGAGCGCGAGATTTCGCTGCCCCACACCGAGTACGCCCTGCCCACCTACTACGTCATCGCCCCGTCCGAAGCCAGCGCCAACCTGGCCCGTTACAACGGCGTCAAATACGGCCTCTCCGACCCGCAGGCCATCGATGTGGACGAAATGATGGCCCGCATTCGCGGCCGGGGCTTCGGGTCCGAGGTCAAGCGCCGCATCATGATCGGCACCTTCGCGCTTTCCTCCGGCTACTACGACGCCTACTACGTCCGCGCCCAGAAAGTCCGCACGCTCATCAAGTCGGACTTCGAGGCCGCATTCCAGGACGTCGACGTCATCGCGGCGCCCGTCGTGCCGTCCCCGGCCTTTGACCTGGGCGCCAAGCTGGACGACCCCGTGGCCATGTATCAGTCCGACATCATGACCCTGCCCGCCTCCCTGGCCGGCCTGCCGTGCATGAGCATCCCCTGCGGCTTCGTGGACGGCCTGCCCGTCGGCCTCCAACTCATCGCACCACCCTTTGCCGAATCCCGCCTCCTCCAGGCCGCCCACGCCTACGAACGCGCCCGCGGCGACCTGGCAGCGCCTGTCAAGGCCATCGACGCATGACCACTGCCACCGCCTACAGAGTGGTCATCGGCCTCGAAACCCACGTCCAACTCCGCACGCAAAGCAAGATGTTTTGCGGCTGCGCCGCCGACTACGCCAACGCTCGGCCCAACACCCACGTGTGCCCCGTCTGCCTGGGCATGCCAGGCGTCCTGCCGGTCATCAACCGCGAGGCCGTGGACCACACCATCCGCACCGGTTTGGCGCTCAACTGCGAGATCCCCGAGTACGCCAAGTTCGACCGCAAAAACTACGCCTACCCCGACCTGATGAAGTGGTACCAGATCTCCCAGTACGACCTGCCGCTCTGCATAAACGGTTACTTCGACGTTGAAGTAGACGGCGCAACGACCCGCGTTGGCATCACGCGCGTCCACCTGGAAGAGGACACCGCGCGCCTGACCCACGTCACCGCCGCCGACGGCGCCCCCGCCAGCCTGATCGACGTCAACCGTTCCGGCGCCCCGCTCATGGAAATCGTCAGCGAGCCCGACATTCGTACGCCCGCCGAAGCCATGGCCTATGGCGAGAAGCTGCGCGACCTGCTGCGCTGGATTGGCGTTTCGACAGCCAACATGGAAGACGGCGCGCTGCGCATCGACGCCAACATCTCCGTCTGGCCCGAGGGCGAGCCGATCGGCGACGTCAAGGTCGAAGTCAAGAATATGAACTCCTTCCGAGCCCTCGGCCGCGCCCTGGCCTTCGAGATCCAACGCCAGACCGGCCTCCGCGAGCGCGGCCAACCCATCGAACAGGAAACCCGCGGCTGGGACGAGACGTCAGGCGCCACCCGCTCCCAGCGCACCAAGGAATACGCCCACGACTACCGCTACTTCCCCGAACCCGACCTGCCCCCGCTGCACATCACGCGACAGCGCGTCGACGCCCTGCACGCCGCTCTCCCCCGCATGCCCGACCAGGTCGCCGCCGACCTGATCGATCAGTGCGCCCCCAAGGCGGACGTGGCTGAACTGGTCCAGGACCGCCCCCTCACCGACTACACCCTCGCCGTCCTCGAAGCCGGCGCCCCCGCCAACCAGGCCGTGACCTGGATAGTCCACGAACTCCGCCGCGCCCTCAACGTCCACGCCGCGCGCCAACCTCGCGACAGCGGGAAGCCATCCGCTCTTCCTCGGTCTCCTGGGAGACCTTCGCATAACGTGCGCAACCTTGAAGGCGTGGCCGCTCTTCACCCTCTCCAAGGGGAGAGGCAG
>JAPPKM010000066.1:0-4082 GCA_028874315.1 Chloroflexota bacterium
GCCGCCGGATCGAAGAACGCCTCGTGCACCGTCCCCGCCGGCGCCGTGACCGTGACGGTGAAGTCATCAAAGGTATCGTCGGGCGCAAAGCCGCAGGGGATTTCCGAAGGGTGTTGCCAGTTGTAACGCACGTGATAGGTGCCGTTCGGCAGGGGCCGGGTGGTAGCCAGCGCGTGGTCATAGCCAGTGCCCGGCGCGCCATCGGCATCGATGACCAGGGGACGGAAGTGACTCGAGTCTGAACCGCTGAGCCAGTAGCGACTGTACTGCGGCTCGCGATATCTATACGCCTCACGACTCACGTCAGTTATGGCCGCCGACCCGGACCCTAGAGTCGCGGCTTCCTGAGGCGGCGTCCATGGGACGGCGCGGCGATGCCGTGAATGGCCGATCCTGGTAAGAATGCAGTCCCGGAAACCGGCAATCCCGCCCCCCGCCTGCAACTCCGCCGCCATCGCCGCGACCTGGGCTCGGAGGTCGGACAGGGTGATCGTGGGCGGTGGCGTCAGCGTCCCGTCCGTGATGAAGGCCGTCGGCGTTACGCCCGCGGCCGGGATGTTCTCGGCCGGCAGCCAGGCCCGGCTCAGCGTGTCCACGCTGTAGGCCCACGGCGACTGGTCGTAGTTCGACAACACGAACTGCCAGGCGGTCGAGGCATACGGCGGCGTGGGCGTCTCGAGAAAGACCACCGCCTGCCGGTCGTCCCAGGTCGTGACCCGCAGCTCCACCGCGTGGCCCGCGTCGGTGCGGGCCCCGGCCTCCGTCAGGTAGGCGTGGGTGCCGCGTACCACCACCAGCAGCGAGGTCGGGCCGCTGCCCTGCAGGTACTCGTGCACCGTAAAGCGCAATTCCTGCACGGCCAGGTAAGTAGGGGCCACGCCCGGATCGCCGGGCAGCGTCTCCACCGCCGCCGTCGCCGACTGCAGCGTCGCCCGCGCGATCACATCGGAAAAGAAGATTTGCTCCTCGATGGACGGCGGGACTCGCCACTCCGGGCTCGACGCCCGCTGAATGTGCGGCGTCGCGGTGGGGGCCATCAGGACCGCGGGCACGTTGGGCGCCTGCTGTGCGTGCGGCGTGTGGATGGGAGCTTCCGGGTGCGCCGGCTCGGGCGGCCCGCAGGCGGCGGTCGACACCGCCGCAGCCAGCGCAAGCGCCAATGACGGCAGTCGCCACGCGGGACTTCGTAATAGGCGGGCTCCGCGTCGCATCGCGGTCCCCTTAGTGATCGTCACGATGGTGGGCGTACGTGGCCTTCAGGCCCTGCACGTCCGTGGTGGAGAGATCCGCCCGTGACTTGCCGCCCATGATGGAGTCGCCATCCACGCTGTGGCCCAGGCCCAGCGTGTGCCCGAACTCGTGCATCAACACCCAGGGCAGGTATTCGAACTGCTTTGCCTTCTTGGTCGCATCGTCAAGATCCGGCGTCCATTCTTCCCTTCCTCTGCCAGGCCAGCGTGGCGGGTCTTCGATTACAAAGACCTGGCCATTCCCCAGGTGCGGATAGGTGCCCGCGCCGTACGTGCAGGCCACGCTCCCACCGCACTGGTCCTTGATGCCGGGGCCGGGGTCCCAGTAGCCGGAGATCACCACGTCGGCGCTGGGGCTGCTCAGAACTCGGTCCAGCGTGACGCCGCCGTCGGGCACGTCCTGCCAGGCCTTCGCCGCACGGGAATAGTTGAGCGGATCGATCAGCGTCGGATGCGGCGTCATGCTCACGTCGGGCGGAAACAGCTGGCTGTTGTCGATGTTGCCGTCGGTGAGGGTTCCCTGTATGAAATAGAGCACCCGTTTGTCATGGCGGTGCCAGGACCGCGGAATCGTCGTCGCGGTGTAGAGCGACGCGGCCGTCCCGGTCGTGCCCCGACGCACTTCGACCTCGAAGCTGACCTCCGCGCCGGCGCCCAGGCCGCAGCGCACCAGGTACAGACCGCGATTCGAGTCCACCCACGGCGACGCCAGCACGGTCGTGTCCGTGGGCGCGGCGTGCGTTTGGCACGACTGGCCAAACTCGAACCCCGTGCTCGCCGGCAGTCGCAGCCGGAACTGGTGGCCGTCCGTTCGAGTGAACCCAGACTCCCGCATCATCACGACGCCATAGTCGAGCCCCCCCTCGGAGTTCGCCAGCGGCTTGAAGGCGCCGCCCTGCACCGCCCGCACCTTTACGTCGACGACCGTGAGGTGGAAGGGGATCTGGGCCGTCTTGTTGGCCCCGTCCGTCACCGTATAGGTGTAGGTGGCGAGATTGGTCGCGGCCAGCGGCGTCCCGGCCAGCGTGCGCGTGGTCGCGTCGAACGTCAGGCCGTTGCCCACCGCCGGCGCGAGCTGGTACGTCAGCGCGCCGCTGCCGCCGCTGGCGGCGGGCAGGGTCCCGGACTCCTGCTGCCCCACAAGCATGATGGACGTGAGGGAGCCCGTGCTCTCGAAGCTGGGCGCCCAGGGGGCCGGGGTGGGCGCTCGGTTCGTCGTGAACCGGTGGTCGTCGGACCAGGCGGAGCAGTTGGTGTTGTTCGCCTGATTGCAGGCGCGCATCTTCAACTCATAGGTCGTGTTGGCGTCCAACCCCGTCAGCGTCTCCTTCCTGTCGTTCCCGTCCTCCGCCCGCTGCGTCGTGGCGCCGTGTTCCGAGTTCTCGTTATTCGAGTCAAACGGCCAGTATTTGAGGTCGAAGCCGGTCAGCGGCGCCCCGCCCGTGTTGCCCGGCGCCCGCCACGTCACCACCACGGAGGTCGACGTCGTCTCCCCGAAGTCGATCGTATGCGGGCGATCCGGGGCGGCGGGCGTTGACGTCGGGGTGGTGGGCGGCGGCGCGGCCGAGGTCACCGGCGGGGGCGCGGTGCCCGTGGTCGTGACCGACTTGGCCGGGTAGCTCCAATGCCCGCAGATGGTCTGGTTGCAGGCGTGCATCAGGTAGTGATACTTCGTGCCGGCCGTCAGCCCGCTCAACGTCTGCGCCTGTTTCCTGATCCCGTTCTCCTCGAAAGTCGTCGGCACGCCGATGCTGGTGGCGTCGCCATAGCCCGGCTTGTCGTTCTCCACGTGGCCCGTCCACCACAGGAGGCCGTAGCCGGTCAGGTTCCCGCCGTCGCTGGGCGGGCTCCATTTCACCCGAAACGACGTGTCCATGATCGTGTCGAAGTGGATCCCCGAGACGATGCCCGGCCGGCCCGCCCGCGCCACCGAGTCTGAGTTGCGGCGCGCCAGCCGCTGGTCCGCCGGCACCCAGTCGGGAATGGCCAGCACGCCCACGGCCTGGCTGACCGTGGCCGCGGCGGCGTCGGCCCCGGTCTCCCGCACCTCGGCTCGGACCGTGCCGTCGACCACCCGGCAGGCGTAGAGCACGAACGTGACGGTGTGCGCGGCCGCGCCGCTCACCGTCTGCGTCTGCGACGCGGCGCCGCAGGCGCCGAACCCCAGGCCGGTGGGGCGATCGCTGGACACGCGGACCTCGTACGTGGCCGCCGCGCTGAGACCGGTGACCTTGACGTGAAAGCGGTCGACGGTGGTGTGGGTGGGGACGCTGCTCAGGTCGTCAAAGGCGATGCCGACGCCGTCTTGCGGCCCCGGCCGCGCCCAGCGCCTCTCACATCCGCCCACCCGGCCACCTGTCCCGCACGCCGTTTCAGCCCGGGCAGTCGTTGCGCGCCGGTACGCTACGTAGCGACCGCAAGCAATGTCAAGCACTACATGTCGATCAGTATCTCGTCATCGACATGGACAAATCACCACCTATTCTTCACCACCGAATCGTCTCACATGCAACGCATTCGAGGCATCCATTCTGTTGATTCACACCTGCCTCGGCCCATCCCATAGCTATTCACCGCCATCCATCCCCCGCCAGCCCGTCCGCGCGGCCCGCCGCTCGCACGGCCCAGGTGTCGTCCTTCCCCCTTCCTCCCGCCAGCCCACGCACCCAATCGCCCGCCGCCCCACGGCGGCACCACCACCACCGCCACCACCCGACCCTCGATCGCCGCGCCCAGCGCCTGCTCCGCCGCCGCCCCCCGGCGCCGCGGGGGGGGGGCGGGGGGGGGGGGGGGGGGGGGGGCGGGGGGGGGGCGGGGGGGGGGGGGGGGGGG
>JAPPKM010000066.1:4092-8212 GCA_028874315.1 Chloroflexota bacterium
CGCGGGCCCCCCCCCCCCCCCCCCCCCCCCCCCCCCTCCACCCCGCCCCCCCGGGCGTGCCCCCCCGCCCCCCCCCGGCGGGTGCGCCGGGGGGGGGGCGGCGAGCATGGAGGCAACGGGCTGGATCCAGGCGGGCGAAGGGGTGGTGATGTTTGGTTTTGGCGCCGGGCTGGCCTGGGGCGCCGCGGGGATCGCGTGGACCGCGGCAACCATGAAGCTCGAAGCCGTGGCAACGGCGGCGGCGAGCGCACGTTGGCTGTTCGGTGTGCTTGTAGAGTCCGAAGGGAACGTAGAGCGAACGGTCGCGGGCGGGCCGCGATGAACGAGCGAGGCGACATGAGGCTCAACTCCTGGACTCGAGTCGCCGTGCTTTGCATGTCAGCTCTGCTCATGCTGGCCTGCGGCGAGGATTCGGCGCCGGATTCGTCCGCCGAACGCGACGCGGTACCGCTCACGTCGGAGGCGCCGTTCGTGATCGGGGCGCTGGATTCGCTGACGGGGGTTGGGGAGTCGTATGGGGTTCCGCTGTCGCGGTCCAAGCTGCTGGCCGTGGAGGAGATCAATGCGGCGGGCGGCATCAACGGGCGGACGCTGAAGCTGGTGATCGAGGATTCGAAGTGCACCTCCACGGACGCGATTGCCGCCTACCAGCGGCTGACCAACGTGGAGGGCATCAAGATCGTCCTGGGGGCCACCTGCAGCGGGGCCACGCTGGGGGTCGCTCCGCTGGCGGAGAAAGACGGCGTGATCCTGCTTTCGCCGTCGTCGACGAGCCCCGACATCACGCACGCGGGCGACTACGTCTTCCGGACAGCCATCAGCTCGCAGAAGGCGGGCACGGACGTGGGCAACCTGCTGTGGGCCGACGGCGTGCGGACGATTGTGACGATCAGCGAGGCCACGGACTACGCGGAGGGGAGTCGTCGCGCGGCCGTGGCGCAGTTTGAGCAGCTGGGGGGCGCGGTGGCGGCGGCGGAGAGCTATCCGTCGGACGCGATCGACTTTCGCAGCCAGCTCGCAAAGCTGTTGCGTGTGGACGCCGACGCAATGTTCCTGGCCGCGCAAGGCGAGATTTCGGGCGGAACCATTATCAAGCAGGCCCGGGAGTTGGGCTACGACGGTCCTATCTACTCTGAAGTGGTGCCCACGGGGCCCAACGCCCTGGAGATTGCCGGCGAGCACGCGACCGGGCTGAAAGCCATTGTTCCGGACCCAGAGTTGAACTCCAGTACCGGCAAAGACTTTCTGGCGAGTTTCAACGAACGCCACGGTGTCGCCCCGTGGCCCTGGTATCAGGGTTCGGCGTACGACGGCGTCTACATCGCCGCCGAGTGCCTGCGGCAGACGAACGACGACCAAGACGCCGAGGGCTTCAGGACGTGTCTGCACGACCTGACCTGGAGCGGGGCGATCGGCGACGACTACAGCTTTGACGAGAATGGAGACGTGGCCGGAATCTCCCACGTGTTGATCGAAGTGCTGCCGGTGGCGGAGCGGACCGAGGAGAACCTGGGGTACCGGGTGGTGCGGGCGCAGGCGGCTTCTTAAGGGCCAAAGATTGGACCGCGCGGGCCAGGGGTGCCTGGGATTCGGCGGATAGCGGTTACCACGTAGCTCAACGAGCGCGATGGCCTGGCGAGCTGGCCCGGGGTTGAAACCTGATACGTATCGGGTTACAATCCGGGGATGATTGTGCGGTTCCGGCACAAAGGGCTGCGGCGGCTCTACGAGAGGGGTGACGGGCGGCTTCTCCCGTCACGACGCGTTGGCAAGATCGAGCGGATCCTGGCGCGGCTGGACGTGGCGACGGAGCCGGCCAACATGAATCTGCCAGGCTTCCGTCTGCACCCGCTGCGAGGCAACCTGGTCGGATTCTGGGCCGTCAGCGTGTCGGGGAACTGGCGCATCGTCTTTCGCTTCGAGGCGGGAAATGTTCGCGATGTCGACCTGGTGGACTACCACTGAGGTCGAACGAGTGAGGGAGATTGCGATGTCTATGCACAGTCCGCCCCATCCGGGGGCGTCGGTTCGCCATGACTGCCTGAAACCTCTGGGTCTGAGCGTAACGGCGGGGGCGCGGGTGCTAGGGGTCAGCCGGAAGCAGTTGTCGGCGCTGGTGAACGGGCGGGCGGGGATTTCGCCGGAGATGGCAATTCGGCTGGACAAGGCCTTCGGGGGCGGCGCCAGCACGTGGTACCAGTTGCAGGCGGCCTATGACATGGCGCAGGCGATGCGGCGGGCCGGGGAGATACAGCTTGACTTGCCGGAGGCTGTGCTGGCCTTTCGGGAAGCGGCCGCCAGGTACGAAGTCGACTAGAAGTAGCTGGGTACACGGCCATTGCGCTTTTGAAGACCTGCGCTGCCTTCAGTCTTGCTGGGTGAGGCTCGCCGTGAACGGTTGCGGGTTGCGAGGGTTCCTAGATCACACGCCACCAAGGGACGGCCAAGACATCGGGGGCGATCCAGTCGACGACGTCTCCCGTGTGCAGGAGCAACCCGGCGCGGCTGCGCTGGCCATACTCGGATCGAAAGGTGCGGAGCGCCGCAGTGTCGCGGCGGCGCGGGCGGGTCGTGGCCTTGACTTCAATGGGGAGTAGTCGGTCGCCTGTTTCAACCAAAAAGTCGATCTCTTCGCCCAGCGTGGTTCGCCAGTAGTAGACCTCAGCCGGATCGAGGCGGGCGTCACGCCAGGCCAGGAGGTCCTGTAGCACGAGGTTCTCAAGGTGAGCGCCGCGCGGTTGCGATTCCTGGCTGAGGTGTAGGGCGACGCCGGTATCGCCCCAGAAGATTTTGGGCGACTTGATCAGGCGCTTGGTGCGGTTGACGGCGTATGCGGGAAGGCGTACGAGCAGGTAAGACGTCTCAAGCAGGTTCAGATAGCGATGGACGGTTGGCTGCGGGAGGCCGACGTCGCGGCCGAGATCGGTCTGGTTGACGGGTTGACCCAGGCGCAGGCAGGCAGCCCGCATGAGGCGCCGGAAGTCGGGGAGGGCGGCGATGGATGCGAGGTTTTGCAGGTCGCGCTCAAGGTAGGTGCGGACGTAGCCATCGAACCAGACGGCGCGCGACTCCGGCGACGCAAGGTGGAGCGCGGGGGTGGGGAATCCGCCGCGGCGAGCGAGGGAGCGCCAGTCTTCGGAGGCTTCCGGCTGGGCCTGCAGGAGGGCTGGCCACTCCGCTTCGGGCGCGCGCAACAGTTGGTCCCAAATGCCGGCGCGTCCCAGGCGCCGTTGCTCGCGCCGAGTCATGGGCCAGAGGGTCAAGTAGCTTGCTCGGCCCGCCAAGGATTCGGAGACCTGCCGCATCAAGCGCAGGTTTGCCGAACCCGTGAGGAGGAATCGGCCGGGGCGGCGTTGCCTGTCAATGGCGAGTTTGACAGCGTGCAGCAGCTTGGGTTCCCGCTGCACCTCGTCGATGGTGACCGGTTCAGCGCCGCCCAGCAGCAGATCGGGATCGCGCCGTGCGGCGTCCAGCGCATCGAGGTCGTCCAGGGTGATGAAGCGACGGTGACCGGGCGTCAGTTGCTGAGCCAAGGTGCTCTTGCCAGCCTGTCGAGCGCCGGTGACAACGACCGCCGGCATGACGCTGAGGCGGTGCTGAAGACTTGCCTCCACGAGGCGGGGAAGTATGTCGTCCGCCATAGCGTGAATGATAATCATTCACGATGTAAATGGAAAGTATGCACGGGTTATGGCACTGGGTGAACCGGGGCACGCGACCAGCGATGTTTGCCCGGCACCTGCGACAGGGAGGATGAAGCTTGGTCGAATCCGGCTTGCGCCCGGTCCGGTGGCCAACCCCGCAAACTCGATCCGCAGGTCAGCCGCCAGTCGCTCCGCAGACGGCACCGTCCGTGCTTCGACCTCCCGAATAGCTGTGTAAACCACGTTTCGGGACGCGCGTACGTGGGACCCTGGTCAGCACATTTCCCCGGAGCGAGGAAAGACTCACGGGGACGATCGGTGCTTCCGTGAGGCGCCTGACACAGCTCGCGGATGCTCTCCCCCCGCGAGGGGATTCCCGACTCAGCTCGGCGCGGGGGGTGTGAGTTCGGCCTGGAGGGTGTGGACGAGGCGGCGGGTGCCTTCGCGGAGCTGGTCTTCGGGGATGTAGCTGTAGG
>JAPPKM010000136.1 GCA_028874315.1 Chloroflexota bacterium
GCGCCCACCGCTGGGACAACAGCCACGAGCTCTGCGCCTGAGCCGAACGACCTGAACGCCACGCACGGTCGCTCAGGACGTATCTAGGGTCGGGCTAGCTCCGTACGCCAACGTCTGCTCCCAGACGGCGGCTACTCGCTGCTGTAGCGCCTGAAGATCGGCGCCGTTGTCAATACGCCACACTCGACGCCCGGGACGTCGCGCCCTGAACAGGCGTTCTTTGTCGTCGGGGCTGGACTGCACCGCCATTCGTCGTTGGGCCTCGGCAGCAGAGATTCGGCCGGTGGCCGTCGCGCGCTCTATCTGAACCTCGGGCGGCGCCACAACGAGCCATAGCGCGTCCAGCCGATCGACATTCGGTCCTTCCACAATCTTGATCGCTTCGATGACCGTCGCGGGCGCCGCTGTCGTTTCCGCCAGCAGTTCGGCCGTGCGCTCGCCGACCCTTGGGTAGAGGATTTCCTCCAAGCGGGCGAGTTCGCTCGGATCGTCGAATACGATCCGCGCCAGCGCCGCCCGATCGGGCCGGCCGTCCAGCATCACCTCGGAGCCAAAGGCACCCTGGATGCTCGACGCGAGCTCGGAATCATTCGTCAGCAGGTCGCGCACCGTCTGATCCGAATCGATGACACGCGCGCCGAACTCGCCGGCAAATCGACCCACGGTCGACTTTCCGGACCCCAGGTTGCCGGTCAGGCCGATCACGATGTGACGATCCGGCGTCATTGCGCCACGCTCCGGCCCATGGTCAGCAGTCCCATCTTGGAGCATACGGCGGCTATTGGACGCTGCTGCCCACGGGCGTATGCTTGACGCACGCACACACGTGCCTTCGGGGCAGGGTGATTCCGGCGCCAGTGCCGGGAAATTCCCGACCGGCGGTGAGGCCCAGGGCCAAGCCCGCGAGCCGGCCAACAGCGGCTGATCCGGTGCAAGTCCGGAGCCGACGGTACAGTCCGGAAGGGAGAAGGCGCCGTGGGCGTGCGACGCGTGCACGCCTACGCCCCGGCGGTTTGACGCGTCGGGGGCCCGCGACCTGACGACTGCCCTGAGCGAACGCCGTAGCGCCGACGCCGCAGTGGGACACGAGTCCGCCATGGCTCGTGCCCTGGAAGTGGCGCGTCGGGCGAGGGGCCGCACGCATCCCAATCCGCCGGTTGGCGCCGTGGTTGTCGGCGACGATGGGACCGTCCTCGGCGAAGGCGCCACCCAACCAGCCGGAGGCGATCACGCGGAGGTCATGGCCCTGCGCGCCGCCGGTTCCCACGCGCGGGGCGCCACGCTGGCCGTCACGCTGGAACCCTGCAATCACTACGGGCATACACCCCCTTGCACGCAGGCCATTTTGCAGGCCGGCATTAGGCGCGTCGTCGCGGCGATTCGGGACACGAATCCTGGAGTCCGTGGCGGCGGCTTCGACTACCTGCGCGGCCAGGGGGTACAGGTCGTGACCGGCGTCGGCGCACGGGCGGCGAGCGATCTGGCCCAGGGGCACTTCAAGCTCGCCGAATCCGGTCGTCCCTACATCACCGCCAAGTGGGCCGCGACGTCGGACGGCAAGGTCGCAAGGTCGTCCGGTGGCGGCCGGATCACTGGCCCTGCCGCCTGGCGGCACGTCCACGCAATGCGCGACGCGGCCGACGCCATCATTACCGGAGTCGATTCCGTGCTGGTCGACGACTCGCGCCTCACCGTGCGTCCGCCGCCCGCCGACGGCCGGCAGCCCCTGCGCGTGGTCTTTGACTCCCGGGCGCGCACCAGGCCGTCATCTCGAGTCGTTGGTCAAGATGGGAGAGCGCTGATTCTGACGACAGCAGCCGCGCCACCCATGCACGTTCGCCAACTCAAAGAAGCCGGTGCCGAGGTGCTCACCTGCGCTTCCACCACCGCCGGACGCATTGATATCGGGGCGGCCCTGGACGTCCTCGGGGAACTCCGTCTCTCGACCGCGCTGCTCGAGGCCGGACCCACGCTTGCCAGTGCATTCCTGGCGGCTGGCGCTGTCGACCGCCTTACGGTCTTCGTCGCCCCCTGGACCATGGGAGACGGCCTCTCGGCGCCCGCCAATGTCGAAAAGCTGCAGGATCGCCTGCATTCGAGCCAAGTCGGCGAAGACAGCCTGATCGAAGGCGACCTGCACCGCTACGGACCGGTGATGGACTGAGATGTTCACCGGCATCGTGGAGGATCTCGGACGCGTGGTTCGCGTAAAGGACGCCGAGGGCCTACGCCGGTTCACGCTTCGATCGGACATCTGCGCCGAGGGTCTACGCGTTGGCGACTCCATCGCGGTCAACGGCGCCTGCCTGACCGCCGTCAGCGTATCGGCCAACGAAATATCGGTGGAGGCCATCCCCGAGACCCTGCGATTGACCAACCTCGGCCAGCTCGCCGTCGACAGTCCCGTCAACCTGGAGCGCCCGCTGGCGTATGGGGACCGCATGGGCGGGCACTATGTGCAGGGTCATGTGGATGCCGCCGCCGAGCTAATCGAACGCCGACCTGAGGGCGATTCCGATGTGGTGCGGTTTGCCGTCCCGCCCCACCTCATGCGCTACATCGTCTCCAAGGGCTTCGTGGCGCTCGACGGCGTGAGCCTGACCGTGGTCGGCCCACGCGACGCGACCTTCGCGGTCGCTCTTATTCCGCACACCATCCGTTCGGTCACCCTGGGCGCGGCGCCCGTCGGTTACCGGGCCAACCTGGAAACCGACGTCCTGGCCAAGTACGGTCACCTGCCGCAGCCTGAGGGCGCAGGCGGACCTTCAATCGCGCAACTGCGGGCGGCCGGCTACAGGCTGGACGCGACGCGATGATCCACGACGCGGTTGCTACGGCGATTGCCCGCATCCGCAGCGGCGGCATCGTGGCGGTCGTCGACGACGGCCTGGCGCAGCCGGACCTTGACCTTGTGGCGGCCGGTGAGAACCTTCGGGCCGAGATGCTGGGCCGACTTCGCGACCTAGGCAACGGCGAGGTCTACGCGCCCGCCGCCACGCGACGACTCGACGAACTTGGGCTGTCCGAACAGCCGCCGGGTCCAGAAGACCCGCTGGCGCGGCGCCCGGCTCTGGCCGCTTCCGTGGGACTCGCCGACGCTTCCGCGGCAGCAGGCGACGAGGAAGCAGCCGCCGTGGTTCAGGCCCTGGCATCCAATCGCAACGGCGCCGAATTCCGCTCACCCGGTCCGGTTACGCCAATCCGGGCACGCGAAGGCGGCGTGCTCCGCCGCCTCGGCCATACCGAGGCCGCCGTCGACCTCGCCGTGCTGGCCGGACTCGCGCCAGTGGCGGTGCTTTCACACGTCGACACGCCGGACGCCGCAGCCTTCGAGGAGCCCTGGCTGACCTCGATGTCGGACGATTCACCCATCCCCGTTGTGCGCATCAGCCAGATCGTCCACCACAGGCGAGCCAACGAACGGGTCGTTTATCAGGTTGCCGCCGCCGAACTCCCGACTGCCCACGGGGCCTACCAGGCCGTGGCCTTTCACGACACGACGACCGGGGAAGACCACGTGGCATTGACGCTGGGCGAATTGGCTGGCGACTCTCCGCCGCTGGTGCGGGTTCACTCGGAATGCCTGACGGGGGACGTGTTCGGCTCGATGCGCTGCGACTGCGGCGACCAACTGGACGCGGCCCTGGCGCGGATTGCGGACGAGGGCCGGGGTGTGGTGTTGTACATGCGGCAGGAAGGCCGCGGGATTGGACTCGCGAACAAGCTGCGGACCTATGAGCTGCAAGATCGGGGGCTGGACACCGTGGACGCCAACCGTCACCTGGGGTTTGCCGCCGACCTGCGCGACTACGGCGTGGGGGCGCAGATCCTGCGCGAGCTTGGGATCACCGGCCTGCGCCTACTCACCAACAATCCCAAGAAAACCGCGGGGTTCCGCGCATACGGACTGAAAGTTGTGGAGCAGTTGGGGCTGGCGGTAGAGCCGGGCGCGCACAACCGCCGCTACCTGGAGACCAAACGCGCACGAATGGGGCATGAGATATGAGCGAACAAGCAAACGGAGCGCGAGTGATCGACCCCCCGCTGGACGGCGAGGGGTTGCGCGTGGGCATTGCGGCGGCGCGGTTCAACGAGTTTTTCGTGGGGCACCTGCTGGAGGCCTGTCAACGCGAGCTGCGCCGACATGGCGTGGCCGAGGGGGACCAGACGATTGCCTGGGTGCCCGGGTCGTTCGAGCTGCCGGTGGCTGCACGCGAACTCATCGCTGCCGAAAAGCCCGACGTCGTGATCTGCCTTGGTTGCATCATCCGCGGGGAGACCACGCATTACGACCACGTGGCCCAGGAATCGGCGCGGGGCATCGCGCAGGTGGCGCTGACCGGCAAGACGCCGGTGATCTACGGGATCGTGACGGCCGAGACGGTGGAGCAGGCCATCAACCGCTGCGGCGGCAAATTTGGCAACCGCGGCGGCGATGCCGCGTTGGCGGCTATCGCCATGGCGCGCAGCCTGGAGCAGCTTCGCGGGGTCTAGCCGGGGAAATCCTCGAAGGCGTGGGCGGCGGCCTGGATGTCGGAGGCGTCGTTGAAGGCGTGGAAGGAGAGGCGGACGGCGCTGTAGCCGTCGGCGGCGCGGCAGAGGATGCGGTGGGCGTGGAGGCAGTGGTCGGCCAGCGCCTTGCCGTCGGCGCCGTCCAGGCCGACCGTGAAGATGCCTGAGCGACGGTCGCCCTGCTCGGGAGTGCGAATGCTGGCGCCGGGAAGATCGCTGAAGACGGCGCGGGCTTCGGCCGCCAGCTCGGCGCTGCGCTGCTGGACGGCTTCAAGACCCAGGTCGTTGAGGATCTTGATCGAGGCGCGCCAGGCGGCGAAAAGCGCATAGGGGCGAGCGCCGAACTCGTAGCGCTGGGCGTTCTCGTGCAGATGGGCCTCGCCCGGCGGGAAGCTGGACTGGGATACCGCGCCGGCGCCGCTGCCCCAGGGACGCAGGCGCTTCTGGGCGTCGCGCCGAACATACATCGCGCCGACACCGTAGGGGCCCATGCTCCACTTGAAGGCAGGGAAGGCCATGACATCGCAGCCAAGCTGCCGCATGTCGGTGGGACGAGCGCAGAAGGATTGGGCGGCATCCACCACGGTGACCACGCCGCGCTCGCGGGCCAGCGCCGAAACCCTGTCGACCGGCAAGACAATGCCGCGTTCAGTGGTGACGTGGCTCAGACAGAACGCGCGAGTGTTGGGGGTCATCGCCGCCTCAACGTCGCGTACGAACGCCTGGTCGTCGCCGTCGGCTTCGATGGCGACGATCTCCAGGCCAAGCCGATCCCGCAGCGTCAGCCAGGCCAGGTAGCCGCTGGGGTGTTCGGCGGCGGTGAGGATCACGCGGTCGCCGCGCTGTAAATCAAGAGCGGCGGCGACGAAGGAGACGGCCTCGGAGACGGCGCGGATGAGCGCAATCTCGTTTGGATCGGCGTTGAGCATTGCGGCAACTTCGCCGCGCAGGGCAGCCATTTCCTCGTTGTAGATCTCGCGCAGGTCGGGGTTGGTGGTGGTCATGACCGCTTCGCGGCCGTACCAGGATTGCTGGAGATCGAGGGTGGCCTGCGGGGTCGGAGCCACACCGCCGGAGTTGAGGCAGCGGTAGTGGCGGATGGCCGGGATGGCCTCCCGCAACTCGGCGAAGGCGCCGGTGTCAGCCATGGGTCGGGGGTACGTCAACCCAGCGGCGAGTCTCGGCGGCTTCGAGGGCGCAGTCGATGACTTCCTGGGTTCGCAGGCCGTCCATGAGCGTTGGAGGGACGTCGCGGTTCTCGCGGATCGAGTCCACAAAGCCGCGCATCATGCGCTCGCCGAAGAAGGCCAGGATGCCGGCGTGGTCGGCGTCGTCCAGCGGCAGGCCAGGGTCAACCAGTTCGGGCTCCTGACCCACCCGGTTGATCGTGGCCTGCAGGACGCAGTCGGTCAGGACGCCGGCCTCGGTGCCGTTGATCAGGAAGCTGCTGCGCCCCAGCGGCAGGTGCGAATCCACCGCGCCGACGCGGCTGGTGGAAATCGTGCCGTGGGCGCCGCTGGCGAACCGCACGCTGAGCACCGCGTCGTCGTCCAGCGTGAGCGGTACCTCGGCGCCGGCTTCGGGGTCCAGGGCGTGGGGCCTTACGGTGTTCAGGTCGGCGGCCACGGCGGTGATCGGGCCTGCCAGGTGCTGGGCCAGGTCAATCATGTGGCTGCCCAGGTCGCCCAGAACGCCGCTGCGACCACGGCTCGGGTCGTATCGCCACTCCATGACTGGCACGTCGCCCAGCAGGCGCCGGTTGAACCGCTGGCAGTGGACGCTGACGAGCTGGCCCAGTTCGCCGGCCTGGACCATGGCGGAAATGCGCTCGATCAGGGGATTCCAGCGCAGGGTGAAACCGACGCCGGTGCGGACGCCGGCGGACATGGCGGCCATGTACATCTCACGGGCCTGCATGGCGTCGAGGGATATGGGCTTTTCGACGAAGACGTGCTTGCCGGCCTGAATGCAGGCCATGGTCTGCTGGTAGTGCTGATCGTCGGGTGAAGTGATGACGACGGCGTCGACCGACGGGTCGGCCAGCAGGGCGTGCTCGTCGGGATAGACGGACGGGACGCCGTGGTCGGCGGCTACGGCGGAGGCGCGCTCCTGGTTGGGTCCGGCGATCGCGGTGACGCTGGCGTTGGGGACCTGGCTGAGGCCGGACAGGTGGGCGGCGGCCATGAAGCCGTAGCCGAGCATGCCGACGCCGACGGGTTCAGGCACCGGAGGATTCCCCAAAGGCGGCGGCGGCCACCGCCAGCATATGACGGCGGGCGCGCCCGAGTTCGACGTCGATCGCTTCGGCACCGTCAACGTCCACGCGTTCGTTGGTCAGGGTGCCGTCGAACCCGGCGGCGGCCAGCTTGGCTAGCACGGCCTGGTGGTCAATGTCGCCGTCGCCGGGGGTGCGGAAGACGGGGGCGCCGCGGGGGCCGACGTGGTCCTTCATGATGAGCTGGCGGCAAAGGGCCGCGACGGGGGCGATGTCCTCGACGGGGTCCAGGCCCTCGTAGTAGTGGACGTTGCCGGTGTCGTAGCAGACGCCGACGGCCGGCGACTGAAAGCGGTCGTGGAGCTCGCGGAGGGCCGCGCCGTGCTTGCCGACGCCGGTGTGCGGCTTGGGGAGGAGCAGGACGCCGGCGTCCTCGGCGGCGCGGACGCCGGGTTCGAAGGCGGCGTAGAAGCCGTCGACCTCAGCCTGCCAGGCGGGGCCGGACTTGGGGCTGTCGGGGAAGCCGTCGGCCGGGTATTCGTAGGGGCCCCAGCAGACGAGGGCGGGGACGCCGGACTCGGCGGCGAGTTCGATGGCCTTGAGGAAGCGTTCGGGTTCGCCGGGGTCGGAGGTGACGCCGCCGTGGGACTTGTGGTCGACCTGGAGGCCGGCGTCGAGGACCGGCTGGACGGCGGCTCGGGCCGCGGCGGCATCCGCGCCGTCAGGCCAGAGGGGACCCTCGTCGTGGCGGTCGTAAAGGCCGACGTGGGTGAATCCGGCGCGGTGGATTCCGGCGTAGGCGCGGCGGCGGGTGAGGCCGTCGCGGGCGTAGGGGATGGTGAGGGCGGCGAGGCGGTAGGGCATGGATCAACAGAACTCCCTGGCTGTGATGGGGGCAATCGTGCCGGTGTGGGGTGGGGTGTCAACTGGCGGCGGGTGGAATTGGGGGTCTCGCGCGCAATAAGAGTTTTTTCCAAAAAACTCTTGAGGTGTTTCGGGGCGCTTTTTTGGTGTGTTTGGGGGTTGGTTGGTGCGGGGTGGTTCGGGGCGCGGGTAGACGAAGTCCTGCGAGAGCGATGCGGCGCGGCCTGGGTGGGACGCTTGTGCCAACAGACTCTTGAGGCGGCGTGGGGTGCAGGTGGGTGGGGTTCGGGACGCGCGGCGAACGACGGGAGTTTCCTTCGGCCGGGGCAGGGCAGGCCGCATGGCACGGGGTGGGCGACCGGGTGGGACGACGGGCATTCGGCGGATGGGGGGCGGGGACGTCGGGAGCAGTGTACACTATACGCGCACAGATGACCAACGGCGGCTTGGGGAGGGGTTGGGGTGTCAGGGCCGGCGTGGAGCGGGCGGCGTGGAGCGCTGGGCGCAGGGAGGCCGGGATCCTGGGGGCGGGGTGGACGCTGGCG
>JAPPKM010000146.1 GCA_028874315.1 Chloroflexota bacterium
AGGACATCGCCGACCGCGTCTACATCGAGCCGCTGACCGTTCCTCTCATCGAGCGCGTGATTGCCCGCGAACGTCCCGACGGCCTTCTGGCCTCGATGGGCGGCCAGACCGGACTCAACCTGGCCGTGGATCTGGCTGACGCCGGAATCCTCGAGAAATACGGCGTGCGTGTCCTGGGCACTCCCATCGAGGCCGTCCGCGACGGCGAGGACCGCGAGCGATTCCGCGCCCTGATGCAGCGCATCGGCGAACCCGTACCCCAGAGCCGCACGGTCACATCGTTGCCCGAGGCCTGGGAGTTCGCCCAAACCTGCGGTTTCCCCCTCATCATCCGCCCCGCCTACACCCTCGGCGGCAGCGGCGGCGGCGTCGCCTATCACGAGGACGAGTTCGAAGCCGTGGTCTCGCTCGGCCTGCAAACCAGCCCAATCCGGCAGGTGCTGATCGAGCGCTCGTTGATCGGCTGGAAGGAAGTCGAGTACGAGGTGATGCGCGACGGCGCCGACAACTGCATCACCGTCTGCAACATGGAGAACTTCGATCCGATGGGCGTCCACACCGGCGACTCCATCGTCTTCGCCCCCTCACAGACGCTGAGCGACAAGGAGTACCAGATGCTCCGCAGCGCGTCGCTCAAGATCATCCGCGCCCTGGGCGTCGAAGGCGGCTGCAACATCCAGTTCGGCCTGGATCCTGACTCGTTCGACTACTTCGTGATCGAGGTCAATCCACGGGTCAGCCGCTCATCCGCCCTCGCCTCGAAAGCCACCGGCTACCCCATCGCCCGCATCGCCGCCAAAATCGCACTCGGCCGCCGGCTGGACGATCTGCGAAACCCCATCACCCAGACGACATCCGCGGCGTTCGAGCCGGCCCTGGACTACGTAGTAACGAAAATCCCGCGCTGGCCCTTCGACAAGTTTGCGCGTGCCGACCGACGTCTGGGCACGCAGATGAAAGCCACCGGCGAGGTCATGGCCATCGAACGCACCCTCGAGGCCTCTCTCAACAAGGCTGTCCGCGGCATGGAAAACGGCGGACGCACGTTGCTATGGGAAGACCCCGAGTGGGCATCCAACGATGCCGCCATCTGGTGGCGCATCGAGCACGCGCACGACGAACGGCTCTGGGCCGTCATGGCCGCCCTGCGTCGTGGAGCAACTCCGGACGAAATCAATGGCCGATCCGGCATCGACCGATTCTTCCTCGACAAGCTCGCCAACATCCTCGCCACCGAACGTCGCCTGCTGGCCGAGCCGTTGACGCCTGACCTCGTCTGGCTCGCCAAGCGCCAGGGATTCTCCGACGCCATGATCGCCTCGCTCGGCGACACGTTGCCCGAACGCGTCCTCGAGCTGCGCGAAACCGCCGGCATGCGTCCCACCTTCAAGATGGTGGACACCTGCGCGGCAGAGTTCGACGCGGCAACGCCCTATTTTTGGAGCACCTACGAAGCCGAGAACGAGGCCCTGGTCGGCGGCGAGCCGGCCGCCGTCGTGCTTGGCAGCGGTCCGATTCGAATCGGACAGGGCATCGAGTTCGACTATTGCTCCGTGCACTCCGCGTGGGCGTTGGAGGATGCCGGACGTGAAAGCGTGCTCATCAACTCCAATCCGGAAACGGTAAGCACCGACTTCGACACATCCACTCGCTTGTACTTCGAAGCCCTCGACGAGGAAAGCGTCGCCGAGGTGCTCCGTAACGAGGCTACGAATGGCTCAGCCCCGCCCATCGTGACCCAATTCGGCGGACAGACAGCCATCAATCTGGCCGGTCCGCTCTACAACGCTGGATTCCGCATCGCTGGCAGCGGGGTCGCCGCCATCGACGAGGCCGAGAACCGCGACAAGTTCGACCGCTTCCTGGAACGTCTCGGCATCCTGCGTCCACCCGGCGCAGCCGTCACCCGCATTCGCGACGCCCTGGATGTCGCCGACGGCCTCGGCTACCCGGTCGTGGCGCGCCCGTCGTATGTCCTTGGCGGCCGCGCCATGCAGGTCGTGGACGACCGAGCGGAGCTCGAGAGCTATGTCGAGAAAGTCACCCAGCCGTCACCTGAACACCCCGTCCTCATCGACAAGTACCTGCAGGGGCGCGAAGTCGAAGTAGATGCGATCTGTGACGGCCGTGACTCCCTCATCCCCGGCATCATGGAACATATCGAACGTGCCGGCGTGCACTCCGGCGACAGCTTCGCCGTGTACCCCCCGGTCAGCGTCACCCCGGATGAGGAGGCCGTACTCCTCGACTACACCCAGCGCATCTGCGCTGGCCTCCGCGTGCGCGGCCTCGTCAACATCCAGTACGTGCTGTTCGGGGGCCAGGTCTACGTGCTGGAGGTAAACCCGCGCGCCAGCCGCACCGTCCCCTTCCTCAGCAAGGCCACCGGCGTGCCCATGGTCAAGCTGGCCACCCGGGTGATGTTTGACGCCACCCTCGCCGACCTCGGCTACGAGCCTGGCCTGGTTCCGTCGCGTCCCTTGTTCGCCGTCAAGGCGCCGGTGTTCTCCACGGGCAAGTTGTCCGGCGTCGACACCTACCTCGGTCCCGAGATGAAGTCCACCGGCGAGGTCATGGGCGTGGACGCCACGTTCCCCGCCGCCCTCCACAAGGCCATGATCGCCTCCGGCATCGACGTGCCAGGCAGCGGCGACCTACTGGTGTCGATCGCCGACCGCGACAAGGCCGAAGCCGCCCCCATCGTCGCCGACTTCGCCGACCTAGGCTTCGGCCTGCTGGCCACCGACGGCACCGCCGACTACATCGAAACCCACCTGAATCTGCCCGTGCGACGCGTAGGCAAGATGCGCAGTGGCAGTCCCAATGTCGAAGACTTCATCCGCGAAGGCCGCGCGGCTCTGGTGATCAACACGCTCACCGGACGCCGCGAGGCAATCCAGGACGGCCACTACATGCGCCGCGCCGCCGCCGAGACCCGAACCCCCTGCCTGACCTCCCTGGACACAGCTCGGGCGCTCGCCGACGCCTTGCGCCGGGCCCGCGGCGAATTCGACGTGCGGACGATCGACGAATACCGCTTGCTTCCCGCATGACCCGGCGGATCGAGTCCGCCCACGTCCTGCGCAACACGCGAATCACCGAACGGCTCTGGTGGTGCGAATACGAAGCGCCCCTCATCGCCGCCAGCGCCCGCCCCGGCCAGTTCGCCCACGTCCTCTGCAGTGCCTCCGATCAGCTCGACCCGCTCCTGCGCCGGCCGCTCAGCTTCAGCCGCATCGAACCCGACCTCGGACGGGTCGCCTTTCTGATTGACACGGTCGGACGCGGCACGGCCTGGCTCGTGGATCAGCCGGAGGGGACCGAAATCGACATGCTGGGCCCGCTTGGCGGCAGCTTCGATTTCCAACCAGATTGTGCACGGGCGCTCATGGTTGGCGGAGGCATCGGCCTGGCCCCCCTCATTGCGCTCGCCGACCTTGCGCCGGCCGAGGGAGTACAGGTGCGCCTGCTTGCCGGCGGACGCGATGCCCATCAAGTCACCCCGCGAGAGTGGCTCCACTCAAACGTCGAGTACCACGTCGCCACCGATGACGGCGCCCTTGGCCATTACGGATTCATTACCGACCTGGTCCCCGACCACTTCGCCTGGTGCGACCAGATATTCGTCTGCGGCCCCACGCCCATGATGCGCGCCATGGCCGAACTCACCGACGAACTCGCCGCAACGCACGGTCTTCGGCCCGCCTTTACGTCGCTTGAAGCCCGCATGGGCTGCGCCATGGGCGTCTGCTACTCCTGTGTCGTCCAGACCACGTCCGGCCCCAGGCGCGTCTGCCACGACGGCCCGGTTTTTCCCCAGTCGACTCTCACCTGGACCTGGGACCACGAACCAACCAGGACTCTGCCGATCGGCTGCTAAGAAAGTTTCGGAGTCGCGCTGCGCGTTCGCGGGACGCGACGGTGGGCGATATAGGTCCAGTCGGACTTGGCTTCGATCCAGCCGGTGACGCTTGGGTGTGACGAGAGAGCGTAGCGGGCCTCGGAGCGCTGGCCGGCGCTGACCCGGTCGACGGCAGTCACGACAGGCCATAGACGCGCGGTGGGCGGCGCGGCCTTGCGGCCGGCGCGGGAGTCCAGAAGCAACCTGAGGACGTGGTCAATGGTCAGCGGCGTCTGAAGGTCGACACCCAGAATCTCGGCAGCCAGTTCCGGCCGGTGCACGTGCCGCTCGGCAAGTTGGCGCCCAACGGCGGCAAGGCAAGCGACTGGAATGACGAGCGTTGCACCCGCCGGCATGGCGGGCTCGTGGACGGCGGGCGCCTTGAGTAGTCGTCGGCGTGCGCCGTCCGCTTCCACGATCAGCACATCCGCGCTGGAGGCGCGCAGCAGGTCGGGCGCCAGATCAGGCGGAATGCCGTCAAAGCGACGCGGCGTCGGCGCAGCAGTGACGACCGTGACGACCGGATGCTCGGCCAAAAGCGGAGGAAGTTCCAAGGGCCAACGCTCGTGAGGCACGACCACCAGCTTGGGCGAGCGCCCCATCGACGGCCGATGGATATTGGTGGACTTGGTCGTAACCACGCGCAGGCCGCGCTTTGCGAGCGCCTTCGCCAGGGCGAACATGGTCGTAGTCTTGCCACCGGCCCCCACGATGGCCGCGATGTCGCCGGGCCTGACGACGTCGGCCAGCGCGCAGCTGGGCAGGGACTTGGCGGTCACGGGGAGGACCTTGACGGACGCCGCCCAGCGTCACGCTGGGCATCGGCACGGTGTTGTTTAAGCGCCGCGCGTACACTGCGAGCGAGTTTCCATGAACAGGGGTAGTGCATGCCCTGCGCGTTGATTACGGGCATAACCGGCCAGGACGGCTCATATCTGGCAGAGTTTCTGCTGGAGAAGGGCTACAAGGTCGTCGGAGTCGTTCGGCGCACCAGTACCGAGAACAACGGACGCATCCAACACCTGCAGGACGACCTGGTGTTGGAACCGGGCGATCTTCACGATCAGTACTCGCTGATCGAGATCATGCAACGGCACCGGCCGCACGAGGTGTACAACCTGGCGGCCCAGTCGTTCGTCGCGGCCTCGTGGCGGCAGCCAGTGCTCACCGGCGAGGTGTCGGCCCTGGGTGCGACCCGGGTACTGGAAGCCATTCGCGCGGTGGACCCCACGATCAAGTTCTACCAGGCATCAAGCAGCGAGATGTTCGGCCAGGTACAGGAATGGCCGCAGAGCGAGTCCACACCGTTCTACCCGCGCAGCCCATATGGGGTGGCCAAGCTCTACGCCCACTGGATTACGGTCAATTACCGGGAAAGCTATGGAATGTTCGCCTGCTCGGGCATTTGCTTCAACCACGAGTCGCCGCGACGCGGGCTGGAATTCGTGACACGCAAACTGAGTTACTCCGCGGCCCGGGTGTATCACGAAGTGGTCAAGTCCGTGCCGTTCGGCGATCTGTCCACCCGCCGCGATTGGGGCTACGCTCCCGACTTCGTGCGCGGCATGTGGCTGATGCTGCAACAGGACGAGCCCCGTGACTATGTGCTGGCGACCGGTGACACGCACTCAGGGCATGAGTTTGCCGAGCTCGCGTTCAGCCACCTGGGTCTCAACGCCCACGACCACATCACCGTCAGCGAGGACCTTCTGCGGCCAGCCGAGGTCCATCGCCTGATAGGCGATCCCTCGGCGATTCGCAACGATCTGGGATGGAAACCGTCGGTGACCTTCGAGGACCTGGTTCGCATCATGGTGGATGCGGACGTCGAGATGGTGGCGGATGAGATCGCGCACGCCGAAATAGCCGCCGGCCGAAGCGCGCGCTGAGCCTGGCGCGTAGGGTGTCCGGCGCCGTCCTCGTTACCGGGGCGTCCGGCTTTATTGGTTCCTACACGGTGGCCGCGTTTCGTCACACCGGTCGCGATGTAGTGGCCGCCTCATTTGGCGGCAACTCCGAACGCGGTCTGGAGGCGCTCGATCTGCGCGACGCCGACCAGGTCGACGGCGTGCTGGACCGTGTTCGGCCGTCGGTGGTGGTGCACCTGGCGGCAATTGCCAATCCTGGCCAAGCACAAGCCGACCCTGTGCGCGCGTACGACGTGAACGTGATGGGACAGTTGCGGATTATTCAGGCCGTGCAGCGGCACACACCGGCTGCGCGGCTGGTGGCGATGAGCAGCGCCGAAATCTACGGCCGGATCGAGACCGGCGAATTGGTCACGGAAGATGCGCCCTTGCGCCCGGCGTCGGTCTACGCGGCAACCAAGGCGGCGGCGGACCTGCAGGCACTGCAATACCATCTGTCCGATGGGCTGGACGTCGTGAGGTTGCGCTTGTTCGGCAGTGTCGGGCCGGGACGTTCGACTGACTATTTTCCGGGCCGCCAGGTGCACGCCGTGGCGGCAATCGTGGATGGACGGGCCGAGCCGGTTGTTCCGACCTTCAGCCTCGCCGGCGCCCGCGACTACGTGGACGTCCGCGATGTTGCACAGGCCATCCTGGCCGCAGCCGATCGCGGACGAGCAGGCGCGGTCTACAACGTCGCGACTGGACGCGCCTGGCCGCTTCGCCAGCTCGTGGAACGACTGATCGCAATCGGCGGCGTGGCCGCCGATATCAAGGAAGAACGCAAGCTGCCGCCAGGACGGCACGGCGCCGTCGTGGCCGGCGACGCAACTCGCCTGCGTGAAGACACCGGTTGGAGGCCGCAGATCACCATGGACGATTCCCTGCGCGACGCGCTCACCCAAGCCCGCCAAGCTGCTTCGGCGGCGACGGACGCCTAGCATGACGCCACTGGCCGAAACGCCTATCGAATTCGGGACGGACGGATGGCGAGCCGTCATCGGCGGTGACTACACGTTCCGCAACGTTGGCCGCGTAGCCCAGGGCTTCGCGACGTTCGTGCGCCGCAACTGGCGCTGGGAGAACGGGATTGTGGTCGGCTACGACCACCGATTCGGTTCGGAACGTTTTGCTCCTCACGTCGCCTCCGTGCTGGCCGGGAATAGCATCCCGGTGTACCTGGTAGCTGCGCCCTGTCCCACACCAGTCGCGGCCTTCAGCACCGCTGACCTGCGAGCGGCCGGGGCGGTAATGATCACCGCCAGCCATAATCCGCCGGCGGACAACGGGTTCAAAGTCCGCACGGCCACCGGCGCAGCCGTGGCGCCTAACGCCCTGGCCGAAATCGAGGCTGCTGTAGCCCAGGTTGACGGCGACGCCGTCGGTTTCCTGGACGCCGACACGGCTGAGCGGGCCGGGCTGCTGCAACACTTCAGCCCGGACGCGGCGTATCTGGACCACGTGACCCACCTGGTGGACCTGCACGCGCTGCGCTCACGCGACATGCGGGTAGTCGTGGACGCGATGTACGGCTCGGCCGCCGGCTGGCTGCCCCGCATCCTCAAGGGCGGACGTCTCGATGTCACGGAAATCCACAGCGAGTGGAACCCCCGCTTTCCAGGCCTCGCTCGCCCGGAGCCGATCCCACCGCAGACGGACGAGGTTGCCGCGGCCGTTCGCGACACGCGGGCGGCCGTCGGCATCGTGATGGACGGCGACGGCGACCGGCTGGGAGTCGTTGACGAACATGGCGACTTCGTGGACCAGCTACGCACGATCGGTCTGCTCGCGTACTACTTCCTGGAGCACACAGGATCGCGACAACCCCTGGTAAAGACCCTGACGACATCGTCGATGCTGGAACGCCTGGGCCAGCAGTACGACGTTCACGTGGAGGAAGTGGGCGTTGGCATGAAGTTCGTGGCTCCGGCCATGCACGACCTCAACGCCGTGATGGGCGGCGAGGAGAGCGGCGGCTACGTCTTCCAGCCGCACATGCCGGAGCGTGACGGCGTCGTGGCGGGGCTCTATTTCCTGGACCTCATGACGCGCGAAGGCAAAACGCCCGCCGAACTGGTAGCCCTGCTCTTCGAGAAACTGGGACGCGAATACCACTACGCACGGCATGACCTGGAGTTCCCGGCCGAATCCCGAGCGGAAATCGAAGGGCGGGTGCAGGCCTGGCTGCCGGACGCCATCGACGGATCGACCGTCCTGCGCCGCAACGACATGGACGGCTTCAAGTATTACCTGGACGATGAGAGTTGGCTGCTGATCCGCTTCTCGGGCACCGAGCCGTTGC
>JAPPKM010000141.1 GCA_028874315.1 Chloroflexota bacterium
TTGTGGGGGCCGGGTCTCGGGTGGGGGGGCGGTTGGGGGGTTGGGGGTTATATGGGCCCCCGCGGGTGGGGGGGCGCCCCCCCCTGGGGGGGGGGCCCGGCCTTGCGAGACGGTGAGGGCGAATTTTTGGCGTGGATGGGCGCTGGTGAAGTGGCGTGGCTGGGGGGACGGAGGGCCGGGGCGCCAGGGGACGGCGAGCGCGATGCCCGGGGAGACCGTTGCAGAACCCGAGGGTGGATGCGCGGACGACCCTCACCCCCGGATCGAGTCCGGGGCAGACTCCTGCCGTCTCCCACGGGGAGAGGGAGGAAGAGCGGCCGCGCATTCGAGGAGCAGGGGCGTTGCGCAAAGGTCTCTCACAGGGGTTGGGTTAGCGACACGCCCTATTGTACGCGCTTCGATTACAGCACGCCAGGGTGGGTTGGGCCTGGCGGGGGTGTGTGGGCGGGTGTTTTGCAGGGCTCGTGGGTGTGGTCAGGCGGTGAGGCCCAATGTGTTCGCTTTTTCGGGCGATGTGTTCAGCTTTTGGGGCGAATGTGTTCAGTTTCTGGCCCGATGTGTTCACTTTCCGGGCGAATGCGTTCAGTGGGGAAGGGGAGAGAGGAGAGCGCAGAGGAGTGAGACCGGAGAGGATGGGAGGTGCGCTCGGAATGCGTGCGTGGACGGGGTGGCTGGGTGTGCTGGGGTTGATCATGGCGCTGGGTCCCGGCTGCGGACGCCGGGATGGCACAGGGGACGCGGGGATGACGGGGATGTGTCCACTCTGGCGGGCCAATGTGTCCAGTTCCTGGCCCGATGTGTCAGCTTTTCGGCGGAACGTGTCCACTTCGGCGGGGCGGGTGCTGCGCTGAAGTGGGCGCTTCGCGAAGCGCCGCTACGAGGGATGGGGCGGAGGGTTAGGCCTGGAGGACGAAGTCGGCGATTCGTTGGGCTTGGTGGATGGCGTCTTGCGCCTTTGGGATGTCGGGTTCAGGAAGACGCGAGCTAAGAGAAGTGAGAAGTGAGCGAGGAGCGGGAGGTGCGCCTGGGAGGCGGGCGTGGACGGGGTGGCGGGTTGCGCCTGGACCGATTGGGACGCTGGATCCCGGCTGAAGACGCCGGGATGACGGGAGTGTGGACGAAGCGGAAGGGGACGCCGCGGGCGACGAGGTAGCCCTCAGGTACTTTTCGGCGCTTTGCTGGGCGTGGTAGCAGGCGAGGGCCGGCAGTGGGCGGCCCGGGCCGAGCGCGCGACGGGCTACTTCAAGGTCGTCGTCGGCTTTGGCGAACCAAGCCTGCTCAGGCGGCATGGCGGTCATAGAGCACCACGGAGTCTTCCAACATGCGGCTGAGCGTGGAGTTGGGATTGGGGCGGTAGGCGGCGAACGTCTCGTAGGACCGGATCAGGAGGTCGACCGGGAGGACAAAGCGTTCGGCAATGGCGCGGCGGATGGGGTTGCCGCGGCGGGGCGGGTCGACGCCGGGTCGGAGGACGACCATCAGGTCGAGGTCGCTGTTGTCGTCCTCTTCGCCGCGGGCGACGCTGCCGAAGAGGATGATTTGCTCGGGCTGGAAGCGCTCGACGATGAGCTGGGTGATGGCCTGGATGGTTTCGCGGTTGAGGGGGTCTTCGACGACGCGCATCGGTTCTCGATCGCCACTGGATTCGGAGTCGCCGGGTGCCGGGGCGTTCATGCAGGCAAGGATAAGCGGCCTTGGTGTGGCGATGGGCGAAGGCGGCCCTTCGACAGGCTCAGGGCAGGCTCCCTGAAGACGCCGGGATGACGGGATGTGTCCACACGGCCAAGCGCTAGGTGTCCAGTTGCGGCCGACGTGTCCCCACGTTCACTTCATTCCGTGATTGGTGTATCATGCGCCCATGCTCCGACACGTTGAGTGCACGGACGAGCACGTGAAATAGTGACGGAGACGAGAGGGTCAACGACAGGTTCTGTGAAGAGTTCGTTCCGCCGGCCGACTCTCACCGCGCGAATCGAGGAGTCTTGCTAGGCGATCGCGTTGAGGATGTCTGTGGCGAGTTAACGGAGGTTCCAAACGATGGCTGAGGCTAAGAGTCTGCTGAGTCTGATTGCACGGGGGTATGCGGCGGGGCGCGAGGACGCGGCTACGGAGGCTTTGTGTTTCATCTTGTCGCGCTCGGAGTCAGCCAGGGACGAGTTTGCCAAGTTTCTTGGAGACGACGGCGAGCCTCTGCCTGTCGCCAGCTTTCGCACACAGCAATTGGTGAATGGTGCGTTTCCCGACATGGCTTGCTTCGACGATGACAGCAACCACGTGGCGTTTGTCGAGTCCAAATTTTGGGCGTCACTCACCTCCCGCCAACCCGTTAACTATTGGGAAGCGCTGCCGGACCACCGATCAGCCACGCTGCTGATTCTGGCACCGGCCTCCCGCGTCGCTGGTCGTGACGAAGGCTCGTTATGGGACATGCTGAAGCAACGGTTGCGACGTGCCCATCACGACCTGAGTCCTGTCGATAGCCAAGAGCGGAAGGATCTGGTCGCGGCAACCTCCGAAGACGGCCAACGACGCCTGATGCTTACGAGCTGGGACGTCCTGCTTGACAGACTGGCCGAGGCGACCAAAGAGGATGAAGACCACCAAGCGTGCTTCGAAGTCGCCGAGCTGTGGGGGCTTGCCCACGACGCCATCAAGGATGACGACCCTGTAGAAGACGCCAATCTGAGGAAGTTGATTGCTGACGCGGTCGCGCGAGTAAAGGAATCGGGCTGGGCCAACACCGACGGGTTGCGTACGGGAGGAACAGTAGGCGGTCACTACGCAAGATTCTTTCGTTTAGGCGGGAGAATAACTGGACTTCGAATCGACTACAAAGCCAAGAAGCAGATGGACAAGCCGCTCTGGCTGTGGTTCTGGGATAGCCCGGATACCCGCAGTTCAGTGAGTTTGGACGACGTGCGCGACAGATTGGGTGCATCGGCCGGACCGGGATTGGAATGGCTTCCAAATGATGATGTCTGCGTACCCATTGATTTACCAGCGGGTCTTGGACGCAAAGCAATGTTAGACGCCATAGTCGCTGAGTTGGAGCGTGTCGCCAAGACCATCGATCCTTATGTTCCGACCTATCATCGTGAACAAACGACCGGATAACTGTGTCTCTGAGCATCGTCAATTGGAATGTTCAGTTTGCTACGCCGAGGTCGTGGCGGACTCCTGAAGTCCTGGGCCGAGTCGATCGGCATGAGCCGGAGATTGTGTGTCTGACAGAGACACATGACGAGCTGCTTGGCCAGGGTGGATACGCGATTAGCTCGCAGCCGGATTACGGATACGGGCTGCAGAAGAACCGGCGTAAGGTCTTGCTCTGGTCGAGGGAACCGTGGCGCCAGGTTGACGATCTGGGGATTGACTCGCTGCCGCCGGGGCGGTTTGTGTCGGGCGTTACGCAGACGTCGGTGGGTGAGGTGGCGGTGATTGGGATCTGCATTCCGTGGTTTGGGTCGCGGACGGAGGCTCGCCGGGGGGAGGAGCGCAGGGGGCGGTGGGAGGACCATGAGGACTACCTGGCCAGACTTACCGAGGTTCTGGAAGGGGTGGAAGCTAAGCGTCTGATCGTGATGGGGGACTTCAACCAGGCGATCGGGAAGGGAAGCCGCGCGCCCCGTGGGCTTCAGCAGGCGCTTCACGAGGCCTTCGGTCCGAAGCTGCGGATCGTGACTGCGAATCTTGTGTTCCAGGGTCGGAAGAGCATCGACCACGTAGCGCTGAGTGCGGACTGGGCGGTCGACTCGGTGGATGCGATCAGCAACATCCACGGGGAGAGGAAACTCTCGGACCATTTCGGCGTAGCTGCGGACGTGTCTGTAAGGACTTTGGAGTAGCTTCCTGGCTGTCCCAAGGTGCTAAAGACGACATAAGGATCTTCGGAGGATGCGATGGGTGTGACGGTCGTGAGTTGGAACATCGCCACGAGGATCAAGCCGTGGCAGGAACTGGTCGAGATGGACGCGGACATGGCGCTCTTGCAGGAGGCCAAGTACCCGCCAGCGGATATTGCCGACCATCTCGACATTGGGCCTCAGGAGTCGTGGGACTCGCACTCGTGGAATTCGGACTGGTGGCGCGGGCGGGGCTGGCGTGCACTTTATGACCGCTGGCCGATGGTGGTGCGACTTTCGGATCGAGTCGAAGTCGAGTGGTTCACGCAGGTCAGCCCTGACGGGTGGCCGGAGAAGGGCGAAATCTCTGTCAGCGGCATTGGAACGGTGACGGCAGCGCGCGTGACGCCAAAGGACGGCTCGATTGAGCCGTTCATCGTCGTCTCCATGTATGGGCGCTGGGTCGGGCCGCACCCAAGCATTCAGGCGTCCTGGGAGATTTATGCCGACGCTTCGGTCCACCGCATCATCTCGGACCTCTCAGCCTTCATCGGCCACGACGATCCAGGGACGCATCGAATCCTTGCGGCCGGGGATCTCAACATCACCTACGGCTATGGGCATGGCAGCGGGCCGTACTGGGATCGACGCTACGAGACCGTGTTCGAGAGGATGGAATCCATCGGGCTGAAATTCATGGGACCGCAGCTGCCGAATGGGCGGCAGGCGGAGACGCTGGCGACGGGTGAGCCCGCAGGATCGAAAGACGTCGTCACCTATCACCTCCCAAATAGGACCCCAGCGACGGCGAGCAACAATCAGTTCGATTTCGCCTTTGCCTCACGAGGCTTTCACGAGAGCATCAACGTCCGAGCCCTGAACGAGGTCGAACAGTGGGGCTCGAGTGATCATTGCCGGCTGCTGATTGAGATCGGGGAGTAGGCGCTGCGCGATTCGGAGGTGGATGTGTCGGGGCCGGAGGGATATGAGGTCGAGTATGGGATTGCCGACGACAACCTGAGGGTGGACTGCACCGTGATTGCCGACTCGGTGTATCCGGCGGAAGGCACACGGCTGAAGGCCGATCACCCGTCGCTCCGCAAACGGCGCATCCCGATTCTTCATCTCGTCGCTGGATGTTTAAACCACGTCTCCGAACGTCTTTCAACCATGTGTCCGGTCTGGACACCCAAAGGGAGAAGGGGAACGAGCGGCTCCGCCTTCGAGGTCGAGGGTCGTTATGCAGAGGTCTCTACCAGGTGGGGTGGGGCGGTGGGAAGGGTGGGGCGTAGGGCCAGGGTTTGGTGCGCTGGGTGTCGCGGAATCGGGTTTCGTGGCGCCAGAGGACGTGGTGCCAGTCGGGGCGGCGGGGTTGCACGCCGTGTTCCTGGATGAGGTGCCAGACGATCTGTTCGAGGGTGATGCGGCGGGCGGGAAGGTGGAGGCGTGAGAACGGCTTTTGGCCGGGGTAGTGGCGCGGCGCGGCATGCACATGCAGGTGGCAGCGGGGATAGCCAGACGGCACCTCCCGCTGGTAGTGGTACTCGAACACCGGACGCGGATCGTCAAGGTCGGCGCCAGACTGGTAGGTGAACGTGGCATCCGTTGTTTCAAGGCGTAACGGGTTGTGGATCACCCGCAGTGCGATTTGAACGTTCAAGTACATCCCATTGCTGAGCGGGGCCGGCTGCCCGCGGCGCGAGGACCGACTTGCCCTGTGGCCGACGATTAGGACATCCGTGTCCCCACCAAGCCACACATCGCCGAGCTCCGTAGCCGCGACAAGTTTGTAGACCTCGCGAATACGGCGAAGGAAGTCTCTGGCGGCTCGCCGGCTGCTAGGTCTGGCTGGGTTGATCAAGGAGCCGGGCGAGATAGGTCAGTGATCGAAAGATCACGTCGCCGTGGTACCGCCCGGGTGGATCTCTGTAGATGCGCAGAAACTCGTCAGCCGTCAGACCAAAGTGGCGCCGCGCGTCGCGGTCCAGTTCGTCCCAGACCTCCTGACGCGTGACCTGTTCGTGTTCGAATTCGTCGGGCAGCCACTCGGGCCGGGTCTCGACGGTTGTTGCCATGGGCTTTGCCTTGCTGCGCGTAGGGACAGGATAGCGCGGGTGTCGGCGGGGACATGGGAGTGACTTCTACCGGAAGATCCCGCTCGCACACGGGGAAAGAGTGAGGGAAGTGGAGTGAGCGGAGACTGGGAGGGGGCGGGACCGGCCGCTGGCTAGCAGGCGCGGGGCGTTATGCAGTGGTGTCCCATAGGGGACCGCATGGAGATCGGTGACCGGCTACGACCCGCATGGGCGCGTGCGGGTACCTGGGGTCGTTAGGGTTGGGGTTTTTGCTCCTGGATTTGGATGAGGTTGCCGCAGGTGTCGTCGAGGACCGCGGTGATGACGGGCCCGAGGTCGGTTGGGGGTTGGACGAATTTCACACCTGCTGCCACGAGACGCTCGTATTCGGCTTGCAGGTCGTCGACGGCGAAGGAGGTGCTGGGGATGCCGTCCGCCCCTATCGCGTCTACGAACGGACGGACCGCGGGATGGTTATCCGGCTCAAGCAGAAACTCGGTCCCCTCCGGGTCTTCGGGGGATACCACGGTGATCCAGGCGTACTCGCCCAGGGGGATGTTGTGCTTGAGCTGGAAGCCAAGCGTTTCCGTGTAAAAGCGGAGCGCCTTTTGTTGGTCGTCCACGAAGACGCCGGCGAGGTGAATTCTCATCGTTCACGTGTCCCTTTCATCTGTTGCGATCGGCCAACGCTCGGCGATGGCCTTGAGCGGGTCGCCCTGATACCAATGGAGCTTGGACCTGCCCACGCGCCTGGTGCGAATCAGCCCGGCGGCTTCCAAGACGCCCAGGTGTTGGGCGATGGCCTGCCGCGAGGAGTTGATGCCGTGCTTCATGGTCAGGCGTGCGCAGAGTTCGAAGAGCGATTGACCTGACCGATCGACGAGCTCATCCAGGATGGCCCGGCGGGTTGGGTCAGCGATCGCGCGATAGACGTCCACACGACTAGCCTCAGGCAAGTGTCGGCTTGCATGTCAGGGCTTACGATAGGCAAGCGCGTGCTTGCATGTCAACTGTTTAACTCCACACACTCAGTCTTCGGGCTCCGGATCACGACCGCAGGTCGCTCATCCGTCGATGGCACATCCCGGTCCTCCAGCTCAGCGCTGGATGTGTAAACCATGTCTCCGAACGGGTGTAAACCATGTGTCCGGTCTGGACACCCATGGGGAGCGGGGAAAGATGAGGAGCCGTGCCGGACGTGCGTGGGTGGAACGCAAGCTGGCCCGCGGCATCCCGACCGGGCTTAGAATCGCCACGAACCACTTTCGGTCGCTCACATTTCGGGGGAATCCGGTTGCCGTCTGCGCGTCCGGTTGTGCCCTCCCCCGCTACGGGCCCGCCTCAACTGCCCCTGCGTCAGATTCGCCGCCGCCTGTTTGCGCTCGGCTGGCCGGCCATGCTCGAGAACCTGATGCAGAGCGCGCTGTTCATGATCAACACGGCGCTGGCCGGCCGCCTGGGCGCCGAAGCCCTGGCGGCGGCCGGCATCTCCAACTTCCTGATGTTCTTTACCTTCTCGCTGTTTTTTGGCATGAGCATCGGGTGCCTGGCCCTGGTGGCCCGCGCCTTCGGCGGCGGCGACCTCACCACGGCTCACACGGCAGGCCGCCAGGGCATGCTCACCGCCGTCCTCGCCTCCTTCATCTCTGTATTCGTCCTCGTCTTCCTGGCCGACCCGATCCTGCGCCTGGTCGGCGGCTCCGAGGACATCGTCGCCATGGCCGCCCCGTACCTGGCCATCAGCGCCCTGAGCGCCCCCTTGCAGACCGTGGTGGTGATGGTTGGCGCCGTCCAGCGCGGCGTCGGCGACACCCGAACCCCGATGCTTGGTTCCGTACTGATGGCCGGCGTCGACCTGGTGGTTGGCCTGGTGCTGGTGACCGCCGGGTTCGGCCTGCTGGGTATCGCCGTGGCCATGGGCGTCGCCCGCCTGGCCACCGCGATCTTCATGCTCGTCGCGATCTACCGCACCCCCCACCGCGCCGGTAGCTTCGGTTCCTACCGTCCCGACTGGCCCATGCAGCGCCGCCTGCTACGGGTGTCCGGGCCCGCCGTCGGCGAGATGTTCATCACCATTGGCGGGATCATGGCCTTCAGCATCATCGGCCTGCAGTTGGGCACGGTGTCATTCGCCGCCCAGAACGTGGTGGGCCCGATCATGTCGTTGGCGTATATGCCGTCGCTTGGACTGGGCGTGGCCGCCTCCACCGCCGTGGGCCAGAGCCTGGGCGCGCGCGACCCGCAGCTGGCCCACCGGTACGGGCGCGAGGCGGCCATTGCCGGGACGCTGGTCTCCACGCTGGTGGGCGTGGTGGTGTTCCTGTTTCCGCGTGCGCTGATGTCGGTCTTCACCACGGATCCGGCAGTGCTGGACGCGGGCGAACTGCCGGTGCGAACCATCGGGATGTTCATGCCGGTCGTGGGGCTGGCAACCATCCTGCCCAGCGCCCTGCGCGGCGCCGGTGACACGCGCGCCATGCTGCTGATCTCCCTGCTGGCGCTCTGGACCATCCGGGTTCCGCTGGCCCTCGTCCTGGGCGTCGTCCTCGGCTTTGGTCTCACCGGCTTGTGGATCGGCGCCGGCGTCAACTACGTCACCATTGCCGTTGCCTCCCTGGTCCGCTTCGCCTCCGGCCGCTGGCAGACCATCCGCATATGAGCAACGTGAGGGTTGACCTGCTACCGGGCACGCTGGCCCCCGATCCTCAGGGCGTCTGTGCCGTTGTGGACGTGATCCGAGCCACCACCACCCTGGTCGCGATGGCCGAGGCCGGTGACCCGGAGGTCTGGATCGCCGGGGATGTCGACGCCGCCCGACAGGCGGCTCAGCAGCTGGGTCCCGGCACGCTTCTTTGCGGTGAACGCGGCGGCCTGCCGCCGGAGGGATTCGACCACGGCAACTCGCCGCGCGAGTTCCAGGACACCGACCTCAGCGGCCGCCGGGCCGTGCTCTCGACCACCAACGGCGCCTATGCCATCGAACGCTGGGGACAGTCCCGCCGCACCTGCATCGCCGGCCTCCGCAACGCGGGCGCGGTGGCCGATTGCCTGCTGGCGGACCCCGATGTGCCGACGATCACCATCGCGTGCGCCGGCCGTTCGGGCGCGCTGGCGCTGGACGACGTTTACACGGCCGGCGTCATCGTTGAGCGGCTGCGAGACGCGTCGCCGGATCTCAAGCTCGACGAGTCAGCCGTCGCCGCTCTCCACGTGGCCGCCGGATACCCGTCGGCCGAAGCGGCGCTGGCCGCCTCTCGCAGCGGCCAGGCGCTCAAGCCCGTTGGCCTCTGGGAGGACGTGATCTACTGCGCCCAGGTCGACGTGTCGCAGGCAGTTCCCGAGGTCGGCGGCCAGGGCCGCATCCGGGTCTGGGGCGGCGCCTAGGTGTCGTCGCTGCGCCGCGCGACCAGCTTCGGCGCATCAGCTTCCAGCTGCGCCGCGCACTCCTTGGCGATGCGCACGTTGTAGTTCGTCCCGCGGTCCTCGGGGTAGATCTGCGCCGTGTTGCAGATGTAGAACCCGGGAATCGGCGACGGATACGGCGGCTTCCGCCGCTGGTAGCCCGCCTCGATCACCGGCTGCGCCACCGGGTCCCGCGATACCCAGGCCTCCTCGATGTGCTCCCGCCGGAACGCCGGGAACACCTTTGCGATCGGGTCCACGAACCGCTCGATCAGCACGTCGTCATCCAGCTGGAAGAACTCATGCTCCGGCGGCAGGTAGTTGCTCACGTACAGCAGCCGCTTGCCGCCGTAGCGTTCGCGATCCACGTAGTTCGTGTGCTCGATCAGCCCGGCGAATGGCAGGTCGCGGTCGCCGATGTTGGTCCAGTAGTAGCGCGAGAGCTGTTCGCGAATCTGGATGAGCGCCACGCACGCTCCCACGTATGCGGTGGCGGCCAGCGAGTCCGTGAAGCCGCGGCGCGACGGCGGCAGCAGCCGCCGGATGATCGGCAGCCCGACGGTCGCGACCACGGCGTCGGCTTGCACCGGCTCGTCGTTCACCCGCAGCGCCGGGGCGCCAGGCTCGCCGATCGTGATCTCCTGCACCGGCGAAGCCAGCCGCAGCTCCGCCCCGCGCTCCCGTACCGAGTCCGCCAGCGCGTCCACGATGACCCGGAAGCTGCCGCGGAAGTACCCGAGCCGCTCCCGTCGCTTGTCGGCCGTTCGCGTGCGCGCCCGGGCCATCAGCCGCGCCCACATCCAAGCCATCGAGACCGATTCCCAGTGCCCGGCGAACTTGGCCCGCAGCATCGAGGCGAAGATGGCCTCGAAGGCCTCGCGGCCCACGTAGCGGGGCAGCACCTCCGCCGCCGTCAGGTCTTCAAATGGCCCGTAGTCCGTCCGGCGCTGCAGCAGCACCGAGCCAAGCCCCAGCCGCAGCCGCGCCCAGTGACTCAGCGCCCCAAAGCGCAGCAAGTCCAGCGGCGAGGTGAACGGGTAGAGCCGGCCACCGAGGAAGTAGCCCATCTCGGGCTCCGGCCACTCCAGCCGGTCGCCAACGCCCAGCTCCTCGGCGAGGCCGATCATGAAGCTGTCGTGCGTGAACAGGTGGTGATAGAACCGCTCCACCGGCTCGCCGCCCACCTCCACGGTGGCCAGCTCCCCGCCAGGCCGCGGCGCCGCCTCAACCAGCGTGACGCCGTGGCCCAGCTTCAGCAGCTCATGCGCCAGCGCCAGACCGGTAATGCCGGCGCCGACGATCACGACTTTCACAGGCGGAACGGTCCCAGCGGTCCCTCGTTCAACAGGTCCGTCCGCACATACAGCATGAAGTCATACGAGCCCTTGGGAACCGGCGGTTCCTCGCGCGTCAACAACCAGTGTAGGAATGACCTGCGCGCTTGCGGATCCGCCAGGAACTCGCCCAGGAATCCCGGGCCCCAGCCCTTGTAGGTGTGCTCAGGGAACCACCAGCGCAGTTTCATCTCGCGGCCCACGAATTCGGGAAGCTGGATCCCAAGCACGTTGGCGCTGGATGGGGACATGAGGACGATCTGCGCTTGTTGGGCGTCTTCCAGGTTCATGTCTTTGGTATACAGCGCGTCCGTGTAGTCGCGCAGGTACCAGACTGTCGGCCAGGCGTAGTCGTTGTCGATGAGCAGCGGCAGCTTGTCGCCGAGCCCGGTCCGCCTGGCGGCCTCGTCCACGATCGCGGCAACTTCCTTCACGTCGTCCGTGGTTTGCACGTACACGACCAGGTCGTTCGGCACGCTGCCGCGCTCGTAGGTGATTGGTATGGCGAACCACACCGTCCAGAAGAGCAGGCCAGCGCTTAGCACGCCCACGATGGCTCGCGGAATCTTCGGTCGCGGCTCGTCGAACCAGCGGCCTACCCACCAGCAGGCCAGCAGCAGCGGGGGCCACAGCAGGTGCAGCACCAGCCAGGGCGCCTTCTCACCAGCGGCCGAGTAGACGATCCAGGTCACAACGATCCACACGCCCAGCACCAGCGGCAGGAGGTGACGCGCCCGGCGGCCCCGGATCAGGGCAACCGCGCCGAGCAATAGCGCAAACGGTTCGTACAGACCCAGGAACATTGCGTAGTAGAACCAGGGCTGATTGACGCGTTCCGATTCGTGGACGCCCGTCCAGTACTCGATGGAACTGGTGAAGGCCGCGCGAAAGCCCGGAAGGTAGGTGAGAAAGGACGTGTAGAACGCGAAGACGATGAGCACAAACGTCAGAGCGCCGTAGACCACGTGCTCCACGTCGACACCCAGCGAACGATAGGCGCTGAGCGCCTGCGTACCCAGCGGGGACGCCGCGGCGCCACGACGCCGCGCTCGGAACGCCACCGCACCGACACATAGCAGCACGACGACCAGCGCAAAGCCGTGGATGAAGGTGTTTTCCTTGGTCGCCAGCGAAAGTCCCAGCGACGCCCAGGCCAGGTAGATCCAGCGGCGCCGCGGCTGCTCCAGGTAGCGCATGACCGAGCCGACCAGAAGAAGGGTGAACAGGGTCACGTAGATGTCCATGCGCAGGAATCGGGAGTAATAGAGGAAAGCGGTCGAGATCGTCATGGCCGCCATCGCCAGCGGCGTTCCGGTGCGGCCCAGTTCCGGACGAAAGATCAGCAGCGCGCCAACGGAGGCGACGCCGAACAGCGCCGGGATCACGCGTCCAAGGGCATCGTTGACACCGGCGGCCAGGAACACGATCACGTTGCCGAAGTAGAGCAACGGCCCGTGGTACGCCGGGTCATATCGAAACTGCTTGCCATTGATCATGTCGTTGGACTCTTTGGCGTGAATCGCCTCGTCGTGGTGATACACACGCTCGCCCAGATCGAAGAAACGAAGGCCGGCGGCAGCGGCCAGTATCAGTGCGTAGATCAGCCACTCGCCGCGCGACCAGCCGAACCAGGCCGGGCGGGCCAGCCAGCCGCTCAGCGTGTTCGTGAGGGCGCTCACGGAGCTTGTCGAACCTCGAAGATTGTCGTTGCGCCGTTGGAATAGGCCGCGGCAAGATCCCGGCCGAGACGCTGCGCGATGTCGGAACCGTAGCGCTCCCGCTCGGAATCGCCGGCGACGACGTGCGTGACGGCATAGCGATCCAGCACGGCGCGACGCCGAGCGGCGTCATCGGTTCGGTAGGCGGTGTCGATGTCGGCCGTTCGAGCCGCGATCCGTGGGTCGGATTCCCTCCAGAGTTCCTCGTGTTGGATCCAGCCGATCACGGTGGGGATTCCTGTCCAGGTCGACATGCGTGAGTCGCCTGAATAGGCACGACCGGGCGCTTCCAGCAGCACGGCATGGCGAGGCGCATGCGCTCGCAGCCACTCGGCCGCGGCGACCTCCGATGGCCGGCTTTGCCGATCGGCGGCCAGCCCGTCCAGCGATCCGGAGACAACGCTGGCCTCGGTTTTTGCGCGGGCGGCGACGATCGGATAAGCCAGCGCGGGGACGGCCAGCAGTGCGAAGACGGTCACTACCGCGCTGCGCGTCAAATTCAGGCGCAAACCGCCCGGTTTCACGAGCCGGCGCCACGTCAGTAGCAGGCTTGGTCCAGCCGCAACGGCCAACAGGCCCCAGGCCTGGTAGTGCAGTTTGAAGACGGTGTTCATTCGTTCATTCGGCGAGCCAAAAAAGTCGTCCACATAGAGAGTCTCGACTGCGGTAAGCAATCCCAAGCCAGCAAGCAGGAGCCACAGCAGCGCCGCCAAACCGGGCTCGTGGCGGCGCGACCAGAGCGCATAGGCGCTGAGCACGAGGAGTGCGGCGAGCGCGACGGCGACCTCCCCACGTGCTATCAGGGTAGCCCCAGCGCCGGCGGCGAGCATGACGACAAGAAACTGGCGGCCGTCCGGGCGCGCGTCCCAGAGCAAGACTGCCAGCGTGGCGACCACCGCGGTCAACAGCAGGCCAAAGACCTGGAAGTAGTCGATCGCCTCGCTTCGGATCGTCACGACGCCGATCCCACGGCTGCCAGGCGCATAGTTCAGGGTATAGGGCAGCCAGGCGAGCACGCCGACGACCAACGCCGCAGCCGCCGGAGGCACGAGCTGCAGCAGGCGTTCCCGGTCGCCCCAGGCCACGATGGCGCCGCCTGCCAGTACGAGTCCCGCGAACGTAGGCGCGTCCCAGGCATTGAGCGCGTAGAGGCCGCCAAGCACCAGGCCAGTGAGCGCACCGCAGCCGAGCCGTTGCGGCAGGGAGTCGTGCTCCGTCCGCGAAGCCGCAACGATCCACTGCACGGTCAGCGAGACGGCCAGCAGGATGATCGGAAGCGACATGACGTGTGGGTGCAGATCGCCCAGGATGAACGAGAAAGCCGGAAACTCGTTGATCGTGTAATCAGTCAGCTGGCCGGATTCCTCACGCTGAATGGTGCGTGAGGCATTCCAGCCGATGCCCCGCCAAAAGTCCGTGGGCGCGTCCGGGTTATCGGAGAAGATGTCGCGCAGGACGGCCAGGTTGCCGACCAGCATCGTGAGACCGAGCGCCAGGCCGGCTGCAAGCGCTCGGGCTCGCCTTCCGGCGCCGGTGAGCACGGCCAGGTCGTATCCGGCGGAAGCCGCGGCCACCGCGCCGAGCGCGAAGAGCGCGGCCAGGGCCAGGTTGTAGCCCACGGCGGGCTCGGCTCCGCTGAGATGCACGCCGAAGGCGGCCATCGAGTAGCCCAGGTAGTAGTAGTTGACGGTCTCACCGGCAAACCAGGGGTCGGGCGGCGGGAATGACGTGGCGCGAGCGGCGGCATTGAGCAGGGCGAAGTCCATGGGCTTCTCGGTCCCGCCGATCTCCGGGTTGAGCCAGCGCAATCCTGCGCCGACCGCAAACAGCCCCAGCAGGAGCAGGCAGCCCCAGAGCCAAAGCCGGCGGTTGCCGCCACGGTCGCGCAAGCCGGAACGCAGCCACCAGGCCAGCACGGCGCTCAACGCCGCGAACGCCAGCAGCGCGGCCGCCGCGTAGCCGCGTCCGTTTGGGAAGAGACCGGTTGAGAGTCCGGCCCAGGCGAGATAATGGGCCAGAAAGAACCCGATAGGCGCGGTCAGCAGGACACCGCGCGAAGGCAGACGGCGACACAGCAGAAAGGCCCACGGCACCCCGAGGACGGAGAACACCACCAAGGCGCCAGCCCAGAGCAGCAGGTCGATGGCGCGACGCCTTTCGCGTTCGGGATTTGGACAAGGATTGAGGTCAGAATAGCCAGTGAGACGAGGACAATTCAGATTCGGCGGGTTTTTCCGGCCGCGCAGGCGGATGACGCCTTGCCCGTGAGTGTCGACAACACGACCGCGAGCGCAAGGCTCGACCCGGGTTCAGCCACGCGGCGCGCAAGGCTCTCGAGACGGGTGCTGCTGCGCGCCGGCCTATCCGGCGCCGGCGTGCTGCTGGCGGCGTGCACGCTGGATTCCGTGGACCAGGCGTTGCCAGCGGTGACGGTGCCGCCGGCAGAAGTCGTACAGCCGCCGCCGCTACCCACGGCCACGCCCGAGGTACCGCCGAACTCGCCAATCGCGGCGCCCGCGGCCGCCGATGTACCGCGGGCGGCCGCCGCCACGATTCACTTCGAAGCCTGGGGGCCCCGAGTGCTGCTGGAGGCCTTTGCGGAGATCCAGCGTGAGTTTCAAGCGAAAGCACCGTGGGTCACCGTGCAGACGCGTCTCGACAACGCGCTCACGTCGGATGGATTGCGCAGCCGCCTACGGCTGGGTGAAGGCCCAGACGTGACCCGCATCGCGCCGGAGGACGTATTCGACTTCACGGCGGCCGGCTTTCTCCACGGGCTCGGTGCGTGGGTGGAAGCGGACGCCGAGTTGCGGCGGGAGGCACCCGGCGCAGCCGACGCACGCACGGGGGCCGGCGGCGAGCGGTCCGTCGTCAGTCTCGGCGCCGCGCACCAGTGCGTGCTCTACAACACCGAGCACTTTGAGTCAGCAGGCGTTTCGGCGCCAACCAGCTGGCAACGCACCTGGACGCTGCCGGAGTTCGAGGAGGCGGCGCGACAGCTGGTGGTCGCCAGCAGCCAGCGCATTGAACGCTTCGGACTGACGGCCATTCCTGCGTACGCACGTCCGGTCCTGGCTGAAGGCGGCGACCAGGGGTTCCTGAACGCCGAGCAGCGAGCGTCGGCCCTGGCGACGCCCGAACGCCAGGCACGATTGGAACGTCTGGCCAGCTGGCAAACAACCCTGGCCGTCGAGCTGCCGATTACCCACCGGTTCGTGGCCCCGTTCAGCGGCGGCTTGTCGTCAATGCACATTGACCGCACGGACGTGGGCCGGTGGATCCGCGCCGACGTCCCGTGGGCCGTGGCGCCGCTGCCGGGCTGGTACGGTCGCCAGGCGCTGACCGAGGCCGAGGAGCTGTGCGTGGCCGTACCGGCCCGCAGCCCCGAGCCCGACGCGGCCTGGACGTTCGCGCGATCGCTGCTGGACGCGCCGGCACAGCGGGCGCTGGTCCGGACCAATCTGCTGACACCTATGCGCCTGGAGACGCTGGAGGATCCGGCCTACCTGGATCCCAACCAGCGGCCGTTCGATCGGACGCCGCTGATCGAGGCGATTGGACAGACCATGCGCAGCCCGGCGCATCCGGGCGCCAAAGCCTGGCACGCGCGCACGGGCGACCCGATTGCGGTGGTGCGCCAGGGTGACGAGGAAGCCGCCGCCTACCTGGCGCGAACGGACAAGCTCATCACCCGACAGCTTCGACTGCGCGACTGGTCGGCGGCGGCCGACCGGCCCGGATACCGGCAGCCGCTGCCCTATGGCAACCGTCTGCTGGCCGAACTGGAGGCACGCGGGCTCTAGCTTGAGGCGCTATCGGCGAGCAGCCGGACTTCGACCGTCCTCGTTCCGGGCCCGTCGCACTCAATCAGCAGCACGTCCTGCCAGACACCCACCTGCAGCCGTCCGTCAACGACTGGCACCAGGACCTGGTGACCGACCAGGTTCGCACGCACGTGGGCGGCCGCGTTGTCTTCAGACCCCTGGTTGTGGGCGTATCGGCCCTCCCAGGGAACCAGCCGCTCAAGTGCCTGCGCAACGTCGTCCAGCAGGCCGGGCTCCGGCTCGTTCAGGGTCACGGCGCAGGTCGTGTGCGGGACGCTGACCAGCAGCAAGCCGTCCCCGATAGCGTGGCCCTCCAGCGCCGCCTGGATCTGCCGGCCAATGGGGTGCACGGAGGTTCGCGACGAAGTGGTGACGCGCAGCGAGGCCAGGGACATATCAAGCGCCCGTCCCGGAGACCCCGGGCCGGCTCAGGGAAAGCGATTGCCAGCCGGGCGCCAGGGCCATCCGAGCCGCGTCCGCCAGGTCCCGAGCCATCGCCACGCCGGGCGGCGCGGGCGATCCATCGCGTGCGATCCACACGACCGGCATCCCGCAACCACGCCCACCGGCCACGTCATTCTCCAGGTCGTCGCCGATCAGCACACAGTCGGACACGTCCGCGTCAACGGCAGCGGCCGCGGCTTCGAAGATGCGCCGGTCCGGCTTCTCCGCGCCCACAGCGGCCGAAAACACGACTGGATCCAGCCGGTCGGCGAGCCCCAACCCATCGAGCACCAGCGGCAGCAGGTAGCTGTAGTTGCTGAGGACGGCTGTGCGCACCCCGGCCGCGTGGACCACGTCAATCGCGGGTAGCGCATCCGGAAGCACCCGGGTCGCAAAGGCCTCGTGCAGTTCGGCGGCCATGTGGGCAACGTCGAGACGCACAGGGCCCGTATCGCCAAGCTCCTCCACGTAGACCCGGGCGTCGTCGAGCTTGAGCCGCTGGAAGTCCTCCGCCGTCCGCACCCCGGCGAAGTGCGCCTTGAAGTACCGCATCTCGGCGTGCAGCGCCGCATCGAGACGCTCGCGCGGCAAATCAACGCCGGCCCGTCGCACCGCGTCGGCCATGTAGTCGAAGGGCGAGGGGTCGGCTGGAAAGTGAATCAGCGTGCCGTACGCATCAAAAAACACGGCCGCCGGGAGTGAACTGGTCACACCCGAACCGTACCACCGGCGACAAACGGCGACGCCGCGTTTGAGCGATTGCCCTGCGCTTCGCCATAGTCAGGCTGGCGCTTGCAGGGGATTCGCGTTTGGCCAGCACCGCAGCTCCCACGACCTACCGCGCGATGGCGGTGTTCTTCCTGCCGCTGGCCGCGGCACAAGTCTTTCAGACGCTGCGCAATCCGGTGCTGGACGCCGGCATCTCGCGAGCGGTCGACCCGGAGACGTCGCTGGCGGCCTTCGCCATCGTGGCCAGCGTGATTCAGATTCTGAGCGCTTCCGGGACGGCGATTCAGAGCGCCTACCTGGTGCTGGTACGCGGGCGCCAGTCCTTCGCGGTTATCCAGCGCTACATGTTGCTGTACATGGCGGTTATCACCGCAATCAGCACGCTGTTTGCACTACCGGGGATTGGCGAGGGCTTCTTCCGCTTCGCGATGGGAACGCCGGAGTCCCTGCTGCCCGACGTGATGGCGATGATGCGGATTTCGCTGGCCATCCCGCTCTTCAACCTGTTGCGCGTGTTCAACCTGGCGCAGCTGGCGCACCGGCGTCGTTCCAACCTGATCTGGGTCGCACCGGCCGTGGGCCAGGTGGTGCTTATGGCGCTGGGTTTGGGCGTGGTTCCCCAACTGCCGGTTCCGGGGATCTACAGCGCCGCGGTGGTGTGGGTGATCGTGGCGGTGGTCGAGGGCGCACTGGCCGTGCTGCTCGTCCGCCAGGTCGACCGAACAGCGCCCTACGCCCCCGACCCCGAGGGCGAAGCGCCGCTGGACTTTCGCTACCTGACCGGATTCCTGATCCCGCTGATCATCACGCAGTTCGCCCTGACCATCGGTCATCCCATGGTGAATGCCGGGCTGCTACGGCTGCCCAATCCCGAGGCGACCGTGGGAGCCTTCCGTGTGGCCTTCAGTCTCGGCATGTTGCCGCTAACCGCCATGGCGGCTCTGCGGCAGGTCGTGCTCGTGCTCGGACGCGACGCCGATCAGCAGCGCCGCGCCCGCCGCTTCGTCTACGGCGTGGGACTGGGTATGGGCGGCCTCATGGCCCTGATCGCCTTTACCCCGCTGAATCGCTTCGTGATCGCCGACCTGGTGGGCGCGCCCGAGGCCCTGGTGCCCGATGCCATCACGGCTCTGAAGATCCTCTCGGTCTTCCCGCTGTTGATGGCGGTGCGCCAGTTCTACCAGTCCATGACGATGAACCAGCGCCGCACGCGCCGGGTGGCCTTCACCGCCTTCTCGCGGCTGCTGATGATGGCGTCGTTTCTGTTCCTGATTACGCCGCTGGCGGGATGGACCGGGGCCGGCGTTGGGGCCGTGGCCCGAATCGCGGCCATGGGTACGGAAGCGGGGGCCGCCTACCTGGTCGGTCGTCGTTTCTTTGGCATGGACCCGGCCACCCGGCCAGTCGCCGGTAAGTCGTCCTCAGGCGCTCCGGTCCGTCCGAAGTAGCCGTATGAGCTCATCGTTGCGTCGCCGCAGGGCCTCGTCGCGCTGGTTCTCGGTCCACGAGTAGAACCCCTGGCCGACAGCAGCGCCTGTGCGTCCCGACTCCACGGCGGCATCGAGCGCCGCGGGCGGTCCGTCAATTGTGCTCAGGTCGGCCGCCAGGTACCTGAAGATCTGCCGGTACACGTCCAATCCGGCCAGATCGGCCTGGCCAAAGAGGCCCATAACGGGCATTCGCCGCGCGATTGAACCTCGAACCGCGCGGTCGATCTCCTCGGCTGAGGCGACGCCTTGCCCAACGAGATCCATCGCCTCGCGCAGCAGGGCGAACTGCAGGCGGTTGATGAGATAGCCGGGCATCTCGCGTTCCAAGACCACGGGCCACTTGCCCAACTGGTCGAGCAGGTCGCGCACGGCCGCAATGGTGGCCGGGCTGGTCCTGGGCCCGGGCGCGACCTCCACCGCCGGAATCAGGTGCGGCGGCAGGATCCAATGCGCCAGCGCCACTCGCTCGGGCCGCTCGCAAGCCGCGGCGATGTCGCTGATGGCGAGGCTGGACGTGTTGGACAGCAGGAGCGCTGTCGGCGGCGCCGCCCGATCGAGCCGGGCAAACACGCCGCGCTTGACGTCAAGGTCCTCGGCGACGGCCTCGAACACGACCTCGGCGTCCGCGACGGCGCTCTCCAGATCGATCGCCGGCGTCAGGCGGCCGACGATGGTCGGAATGTCCGATTTCCGGATGCGTTCCGCCGCGACCAGGTCGTTGGCGTCAGACTCGGCCTCGGCAATGGCGACCTCGGCACGACTTGGCTGCGAGTCGTGGATGGCGACCTGGTAGCCGCCGCGCGCGGCCTCCAGGGCAATGCCGTGGCCCATGCGCCCAGCGCCAATCACGGCGGCACGGAAACGCGTGCCGACCTTTCCATCCGTCACAGCCGATTCACCTCAGTTATCGTCAGGGGGACGCCAATGCATCCGAACGATCCGCCGATATACTGCCGGTAACTCAGCAATGTCTCGACCCGACCCGCTGCCGCCGGCCCGGAGGCTGAACGACCCACTACACCTCCTGGAGCCGTTGGGTGCCGCCGTTTCCACCGTGGCACAGCCGGGGGCGCTGGCGGTAGGCCTGGGCGTCGGCGCGGTTGCGGGCGCGCTGGCGGGCCTGGCCGGCGGTCTGGCATTCATCCGTTCCCCCGCCGCGCTGGTGGCGTTGCCCCTGGGGGCGGTTCTTGTCCTGGTCCTGTGGTCGTGCGCGCTTGGCGCCGGATCGCTGATCGCCGATCGCGCCACCGATGAGCGCGATGCGTCGGCCAAGCGGGCGCTGCGAGACGCCTGGCGGCAGATTCCAGCGCTCGTGCTGGCCGCGCTGCCGATTCTGCTGGTCGTTGGCGCGCTGGTGGTGGTGCAGACCGCCGTCTTCGGCTTCACTCGTCCGCCGGATACCGACATCACGACGGAACGTCCGCTTGCTCTGATCGCCGTGGTCTATGTGGTCCTGTTTCTGATCGACGCGATCGTGCTGGCCGCGGCCAAGGTGTCGCTCTGGACCGTGATGCCCCAGATCATGGTTGCGGGTCGCACCGCCGCCGCCGCGTATAACGAATCCTGGGCGAGCTTTCGAGCCCGCCGGGCGTGGACCGCAACCGCAATGGCGGGCGTGCTGATACTGGCCGGAATGGTGACAGGCGTCGGACTGGGCGGCGTCATCCTGGCGCTGGCCGCGGTTTCGGCAAGCCAACTTGCCGGCGCCACGGAACTGATCCTGCTGCGTTTCTGGGCGCCGCTCGCGCAAGGATCGTTCGCCGTTTCCGCGGGCGACTTTGTCGCGGTCGTCGTGGTCTTCACCGGCCTGGGAGCCGCAATTGGCGCCGCCGTGGGCCTTGGCCATATGTTCGGCGTTGCCGGAGGCACCGGCCTCCTGCGGGCTTCGGCCGATTCCACGCGCTGACCGACCCACGCACCTACGGCGGCCACGGGTAGCGCGCGGTGCCTGAAATGCTGGCCGTGGGGCTCGAAGCGGCGAGCGTCGCGCTGGCCATGTCCGCGGCCTGCCTGGTCGTGGGCTATGGGCTCACCCGTCTGCTGGCCACGCCCGAGCTGAAGGCCACGGGATTCCTCCTGACGCCGCTTGTGGGCGCGGCCGCGCTGATCGTCGGCGCGTATGCGCTCAACCTGGCCCTGGATCTACGAGTCGCGACGGCCCTGCTGCTGGGCGCCGGAGCCGCGCTGTCCGCCTGGACCATACGTCGCGACGGCTGGTGGCTGCCGCGGCTCTCCAAGCCACAGTTTGTGGTCCTGGTTGCCGCCGCGCTGCTGCTGCTGACCGCGTTTCTCGCGCACCTGCATGGCCGGTCGGGCGCGATGTTGGGACTCAATATCGACGAAGACCTTTACGTCCCGCTGGCCGAAGCCCTCAAGTGGAACACCGTGTTCATGCACGGGCTGACCGAAGGACCGTTCCAGGAAGAGTTCCAGAGCCTGCGCAACCACTCGCGGGGCTGGGGATTCCCATACCTGCTGTCGATTGGATCGATTCTTTCCAACGCCCCCGCGTTTCACGCGTACGCGCCGCTGCTGTATCTCCTGCTGGCCGCCAGCGTGCCGGCCGTATACATCTTTGCCCGAACCGGCCTCCAGATGTCCGAACGCCCGTCCGGTTTGGCGGCCACGATCTATGCGCTCCACGGCCTGCCGCTCTGGTTCGCGGGCATGGGGTTTGGACCGCATACCGTCGCTTTCGCGCTTCTTCCGTTGGCTGCCGCGACGGGAATCGTGGCCCTGCGGAACGGCGGCCGGCGTGCGGTGGCCCTGGCCGCGCTTGTCAGCGCCGCCCTCCTCGTGTCCTACTTCTGGGCGATTTCGGCCGTGTGTCTCGCCCTCGCGGCCACACTGGTCGCGGTGCTGCTGGTCACGGCCCGTCGACGGCTCCGTACGCTGCGCCGCGCGCTGCTTCTTGGCATCGGAACCGCGGTGCTGGGAGTCCCGGGCATCGCCTGGCTCCTGGTATGGGCGCTGCCACAGCTTGGCGATATTGCCGGCGACCTGAACGGCCAGTTCGGCAACGCCTGGGGCGACCGGCAGTTTGCCAATATCGAGCTGGCGTTCGGGCTTGAGGCCTATCGGCTGATCCCCCGCAACGGACCCCTGGAACTGCTACTGGGCGCGGGCGGCACCGATGCCCTGGGCGCTGTGCTCAGCGCCCTGTTCTGGCCGGCTCTCGCCCTGGCCCTCATCGGCGCGCTTACGGTGCGCGGCGATCAGCGTGTGACGCTGGCGCTGGCCGCCGGATTCGCCAGCTTCATGTACTGGGTCGCGGCGGGCGCGGGCTACCACTACGGACACTTCAAGAACCTGTCCTACGTGGCCTTCCTGGTCTCGGTTCTCACGGCATCCGGGATTGCCAACATCTATCACGGCGAGTTCAAGCTGTGGAGCGAGACTTCGACGCGCCGGTTCGAGGCCTGGCTGACGCCCCGCGAGCCTGCCCTCAGCCGCGTCGCCGTCGCGATCCTGGCCGTCGCTTCCCTGGCCCTGATCTACAACACCTACCTGAGCGTCTGGTGGAACTGGCAAGGCGTCGGCTGGAACGCCGAGCGCCGCATCGCGCACGATGCGCGAGCCGTGGCCGACCGCGTTCCGCCGGGCAGCCGCGTCTACTTTGCTCCCGGCCTGACCTATCCGGTGCCTGAGGCCCGGCGGCGCACCGGCGATCACGTGCTGGCCTTTCACTATCCCAAGCACCAGTCGGAATCGTGGGCCCGGCGGGCCACCGGTGTGTGGGCAGGGATGTTAGTTGGGCGCGAGCTCAGCGGTATCGCCACTTCCCCGGCCTATCGCTACGAAAAACTGACCGACCCGGCTTATGACTACCTCGTGCTCAACTCCGCCGACGATCCGCGAACCTTTGGACTGCTCGAATCTGATGCGATTTACGCGACCCCATACTGGTCGATCTACCGCGACGCGCCCGGACAGCGGCTGACCGCACACGAGCTTGGACAAGCGCTCGGCTCGCTGGACGTTCCATCAGACGGAACGGTGGCTCTTGGGCTGCGCAACGGGCGCCTGGCCGTTGGGCCCGATCTGCAACCGGCCGACCAGCCCATCCTGTTCGGCATCGTGTCCCCCGTGCAGGGGACGGTCACGGCGGGTCCGGCGGAGATTGCCGTCAACCCGGGGCTCACCTGGATCACCGTGCCGCCAACGCTTGGAAGCGTGCTGGAGATCAACGCAGCCAGTGACGGCGGCCGTCCCCAGATTGTCGCCGCTCGCCTGGCGCCGGATGCCACCGGTCCGACCGCCACTACCGAACACGTGCCTCGCCACGTCGTCTCGGTCGACGTGAACGCGCGCGACGGCGTAATGACCGGCACGGTCATCACAGCGAATCCCACCGGCACCGGCGGCAGCGTAGGCATGGCCTACGCGGAAGCTCCGCGAGGCGACGCCCCTCTCTCCCACGGCTTCTGGTCGAGCACGGCCCACATCACCGCGCCGGCGCAGCGGATCGAGTTTCGCTATGACCCGGACGCCCGAACCCTCACCGAGACGGTCAACGGACGGCGGGATCCCACGCAGACAGCCCGCCAAGCGTCGCCCGCCGGCGACTACCGTCTGCGTCTGCTGCTGTCCCGCGGACTGATTGACGACCTGTCGATCCTGCTGATGGACTACAGCTTGCGGGACGGGGCGTTGACCCCGGCCCAGTCCTTCCGCCAGACATACGTGTTCGACATGCCAATCCGGCCCTTGCCGAATTGGTCGTAGGCTCGGGATACGACACGCCAGGAATCGTTCCCGTGGCACTCAAGTTCCCGCGCTACGTCCTTTCCGGGACGGCGTTTCCCGGGCACTCGCCGGCAGATCTCGTTGCCGAGGCCCGCGCGCTGGAGCTGGACGCCATCGACCTGGTGATCGCCTCCGGCGGGCAGGTGGATCCCGCGCAGGCCATCGATCTGATCGAAGTCACCGTGGACTGCGCCGACGCCGGCGTCCAAGTGGTGATGGTTACCTGCGACGTGACGTCGCCTTTCGACGACCAGGCCGAAGAGATCCACCGCGGCTGCGAGGAGGCGCGGGTTCCCTACATCCGCTATGGCGCATGGACCAGACTCGACGGCGCGTCCTACCTGGATTCGCTGCAAGCTGCCCGCGCCGGCCTGCGCGGGTTGGAGACGCTCTGCCGCCGGCACAACCTGCGTGCGCTCGTACGCCAGCTTCCGGGGTCCCTGCAGGAACAGTCCGGTCACGCCGCAGCCCTGCTGCACGGTCGCCTGCCGGGCTACGTGGGCATGTGTCTTGCGCCTGGCGAGTTCGGTCCCGTCGCGGCGGAAGCGTGGCGACTGGATCTCGACGCGCTCGATGACCACGTTCAAGCTCTCAGCATCGCCAATTCCGTCATCGAGTCCGGCCCTGACGGCTGGTCCCGAGCGCCGGCCATCCTCAGCGACGGCCTAACCGACTGGCGGCAGGTGCTCGCCGAAGTGACGCGACGCGAACTCGACGTCTTCGCGATACTCGAAGGCGGCTACAGCGCCGGCTTCATCCGGGGGCACGACTCCAATTCAGCACCCGACCCGCGCAAACTCTTTGGGGACGACCTACACCTGGTCCGCCAACATCTCGGCACAAGGCCAGTCCGGCGAAAATCCAATAAGCCGCGGCGCTGGTACCGGCCTCTCTAGCCGCACGCCCCCCAGCCGCAGGCCGGACAACTCAGGCACCGACCCAGGGGCCGCAATGGAGCACCGCAATCGGAACAGACCGGCGCAATTCGCATCGGTCTGATTGCGTGGCGCGCCGGGCCTTGACGCTCGTCTGACGCCAGGGCGAACGGTTGCCGCACCTGGCTCCGCAGCATTCGTTCGTCATATGTTCGTTCGGTATTCATACGGTAAGCGTAGCAGCTTGTTCGTTATTTGTCAGGTCTCGAAGTGGCAGCGGTTTCGAGACGCGCTGCTATTGGCTCACAGGCATTGAAAGAGGGCTTGCCGAACGCGGCAGCCGACGAACTGCCTGGATGCGCGTGATAAATGGGTCACAATGCGGAGCGCGCGCAAGATCAGGAAGTCCCACGCGATGCTGAACAAGGCGGCGGCCGAGCTGCTGGAAGGCTTTGCCGACGCGCTGGAGATTCGCGGGGCGAATACGTTCCGGGTTCGGGCGTTTCGAAACGCGGCGCGGCGGGTGGATTCGCTGACCACGGACGTGGCGGAGCTGGTGGAGAGCGGCGAGATCTCCAAGGTGCGGGGGATCGGCAAGGGCATCGCGGGCGTGTTGGGCGAATTCGTCGAAAAGGGCCGCGTGGATGAGTACGAGGAGATGCGGGCCGAGATTCCGGACAGTGTTTTCGAGATGCTCTTGATACCCGGCCTGGGTCCGAAGACGGCCGCCACGCTATACAACAAGCACGGGATCGACAGCGTGGACGGGCTGGAGGCGGCGGCACGCGCGGGAGAGCTTGCCGGTATCCGGACGATTGGGGCCAAGCGCCAGGCGCGGCTGCTGCGGGAGCTGGGTCGATTTCGAGAGCGCATTGCACGGCGGCGGCTGGGGGACGTGCTGCCGATTGCCGAGCGGCTGATTGCGCACGTGGAGGCGGCGCCTGGAGTTCAGACCGTGCAGTACGCGGGGAGCCTGCGGCGGGGCCGGGAGACGATCGGCGACCTGGACATCCTGGCGGCCGCCGAAGATCCCGGGCCGGTGATGGAGCATTTCATCGCGGCCGAAGACGTGGAAGAGGTGGTGGGTACCGGCGGGACAAAGACTGCCGTTTTGGTCGGCGGCGGGTTCCAGGTGGATCTGCTGGTGGTGGCGCCGGATGAGTTCGGGGCGGCGCTGGCGTACTTTACGGGGTCGAAGGAACACAACATCGAAATCCGGGCGCGGGCGTTGCAGCGCGGGCTGTCGTTGAACGAGCGCGGATTTCTGGACTCCGAAAGCGGGCAGCGACGTCCGGCGGCGACCGAAGAGGACGTGTACGCGGCGGTGGACCTGCCCTGGATCGACCCGGCGCTGCGCGAGAACCGGGGCGAGATTGAGGCGGCCGAGGCGGGGGCGCTGCCAAGGCTGATCGAGCCTGGCGACATCAAGGGTGAGTTGCACGGGCACTCGCTGTGGAGCGACGGGGCGGCGTCAATCGGCCAGATGGTCGACGCCGCGAGGCGACGCGGATTGACCTACTTCACCGTGACCGACCACTCGGGCAGTCTGCTCGTGGCCAACGGGCTCAGCCCGGAGCGGCTGGCGGAACAGACCGAGGAGATTGCGCGGGAACGGGAAGCGTCGCCGGATGTTCGCCTGCTGCATGGCAGCGAGGTGGAGATCCTGGCCGACGGAACACTGGATTTCAGCGACGAGATCCTGGCGTCCCTGGACGTGGTGGTGGCCTCGGTACACAGCAATTTCAACCAGGCGCCGGAGCAGATGACGGAGCGGCTGATCGCGGCAATCGAGAACCCGCACGTGGACATCATCGGCCATCCCACCGGGCGCATGCTGGGGCTGCGGGACGGCTATACCTTCGACGTGGAGGCGGTGCTGAAGGCCGCCGCCGCCACGGGTACGGCGCTGGAGATCAACGCGGCGCCCGAACGGCTGGATCTGGACGACACGACAGCGCGGCGCGCCGCCGAATTGGGCGTGCCCATCTCCATCAATAGCGACGCCCACCATCCCGACAGCCTGGCCTACATGCGCTACGGCGTGCTGACGGCTCGACGGGCCTGGCTGCGGGCGGCGGATGTGATCAACGCGCTTTCACTGGACGAGTTGCTGGCCTGGCTGGCACAGCCGAAGCCACGCCGCTGGAAGCCTGGGTAGACCATCACGCAAGGAGTAGTCCCATGGATCTTGGATTGAGCGGCAAGGCCGCGCTTGTGACCGGTGGGAGCCGGGGGATTGGGCGGTCGATTGCGTTGGCGTTGGCGGCGGAGGGCTGCAACGTGGCGATTTCGGCGCGCGGACGGGAGCGCCTGGAAGAGACGGTTGGCGAGATCGAGGCCGCCGGTGCGCAGGGGGCCGGGTTCGAGTTGGACATGGCCGAAGTGGCGGCCTCCGCGCAGGCGGTGGAGCAGACCGTCGACGCGTTTGGGCGACTGGACGTGCTGGTGAACAACGTGGGCGGATCGACCGGCGGCGGGACGTTCAGGGAAGCGACCGATGACGACTGGGCCGCGACGCTGGACGTCAACCTGTGGCCCGCCATCCGGGCCAGCCGCGCGGCCCTGCCCCACATGCGGGCGCGGGGGGCCGGGCGGATCATCCACATCACGTCGATCTATGGACGCGAGCAAGGCGGCCCACCGACCTACAACGCCGCCAAGTCGGCCATGAACAGTCTCTCCAAGACCATGGCCCGGGAGCTGGCGCCGGAGGGAATCACGGTTAACGCGGTGGCGCCCGGCTCGATCATCTTTCCGGGCGGCGGCTGGGAACAGCGCATGCAGGCGGACCCTGACGGCATGGCGGAGTTTCTGCGGCAGGACTTCCCGATGGGGCGGTTCGGTTATCCCGAGGAGATCGCGGCGGTAGTGGTGTTTTTGGCGTCGGACCAGGCCAGCCTGGTGACGGGGGCCTGTCTGAACGTGGACGGCGGGCAGACGCGGGCGAATGTCTGAGACGGCGGTCTCTATACTTCGAGCCACCGACCCGCCAGGGGCGCTCAGAATATGACCCGGTTCCAGGAACGCCTGCACGGCGTAATTCCAGCTTTGCTCACGCCGTTGACCGCGGACCTGACGGCGGACGGCCCCGCCATGCGTCGACTGGCGCGGCGAGTTCTGGACGCCGGCTGTCACGGCTACGTGCTGTTGGGCACAACCGGCGAATTCGCGGCGATCAACGACGACCAGCGCGCGGTCGCGATCCGCGCGGGCGTTGAGGAAGCCGACGGCGAAGTCCCGGTGATCGTGGCCTGCGGGCAGCCGTGCGTGGAGCGCACGCACGCGCAGGCCGTCCAGGCCGGCGACCTGGGGGCCGACGGCCTGCTGGTCAATCCGCCGTTCTACTTCCCCATGAGCAATGACGAGGTGGTCCGCTACTTCGAGGATCTCGTCGCCGCATCGCCTGTGCCCGTGCTGCTCTACAACATTCCGGGAATGACCAAGGTATCGGTGGACGCGGCCACGCTGCTTCGCTTGCGTGACGTGGGCGTGCAGGGCACCAAGGACAGCTCGGGCAGCCCGCAGAACCTGCTGGACTACCTGGACGCGATGCGCGGGGATGACTTCCGAGTGATCGTGGGCGGCGACGCGACGCTGCTGCACGCGCTCAACTCCGGCGCCGCCGGCACCACCGGTCCCGCGCCCAACGTGGCGCCGCAACTGGTGACAGCCATCTACAACGCCTGGTGCGACGGTGACCTGGACGCCGCCGCGGCCGCGCAAAACCGGCAAAACGAGTTCATGCGCGCCTTGTCGGGCGGTTCGCCCTTCCTTCAGGCCACGGCCAAGGGCGTGCTGAGCCGGCTGGGCATCATGGAGCCCTGGGTAGCGCCGCCAAAGATCTCGCTGGACGACGCATCCATCGACGCTGCCTTCGACGCCGTGCGCGAGTACCTGCCGGAATACGAGCCGGCGGCCGTTGGCGTCTGAGCGCCGACGTCACTGGAACACTCGACACGCCCAGCGGGCTCGCGTCACCATGGGGATATCGTGCGCCCACCCGACTGAGCGAGGTTTAACGTCGTGAATCGACCGCCAGAGGCCTACATGCACATCGGGATCGTGCAGTTCATGCTGCACCCCGATCTCCAGAGCGGCGACGGGCCCGCCGTGGAAGCCGCCGAGACGCTGGCGGCCGACGGGTTCTTTCACGCCCTGGAGATCGCACGCATCAATGACCCTGCCGAGCGCGTCGCTATGCGTCGGCTGGCCGAGTCCGCGCACCTGACGCTGGGCTACGGGGCGCACCCGCTGCTTCTCAGCAGAGGCCTGAACCTGGCCTCGACCGACGCAGACGCGCGGGATGACGCAGTTTCGCAGGTCAAGGGCGCCATTGATGAGGCGGCTGAGTTGGGCATCACCATGGTGACGCTGCTGGACGGGCCAAATTCGGCGCCCGCACCCGGCGGCGAAGAAGCCGCGGTCGAAAGCGTGGTGGAGTCGCTGACCGAGCTCTGCGACTACGCCGGCCGGCAAGACATCTGGATCGCGCTGGAACAGTTCGACCGCGCGATCGAGAAGAATTCCTTGCTGGGTCCAATCGACCTGTGCGTCCGCGTGAGCGAGATGGTCCGGGCGTCCACCCCAAACTTCGGCCTCTGCCTGGACCTGAGCCACCTGCCGCTGCTGGACGAAGACCCGCCGACCTCGTTGCGGGCCGCCGGCGAGCACCTGATCCAGGCGCACATCGGCAACTGCATCGTGCGCGATCGCGAGCATCCACAATACGGCGACCAGCACCCGGTATTCGGGGATCCGGCGGGCGAGAACGACGTGCCCGAACTGACGGCATATCTGAAGACGCTGCTGGAGATCGGATACTTCGAGCGCGACCTGCCGACGCCGATGCCGCTTGTCTCGTTCGAGATGAAGCCCGCGCCGGACCAGTCGGCGGACGCGATAATCGGCAACTGCAAGCGCACGTTCCAACTCGCCTGGGCGCAGGTCTAGCGCCAGGCACGGCAGCGAGGGGACACACCGACATGCGAATCGGCTACATCGGTCTCGGGAAGATGGGCATGCCCATGGCGATCAACCTGCGCGCGGCGGGGCACGACCTGATCGTGCACAACCGCAGCCGCGGCAAGGTCGACGATTTCGTGGCCGACGGCGGCACGGCCGCCAGCACGGCGGCCGAGGTGGCGGCGCAGTCGGACGTGGTCTGCGTGAATGTGCCGACCCCGGAAGTCTCGCTGGAGCTGCTGCTGGGCGCGGACGGCGCGATTGAGAGCGCCAGCGAAGGCCAGCTGTGGATCGACTTCGGAACCAACGGCCCGGACACGGCCCGAACCTGCGCCGAAGCCGCCGCGGCGAAGGGCGTGAATTACCTGGACGCGCCGGTCAGCGGCGGACCGGGCGGCGCGCAGGCCGGAACCCTGGCCGTGTTCGTTGGCGGGACCGAAGAGTCGTTTGCTCAGGGCAGCGACATCCTGGACATCATCGGCGGCAAGATCGAGCACTTTGGTCCTGCCGGTACCGGCTGCATCGCCAAGCTGACCAACCAGATGATCATCGCCAGCGTGCGCCAGGCCAACGCCGAGGCCTTTGTGCTGGCGGTCAAGAACGGCCTGAATCCGCGCCAGCTCTACGACACGCTGATGGGCGCCTTTGCCGCCAGTCGCTGCATGGAAGTGGATATCCCGAACCTGGTCCTTCCGCAGGACTACAGCGCCAACTTTGCCGTCGACCTGCTGCTGAAGGACCTGGGACTGGCGCTGGACGTAGGTCGTCAAAGCGGCGTGCCGTTGGTGGCTACGGCCCAGGCGGACGCGATCTACCAGGAGATCCGGTCGATGGGCTGGGGCGACCTGGACGCCGCCGCCACGTTTAAGCGCCTGGAGGAAATCGTGGGCGTCGAGGTGACGGAACCGGAGGCGGGCTAGCCTTAACTGTCCCGGGGCCGGCTTGTGGAAGGAGGTTGTGAGTGAAACCTCTCACCCTGGCACCCCGCGCCCGCCCAGCAGGAAACTCATCGCCCGGCATGGCGCCCGAACGCATTGCCGGGTTCAGCCTCTGACGCATGGGGTGGCTTAGTCGCGAAATCAGCTTCCTGCTGGCCCGGCTCGTCACGAACTTTTTCGCCGTGCTGGCGGTGACGCAGCTGCTGGAAGATGGCATCGTGCTGCCGGATCGCGGCAGCGACCGCTTCTGGCTGGCGATATTTGCTCTGGCGGTGGCACTCGCGGTTCTGAATTCCTATGTGCGACCGGCGCTTGAGCTGGTTCTCAAACCCATTAGCTGCCTGCTGAAGCTGGTGACATTCGGGCTCTCGCACTTCGTCATCAGTGCACTGGTCTTCTGGGGCGCCACGATGCTGGTCGATGACTTCACTATTGTGGACATTGGAACGGCACTGCTTGGGACGGTAATCGTGGCGTTGGTGGGCGCCTTCGGGTCGATCGTCTTCGGCGGCCGCTCAACCGACGAGTGAGCGTGGAGGCCGCGGCTCTGAACGGCGAAGCGCCGGTCCGGCGCAGCGTCCTGGTCGAGGCGGCGGTCACCACCCTTGCGGATGCCGGGCGCCCAATGACCTTGCAGCAATTGGCGCGTGCCGTGCTGCACGTGGAGGCCGGAGGCGCCCATATAGGCGCGCGCATCCTGGCGCCGCTGTTGGAGGCCGACGAGCGTCTGACATCCGGCGCCATGGGGCACTGGGCACTCTCGGCCTGGACGCATCGCACCGATGCGATCGACGAGACCGACTTTGTGGTGTTCGACATCGAGACCAACGGCGGTCGCGGCGGTCGGCATCGGGTGCTTGAAGTCGGAGCCCTGCGGATTCGAGCGGGCCGCGAAATCTCACGCTATGCATCGCTGGTCCGCGTACCGAGTCGCGTTTCAAAGTTTGTGACGCGCTACACCGGCATCACGGACGAAATGCTGACGCATGCGCCGCCCATCGAGAGTGTGCTTGACGAGTTCCGGGAGTTTCAGGCCGACGGGGTGCTGGTGGCCCACAATCTGCCAACGGACCTCGGGTACCTGAACCGCGAAGCCGTCTGGTCGGGACGAGCCTTGTTCCCCGGTGACGGCCTGGACACGATGGAGTTGAGCGCGGCCCTGATGCCCGATCTCCCGGGCACGGGCCTGGCGACCGTGCTGGAAGCCGCGGACATCAGCGACACGCCAACCCATCGCGCCCTGGACGACGCCGGGGTCACAGCCAAGCTGTTTCAGTTTCTCCTGGACACGGAAGCCGCGAGCGACGCGCAGACACTGGGTGACCTGCGCCGGCTGGCGGCCGCCGCCGGTCCCGAGAGCCGTCACCCTCGACGGGCTCGGGAACTCGCGCGCTGGGCCTCGCGCAATCTGCCGCCATCGCCCGGTGTGTACATTTTTCGCGACTCCGCCGGTCAGCCGCTCTACGTCGGCAAGTCCACATCGCTGCAGCGGCGCGTGCGCAGCCACTTCACGGATTCGGCGGGTTTTGTGCGACGGCGCGACGGAATGCTGGCCCAAATCGACACCATTGAGTGGGAACCGACAGGCTCGGAACTACGCGCCCTGGTGCGTGAAGCCGAGCTGATTACCCGACTGTCCCCGCAGTACAACATCCATCGAAACTGGCGCATGGGCCGGCGGTTCGTGCGCGTGGGGCCGGCCGAGTCGGCGGTCACGCACACGGCCTCCGTCCCGCGGGACGACGGGGCCGACTACCTGGGGCCGTTTCCGACATCGCGAGAAGCCCGTCTGGCCAGTGATGCCGCTCGGCGGATCTTCGAACTGCCGTCGCGGCGGTCGGTCGACAAGCGGGTCCCCGCGTGGCGGCGCGACGCCGCGGTGGCATTCCTGGGCGTGAGCCGCGAGGCCGCGCTGCACATCGTGGAAGGGGCCGGGGCTGAGGCTCGGGACGCCGCGGCACGCCGCATCCGGCGCGCCCGGGTACTCCGGCATCCGGTGCGCGGCGGTCTGGGAGCCACCCCAATGCTGGCCGTCGCCGCCGGGGCCACGCCGGGGAAGGCCGAGCTTGTTCGAATCGAGAACGGCGCCATTGCGGCCATCGAGCCGGTCGCCCGCCCGCGGCGTCCCTCCGTTCGGGCCGCCCTGCAACGCCTGCGTGATGCCCGCGCCTCAGAGCCACCCAACGAGAGCAACGAGCGGCACATCGTGCTGGCCTGGCTACACACGCATGCCGACGACCCGGACACGCTGGCCTGGGATCCCGCACTGCCGCGCGTATTCGTGGACCTGGTGTGGCGGAGAGTTCGTCAGGCAGCGAGCGCCGGCTGACGACTACGCATCGGTCAGCCGGACGCACCGAGTTGGCCGTGATCGCGTCACGGCGCGTACTGGAGGCGACGCTGGGAATCGAACCCAGGATAGGGGTTTTGCAGACCCCCGCCTTACCACTTGGCTACGTCGCCCAAAAGACGTTCGGCGCTTAGCAAAGGATATCCAGAGCACCGCGCGGCGGCCAACACACTGCGAAAGCGGGCTGGCTTAGCCCGCTAGCCGACCGGGGCGCGCTGCACCACGCGCCATCGCTGATCGGCGGTCCGCGCGAGGAAAAAGCCGACATCCTGGCTCAGCGGTCCGCGCTGAAGGGTCTCACCGTCAGCCCTCCGGCGAGTAGCCAAGTTTCCAGACTCGCGGACCAGAACTCCGGCACTCTCACCTTCAATTCTGGCGTCAATCACCTGAATCGAGATATCGCTTTCCAGGTACACCCCATTGGCGCGCAACTGCTGCACCCGTGCTTCGATCTCCTGCGCCAGGGATTCGTCATACACCGAACGCAGCGCACTTGAGTCGAGCGACTGATAGGCCTCGAACTCCAGTCGGGCGGCCCGTACGGCCGTATCGGCCGCCTGATCCAGGCTGGCTGCCTCGGCATCTTGCCGGCCGCGGATCGTGGCGACGGCGAACAGTACGGCAAGCAATCCCGCCAGCATGAATCCAATCCGAAACCGGCGGAGCCGCCGCGCCTCCGCTTGTTCGAAGGCCTCGGTCTCGGCGAACGTCTGCTCGTGTGACTCGATGTTCGAACGCAGGGTGGACTGTTCCGGCTCCGGTTCGCGCCGCCCTCCAAGGCCGACGTCCCAGATGTCTGGATTGTCGACGCGGCCAGCATCGTCAGGGTCGTGCGGCGACGGCATGTCGTCGACGTTTGACGGCAGCACCTCGCCGTCCTCCGGGCGAAACTCGGAATCGGGCTCGTCCGGCAAGTCGGCCGGGGGCGCCACGCGAAGCGAGATGAAGCGGCCGTGCGCGGCCTGCTCACCGTGTTTGAACCGCACGGCTTGCCCGAGCGTCCAGCGCCCTTCCAGGAGCAGCGTCAGGTCCCGACCGTCCAGGAGGGCCAGCTTGTCGGCCCACTCGGCGTCGACCGCCATTTCCAGCGGGAAGCCCTGGACGACAATCAGGATGTCAACCTGGCGTTCGAGCGCCGCCTCGGCCAGCGCCGCCGGATCGTCACTGGCCCACCACACCGCGATCCGCCGACGCACGCGCTCCAGTCTGACGGCCCCGACGGCGTGGTCGGCTTCCGGCGTCAGCGGCTCCAGCGGTTGGGCGTCGGAGGCCAGGGCCAGCGCTTCAACCACGTTGGCCAGTTTCGGGAGGCGTTCGGCCTCGTCCGTCAGCGCCTCGTTGAAGAGTTCCGCGTGCGCGGCCAGAACGCGGCGCCTACGCGCACCCGCGTCGCCGCCCGCAGCCGCGTCACTCTGTGATGGCATGGAACTCAGGTTAAGACTCGACGCACCGCACGAACACGGTGGCCTCTCAATTCATCGTACGACAACCGGCCGCTGAACTCCTTGACGAAACCGCGACACGGCCCCATTTAACTGATGGGGGGAACGCCCATCGGGACCAGTGAAGCGATCACCGGCATCAGATTGGTAAACACGATCACGCCCAGCGCGATCAGGAGCACTCCGCCGCCGGCGCTGGTGTATTGGAGTGCCCGCCCGTAGCGCCGCAGCAGCACGCGCGTCCAGCCGGAGAACGCGCCCGCCAGCACAAAGGGAAGCATGATTCCCAGCGAATAGGCCGTGAGCAGCACGGCCCCGGTCGCGGCGGATGCCGTGGTAGCCGCCAGAACGAGGATGGCGCCCAGAATCGGCCCGACGCAGGGAATCCACCCGACCGCAAACGTCCCGCCCACGATCAGGGAACCCGCATAGCTGAGACGCCGTGCGAAGCGGTCGTCCACCGTGAAGCCGCGTTCAAGGACCGGGACGCGCAGGAGACCGAGGGTCATGAGGCCGAAGCCGATAATCAGGAGGCCGCCGATGCGGTTCAGCCAGACGGCCTGGTCCCCGGCGATGCTTGAGATGGCGCCAAGCGACGATCCCAACACCACGAAGACGGACGTGAAGCCCAAGGCAAAGAGGGCCACATTGAGCACGGTGGCCGCCTGCAATCGCCTTGAGCTTGCCGTACTTGGGTCGCTCAGCGTGAACCCCGCCAGGTACGCGAGATAGGCCGGTACGAGCGCCAGCGTGCAGGGAGCAATGAAGGACGCGACACCGGCGATGAACGCCAGTCCGACGTTGAGCGACTGATCCACGTTACGTGCCCAGGTTCCGCTAGCTGGAACCTACGATAGCGAGACGGTGTAGAGCGCCAACCCGCGTTGACCAACCGAGAATTGCAACTCGCCCACGCTCTCCCCGGCGTTCCGCAGAATGTCGTAGAGACGGAACTGGTCGACGAGCAGATGCGTCTGGCCGTCAGGCCCGGTCAGGACGTCTCCACCCCGGCGGTCAGCCGGAATCGGCTCGCCATCGACTGTCACATTTACACGAACCGACTCGTTGCCGGACACACCGAAGCTCACCGAGACGGCCTGGGCGTGAAACGGAACACTGACGCGCGCCGTTTCGTCGGCTTGGGGCTGCGCCAGCGCGGCGTTGGCCACCCAGTCCCAGCGTCCGTCCAGGTAGAGGCGCTCGGCGTCGTGCGCGACATTGTCGGTAAACACCCGCGCTCCATCATCGGGCGTACCAGTGGGATTGCCCAGGTAGGAACCGAAGGCGAACCCGCTCCCCGCAAAGAGCGACCGAGGCCCGATGGACGGTGAGGGGGTTGTCTTGTGCGGGATGGCGGCGCTTGAGAGCGGGATGTGCGAGAGCTCCGTTCCGCCTTCGGCGAGGAGCGCGCGGATTGCCTTCTCGGTTTCCTGGTAGGCGCCCTCGCCGATGTGGTGATAACGAATCTGCCCTTCCTGATCGATCAGGAACTTGTGCGGCCAGAAGCGGTTCTTGTAAGCACGCCAGGTCTTGTACCCGTTGTCCATGGCCACCGGCCAAATGACGCCGCGGGAGGGAAGCGATTCACGAACATTGGCCTCTTCGTACTCGTGGTTGAACTCGGGCGTGTGCACGCCGACGATCACCAGCCCGTGCGGCGCGTAGGCGTCGTGCCAGGCGCGGACGTGGGGCAGCGTGCGGATGCAGTTAATACAGCCGAATGTCCAGAAGTCGATGAGGACCGGGCGTCCGCGCAATTCGTCCATCGTCAGGACTTCGCTGTTGAGCCAGGCCGTGATGCCCGCAAACTCAGGCGCCGTGCCGATGACCGGCAACTCGGGCAGTTGGCCGACGACCACCTGCGGCGTGGGCGCCGGCGTGGGCGCGCTTGTGACGGGCGCCGGAGCGCTGGTCGCGACTGTCGGCGAGCTGGTCGCCGGTGCGGGCGCGGCGGTTGAGGTAATGGCGGGCGCGGTCGGCGCGGTCGTGCCGGCGGCTGTCGCGCGAGGCGTGGCCGCCCCGGTCGCCTCCGCAATGGCCTGCGTGGCAGCGGGAGTCGCGGGAGCAGGTGCCGCCGCCTGGGCCTCGTCAGCGCCGGGCAGCCCGACGCCGACTGTCGGTTCCGGCGGCGATATCACAATCTCGATCAGGGCAATCGCTCCCACCACCACGAGCACCACCAGGCCGAGCGCCGCGTAGCGTTGACGCCCGGTCATCGGATTGCTTCGGCGGACGTGATCCGTGAATCAGATGCGCAACCGCGCCGAGCGTTCAACATCGGTCAGGCTGCTCGATTCCTTTTCTGGCCTCGCACCATGAGTCCGTCGCGCCCGAGTCCCTGGCCGGCGGTCTGCACGTTATCCGGGTCGCGGTAGCCAAACCGGACGAGACGACGCCATTGGTCGGTCCGGTTGGGCGCCGAACCGTGGATGGTGTAGTAGCTGAAGAACACCACGTCCCCGGCGTCGGCCGGAACCGACACGGCGTCTTCGAGGCGGTATTCGTCCGTCGGCAGATGCGGGCTCGATTCGGGGCCTCGAATGTGCTGGAGCGGCCCGAGCTTGTGGCTCCCTTCAAGAAATTGTAGGCAGCCGTTCTCTTCGCTTGCCGTATCGATATGCACAATCGCGTCCACGTACGCCGGACCCTCGTGCTCGTAGAACGGGTGGTCCTGGTGCATGGGAAACGGGGTTCCCATGTCCGGGGCCTTGGCGTGCAGCGTGGTGTGGTGCAGCTCCACGTCCGGTCCGATCAGGTCGGCCACGGCGCCGGTGAGCCGGTCGTTGACGACGGCCCGCGCGAAGGCCTCGGAATAGTTCTGGAGCTCGTGCATGGCGGTGAGCCGGGCGCGCTCGTCCTCTTCGGCGGTCATGTAGGCCTTGCGCCAGGGTCCACGCCAACCCGGGGTCTGCTGGGCCCATTCGAGCATGAGACGCTCGAGTTCGACGGACTGAAACTTGACGTCGTCGGGCGAGAAAACGTTGCGAAGTCGCAGGTATCCGCACTCGTTATAAAAGGCGACTTGCTCCGCAGTCAGCGTGTACATGGCCACGTGCCCTCCCCGGTCGCAGCACCTTCCGATTATATCGAGGCGACGATCTGGGCAGCCTCGGTACCATGGGCCGCGCAGTCGCGCGGCAAGGGGCAGCAATGTCGCCAGTTCGGCAGCAGATTCTGATTCTGCATCTCCAGTCCGGCGACCTGGGTTCGCCGACCGTCGCCTGGGCGCTGTATGACGGGGCGCTGCCGGCGGACGCGGTGCAAATGCAAACCGGCAGCGAGTACGAACCGCCGTACGACTCCGTGCTGGCGGCCATGCGCGACGGCTGGCGCGTGTTTCAGGCCAGCCCGCAGCCGGAACGCAGCGCGGCGACCGGATCCGGACAACTGGCGAATGAGTTCTGGCTGGAACGTAACATCGAAGTCGAGGGGTAGACCTAGCCGGCGCCGCTCTCGCGCCGGAACGGAAGGGGCCGAGGGATGGCGATCGCAGAGACCGAGGTCGTACCGCAGACCGAACTCCTGGACGTGCATCAGATGGCGCGGTTCGTAACCGACGGGTTCATCGAGTTCGACGACCTGGTGCCGGACGAACTGAGCGAAGCCGTCCACGCCGACGAAGTGGCATCGGTCAACGAGGACGGCCCCATTCCCGAGGTGCGCTGGCACATCACCGACAACCCGCACGGCTTCTACGAGCGGTCCGCCGCCGTGCGCGCCGTGCACAACCTGCCGCGCGTGAAGGCTGTCCTGCAGAGCCTGCTGGGCCCCGGACACGTGGCCAGCCACTCGGCCCTGCACTGCACCGGGCCGCTACAGGCGACGGCGCAGCAGTGGCACGTGGACGCCGGCGGACGTCGCCAGGTGCGACTGCCCGGCGTCCATCCCTGGTCGTTCGACATCCTCACCGCCTACTTCGCCCACGACACCCCGCACGAGATGGGTCCCACGCTGGTGCTGCCCGGCTCGCACATGCGCTCCGTGCTCGGTCCGGACGTCGCTCGCTACAAGAACATCGCCGGTCAGAAGCGCTTGTCAGGCAAAGCCGGGCGCATCGTGTTCATGCACGAAGCGCTCTGGCACTGCGCCCAGACCAACGAGATCGATCAGTGGCGGTTCATGTTCAAGATTCGCTACAACCCCCGCGTCCCGCAGCGCGGCATCTTCAACACCGACGGCTGGGACAGCGAGGAAATCCGGCGCTTCTTCCGCATGAACAAGAACGCCCATAACCTGACGGGTGAATCCTCGGCCGCCGCCCAGGAACGCGCCGACTGGTGGCGCTACCTCTGCGGCGCCGACGAACTCGCCGACCCCAGCGGGACTGGGGCCCACGGGGACTACGCGTAGGCACGGGGTTCCAGCGCCGACGTTTGACGACGCGGGCGATTTGCCTAGAATCTGCACATTACAGCCCGCTGGCGGTTAGCTCCCGGCCGAACTGGGTGGACTCCGCCGGCAGTGATAGCTCCAGGGGCCGCGTTGCAAGACGCGGCCCCTGCTCTGCTTTCGGGCATGAGCCGTAAGGAGCTTCTCGCTCCTGCTTCAAGGGGCGTCCACACATGCTGGGCAATCACACGGAACCCGGTCCAGGCAACCGAATTCGGATATTCGTCGACTACTGGAATCTTCAGTTGACCATGAGCGAAAAGAGCGGGAAGTCGTTCAGGTTCGACTGGAACCGCTTCCCGCTGTGGCTAACCGAAATAGCTACCGAGCTTTGCTACATCCGAGACGCTACTTTCGAAGGTATGCATGTCTATTCGTCCTACAACTCAGATTCACAAAAGGACCTCAACCACAAGCGCTGGGCACAGGGCTGGCTAAATCGCCAACCGGGAGTCCAAGTGTCACTTCGTGAGCGTCAGCACAGGCCAGCCCCTTCCTGTCCAAACTGCTATCACGTAATCGGCGTGTGTCCCGCATGCAATAGGAGAATGAGTGGCACCACCGAGAAAGGCGTCGACACGGCAATTGCAACAGACATGATTCGCCTGGCCTGGGAGCAGGTCTACGATGTTGCCGTGCTTGTGTCGTCCGACGCTGATCTCATTCCAGCCGTAGAGTTCTTGGACTTGCGAGGCCGAAAGGTGCTACAGGAGGATTCCCGCCCTTGGGCAGCGCGCTCGCAACCGCGTGCTGGGCGTCGTTCGACTTGTTTGGTAGGCGTGTTGAGTTCGAGCGATGAGTGAAGGTCGATCAGCTAGTGACGGCTGAGATGCAGCGGTCGTGCGAGCAGTAGTCTGGAGGCGACGAGGGCAATGACCAACGCAAGCCTAGGCACACTCAGGCACGTAGAGGTTCGGCAGGCTTGGGCACACGAGGCCCGCGACTTCACACCTTGGCTGTCGGAGAACCTTGAGGTGCTGTCTGCTGAGCTTGGGATCGCCCTCGAGCTCGAAGACACAGAAGTCGCGGTCGGGCCGGACCAGTATCGGGCGGACATTCTGGCGCGGGCTCCTCACGACGGCAGCGTGGTGCTCATCGAAAACCAACTGGAGGAGGCCAACCTCGAACACTTGGGCCAGGTGTTGGCCTATTTGGCAGGACTGAACGCTCAGATCGTCGTGTGGGTCGCTACTCGGTTCCGAGAGGGACATCTGTCCGCAATCCGGTGGCTGAACGAGCACACGGACGACCCATTCGCGTTTTTTGCGGTACGCCTGAGCGTAGTTCAGATCGGCGATTCGCAGCTCGCCCCGGTACTCAACGTCCTAGAGCGACCGAACGAATGGGACCGTCAAGTTGAGAGAGTGAGCGGGCTTTCCGACATTGCAAAGTTCCGGCGCGACTTCTGGACTCACTTTGTGTCCCGACGCCCAGACTCACCCCGGCTGAGTCCCGGATACATGGGCAGCAACGTCTGGCACTGGATCGAGGAGGCTGAACTCTACGTTGTTCAGTACTTGGCCCAGAACAGTGTCGGAGTATATCTACGGGGCGCGTGGGGCACGACCAAGGCAAGCACTTGGCCTCAGCTGGATCCGTACGTGGAGCTCCTTGAGAAGAGACTTCGTGAAGCAGAGGCTGAAGACGGCTACGTCCGGGATAGCGGACATCATTGGTGCGTGACGACCCTGCGGGTTGACTCTCGCGACACAGACAACTGGGATCAAATGGCCGATTGGCTCGACAAGCGGCGGCATGTTTACGAAGTCGTGCTACGTGCCGACTCCGGACCGGCAGCCTAAAGGCGTCCTAGCCAACTGAAGGAGGTAAGAGCGTGCAGGATGAAGGACCGGCCCTTCGGCCTACCGTTCAGACATAAGACCCCACTGGTGGTTAGCTCCCAGCCAAACTGGGTGGGATCCGCCTGTCACTAGAGCGCTAGGGACCGTGTCGTGTGCCACGGTCCCTGCGACGTCTATGGGTCGATCTTGTCCGCCACCGCGACGGAGAGGCTAGCTACCCGCTGACATCCACCACGATGGTGTGGTGACCCGTCGCGCCATCGGGGTCGGATGAGCTGATCTGGGCGGTCTGGGTTTCGCCGGTGGCGTCGGTGGCGCGGACGGCGATGACGTGCCTGCCAGGCGTGGCGTCCCAGGGCAGCACCCACTGGCGCCAGGTGTCCTTGGATATTGCCTCGCCTAGCTGCGTCTCCTGCCAGCCGCCGTCACCAATCTGGACCTCGACTTTGGCGATGCCCCGGTCTTGGGCCCAGGCCACGCCGGCGATGGGCTGGAGACCCGGTTGCAACGTGCGGCCATTAAGCGGCACGTCGATCCGCGACTGCGTCTTGATCGGTCCTTCCTTGGACCAGCCGCGCGGAATCCAGTAGCCGTCGAATTCCTCCCACCGGTTCACCACGATCGCGTCCAGCCATTTCGTGGCCGAGACGTAGCCGTAGAGACCCGCCACGACCAGCCGGGCCGGAAAGCCATGCTTCAGCGGCAGCGGCTCATCGTTCATGCCCACGGCCACCAGCGCCTGGCGCCCGTCGTAGACGGTGTCCACCGGGAACCCGGCGGTGAAGCCGTCCACGGACATGCCGACGATCTGGCTGGCCTCCGGCTGCAACCCCGCGCGATCCAGCAACTCCGACAGCGGCACGCCCAGCCACTTGGCGTTATCTACCAGGTCGCCGCCAACCTCGTTGGAGACGCAACACAAGGTGACGTGCCGCTCGACGCGCGAGAGGTCGAGCAGCTCGTCGTAGGTCAGCTCGTAGGGCCGGTCCACCAGGCCCTCGATCTTGAGGGTCCACGTAGACAAGTCGACCTGGGGAATGCTGAGGGCCGTGTCGATCCGGTAGAAGTCCTCGTTGGGCGTGACGATCGGGCCGATGCCCTCGGCTTCGACCATCGCGCCCTCGGGAATCTGCCTCGCGGCGTCGCGCGGCGCGGGGAGAATCACGTCCAGCCGGCTGGAGGCGATGGTGCGCGCCCGCTCCAGCATCACCCGCCCACCGGCCGCGGTCCCGACCGCCAGGACCGCAAACGCCCCGGCCATTCGCATGAAGGAGCGGCGGCCGAGCGCCATCAGGCGCGGGTCGCGAACGGGCTGTGGCATTTCCTGCGCTTGCACGAGCTTCAGCAGCATCGCCAGCGTCCACATGCCGGCCGAAGTCGCCAGCAGGGCGCCGATCAGGGCCAGCACGGGCGAAAGCTGCGGCTCGGCGATTCCGGCCACGGCGGCCACGATTCCGAACACCGCAAAGCCAAGCTGCGGGATCCAGAATTTCCGCATCCCGGCCACGCCGACAAGTGCTCCCAGGCCAAGGCCGATTACGACAATCGAAATCAGCAGCGCCAGCTTGTCGTTGGTGCCGAATACAGCAATCGCGAAGTCCTTGGCGAACTTCGGCGACAGGTCAATCACGCCCGAGCCCACCGCGATGATGAGCGACGGACCGCCGGATATCAGTCCGGCGAAGATCTCGGTAATTCCAAATGACACGCCGGCGGCAATCAGGCCGGCCAATGCCGGGCGCGACTCGCGCCTGAGCACGGGACCTAGTCCCTTACGAGCGTCGTACATGCTTGCGCTCCCCCTTGAGCCCTCGCACTCAGGATACGCGCCCTGCGCCTGTCGAGTTGGTGGGTTTTCCTGCTTTGGGAGGCAGTTAGCCTCGAAGCCGGCGGGCCAACGGGCTGGCCGTGCGGTAGGCGCGCGATGCGGCGTCCAGTTCGCGCAGGGCTTCTTCATCCATTTCGATCATCGCGGCGTCGGCATTGGACTCCGCCTGGCCGGCCGTGCGTGCGCCCACGATGGGTAGCACTGCCGAGTCCCGCAGCGTCCAGGCCACGGCGACCTGCCCGGCTGTGGCTCCGACCGAATCGGCGACTCGCCGAAGGGTGTCGAGCAAGGGCATCACGGTCTCCGGCGTCTTGGCCCGCAAGACCCGGCGCATGGGACGCGAGCGCGGCTTGCGTCCGCCCGGTCCGTACTTGCCGCTCAGCAAACCCTGGGCCAGGGGGCTGTAGGCGATCAGCGTGACATCCAGTTCGTGACAGGCGTCCAGCACGCCGTTCACCTCGGGCGCACGGCGCAGCAGGCTGTACGACACCTGGTTCGAGACGAGCGGAACCCCCGCATCGGCCAGCACCGCGTGGGCGCGTCGCATTTGCGGTTCGGTGAAGTTGCTGACGCCGACATAGGCGATGCGGCCGTCGTGGACGGCCCGAGCCAGACGGTCTAGCAGGCGGCGGTGCGGGATAAAGCTGTACGGCCAGTGCACCTGGTAGTGATCGATCCGGTCGACGCCCAGGCGCTTGAGGCTGCCGTCGATGGCGGCGTCCACGGAGCGCACGCGCCAGCGCGTGGGCGAGGGCATGTACTTGGTCGCTACCACGGCCGGCCGGGAGTCGTCCGTGCGTAGCTTTCCGATCACTCGTTCCGACTCGCCGAAGCCGTAAAGCTCGGCGGTGTCGAGGAAGTTGGCGCCTCGATCCAGCGTCGCGTGGTACGTGGCGTCGATGTCGGTGGGTTCCTGGCCGTCGTGATCGTCCCAGTAGCGTTGGTCGCCCCACTGCCAGGTTCCGACGCCGACAGCGCCGACTTCCAGGTCCGAGGCGCCAATGCGACGACGCGGGATACGGTCGTCAATCATGGGGGGTAGGCGACGCCTTCAGGCTTCAGGTTGTTGGGCGACCCCGAGAGGACTCGAACCTCCGGCCTTGTGGTCCGCAACCACACGCTCTGTCCAACTGAGCTACGGGGTCAGGGAAATCAGTCTAGCAACGGGCCCGCTCGGCGGGACTACGACGCCTGATCTGCCGGCGCGGGCGCAGCAGGGGTCGGCGCCGGCGGCTGCGGGAGCCGCAGGCCCACGCCCAGGCGTTCCAGGATCGGCGCGGCGGCCACGAAGATCACGGCGTCGGCGGCGATGTGGAGGACGATGGCCGGTGCCACCGATTCAAAGTGGGCCGCCGCGATCCCGAACAGCAGGCCGCCCAGCGTGCCCAGCACCAGGAACGAGCGCGGAAACTGCCGGTCCAGCCCGTGGTGCAGGCCGAACACCAGCGAGGTCACCACGATCGACCAGGGCATCCCGATCAGGTTGGCCAGACCGAACATGGCCGCGCCCCGGAAGAACAGTTCTTCGGCAACCGGATTTAGGACCAGGAAGAACGGCAGGTTCAGCAGCAGCGCCGAGCGGTCGCCGGCGACCCGCACCGGCCAGAGCCAGCGGCGATAGCTCAGGGTCACCAGGAAGACGCCGACCGACCATAAGCCGATCAACAGCCAGTCCAGCAGTCCCAGGCCCAGTTGCAGCCCGATGGCCGATGGGTCGATCCCGGCCACCGCGATCCAGATCAGCGGGGCCCCGATGAGGAAGGCGACCCGGGTCGGCACGTCCCAGCGCATCCAGCGCCAGGCCTCGCGCCAGGTGTAGCGCGGAAGCCGCGCCCGGCCGGAAGACGGCTGTCCTGCCCCGCTAGCCGCGGAAGGCCTCCGCACCGGCCAGCCGTTCGCCGTATTGGCGCTCGTAGTAGGCCTGGAACTCGCCGTACAGGATTGGCGCCCACCAGTCCTGCGCCTGCATGTACCAGTCCACCGTCGCGTCCATGGCGGCCGCGAAGTCGTACTGGCGCGACCAGCCCAGCGACTGGAGCTTGCTGCTGTCCAGCGCGTAGTTCCAGTCGTGGCCCGTCCGGTCCTCCACGAAGTGGATCAGGTCCTGCGGCGCCCCGACGCGTTCGCAGATGCGCCGTGCCACAGACAGGTTGTCGCGGTTGTTGTCGGCCGCCACGTTGTAGACCTCGCCGGGCTCGCCTCGCTCCAGCACCGCCAGGATCGCGCTGGCATGGTCCTCCACGTACAGCCGGTCCCGCTGCTGTTCGCCGCGCCCGTAGAGGGGCAGGGGCTGACCGCGCATGGCGTTGATGGTGAACAGCGGCACGGCCTTCTCCGGGTGCTGCCAGGGACCGATGGTGTTGACGCCGCGGGTGATGCAGACGGGGAATCGGTGCGTCTTCCAGCACGCCAGCACCATCAGGTCGCCGGCGGCCTTGGTGGCCGAGTAGGGGTTGCGGGGGGCCGGTGGGTCGGTTTCCAGGAAGGCCGCGCCGCGCGTTTCGCCGTAGACCTCGTCGGTGCTCACGTGCACGGCCTTGGCCACCCCCGCCTGCCGCGCCGCTTCGAAGAGCCGGTAGGTGCCGGTGACGTTGGTGCGCAGGAACGGCTCGGCGTCGAGCAGCGAGCGGTCCACGTGGGTCTCGGCGGCGAAGTTGACCAGCCAGGTCGCACCGTCCAGCGCCGACTGCGCGGTCTCGGTGTCGGCAATGTCGCCCACGATCAGGTCGCAGTGGACACCTTCGAGCCGGCGGCGGTCGCCCGCGTAGGTCAGGGCGTCCAGCACGCGCACGTCCCAGCCGGGACGCACGGCCCGCACGTGATGCACGAAATTGGCGCCAATAAACCCGGCGCCGCCGGTGACCAACAGGATGGGACGCGCGGACATTCGGCACCTCGGGGACTTGAAATTCAGTCTAGCAACGGCCCCCTTCAGGTCGGCGTGACGACCGCTGCCTAGACTGGACGGTCTCGCGCCAGCCCAGGCTCGGAGCTCGTATGCACGTCGCATTGGTGATGGAGGCCGACGAACAGGGGCACCGGGCGTTTTTTCTGCAAGCCCTGCGCGATCTGGACCTGGTGGACTCGGTCACCGTTGTGGACGAATCCGGGGGCACGTTCGCGGAAGCGCGCGAGACGCTCGGCCCGAAGTTGCTGGGCACCCATCACGAGTTGTCCGAAGGGCTGGCCGCGGCCACGCCCGACCTGGCCATCGTCTCGCTCATCGCCGCCCACGCGCCGTCGGCCGTTCGTCGCTGTCTGGAAGCGGGCTGCCACGTGATGGTGGAGAAACCCGCCTGCACGCATCCGGACCAGTTCGCGGAACTGGTCGACCTTGCCGAGGCGAACGACCGCCACCTGATCGTCCCGCTGGCGCGCCGCCTCAGCCCCTGGGTGCAGGACGCCCGCCGCATCTTCGCCAGCGGCGCGCTGGGGCGGGCCTACGCGCTGCGGGGCGCGGTGATCGCCGATCAGACGCGCATCTGGCCCGCGCACGGCCAGCGCGACTGGACCTTCGAACGCTCGCTGGCCGGCGGCGGGCACCTGGTCTGGCTGGGCATCCACTGGCTCGACATGATGACCTACATCACCGAGTCGCCGGTGGTGGAAGTCCAGGCCATGACCGGTGTCGTGGGCGGCGCGCCGATCGACGTCGAAGACCTGGCGCTGGTCAACCTGCGCTTCGCCAACGGCGCGTACGGCTCGCTGGTTTCCGGCTACCTGCTGGACAAGCCGTACCAGATAGACCTGAGCCTGTGGGGATCCGAAGGCTGGCTGCGCTTCGGCGAGTCCGATCGACACGTGCTGGAGTGGCATTCCACGTCGCCGGGCCTGGCCGACGTGGCTGATCGCCGCATCGCCTACAGCGGCCCATCCTTCCGGAACTACACCCCGTGGATCGAGCGCACCCTGCGGGCCTGCCTGGGCGAACCGCCGCCCATCACCGGCGCCGAGGCCCTGACGGCGTTGCGTGTGGTGCATGCGGCTTACGAGTCGGCTGACAGCGGGCGAACGATTCGGCTCTAGGCGCTGTCCCAGCGGCGGGGGCTGATGCCTGGGACGTTGGTTCGGGAATCGACGGGGGGCATGCCCGGCTGGTCGTGGGTGGCGCGCTGGTTGCGGTTGCCGCAGAGCTCGCGCACGTGTGTCGGCAGGCTCGCCAGGACTTCGTCCGGCCACGGCTCCAGGTCCTGCACGGTCGGGCCGCACCAGGTGGGGCGGTAGGACATCGCGATCATCTCGCGCGCCCGCGTGCCGGTGTTGGGGCCGTTGGCGTGGAAGAGCGCCAGGTTGATGACGACGGCCGTGCCTGCCGGCGCGGTAATCACCACCTCGTCGGGATGCGAGGGATAACGCTTGTATGGGTTGGCATCCGGGTGCATGGACAGGTGCGACCGGGGAATCACCCGCAGCGGCGCAACGTCCGGCGTGAGGTCGTCCAGGTAGTAGAGCACCCGCACCTGCCGCGGCGCGCTGAAGGCGTAGCCCCAGTCGCTGGTGCCATACGGATGCGAGTCGGTGTGCAGGTTCATGCCCGGGTGGCCGGGCGCCGAAATGGCGTAGTGCGCGTGCATGAACACCAGGTCGGGTCCCAGCGCCGCTCGCAGGAAGTCGATCACCGGCGGATGGGCGATCAGCTCCGTCACCGCCCCGCCCGCGAACTGCACGTCGGACTGGGTGCGCTGGTGCGGGCTGTAATGCACCGGTGTGGGGTCCCACTCCGACGCCTGCGCCTTCAATCGAGCCACGGTCTCCGGGTCCAGCGTGGCCGGCAGCGCGACGTAGCCCTCGACCTCGAGGCTGCGAATGCGCTGGCCGGTATTCAGCTTGGCCCAGCCGGGCTCACCGGTTGGAGGTTCGGCGTTCATTGCACGTCCCCGCTACGGGTGGATGCGACTGCCAAGGGTAGGCGCTCGGACGGTCCCAGGCTGCGCGCAGCCTGGGCCACATGCGGAGCCGCTCTCTATCCACCGCGTCGTCAATCCGCTCCAGCCGCTCGTGGTGGCCAGCGTCTCCGACACCATTGCTTCCGCGTGGGGTCGTCAGCGAACCGCCTCTCCTCATTATTCAAGGGTGTCAAGTCGCGGTGTCCTACATCGGGACGTTCTTCACCAGGCCAATCACCTGGCCCTCGGGGTCGGCGAAGATCCCGATGACCACGTCCTCCATTACCTCCATCTCCGGCATGATCACACTGCCGCCCATGCTCGCGGCTTTATCCAGGTACTCGGTCACGTTGTCCACGCCCACGTAGAACGTGACCCTGGTCGGCGGCTCGACATCGCCCATGCCCATGATGCCGCCGCCGATGCCCGGACCTTCGCTGGGCGCGCTGACCACCCCGTAGCCCATGGGGTTGGCGACGCTGATCTCCCAGTCGAAGAGATCGCCGTAGAACTTCTGCATCGCCGGCCCGTCCTTGGCGTTGATTTCCCAATGCACCACGCTATTCGCCATCTGCATGCTCCTATTCCGCGAGCTCACGGACCGGTCCGATGCGGCCCGTGTGGCCGGCTTGCGCACGTGCGCCGCTCCGCGCGGAAACGCCCATCCTAAAGGGCCAACCCTCGCCAGCGTTCGACACGACGAGCACCATGCGGGCCGCCAATCGGTTGATTGACCCGTTCAGCAGGTAAACCCGCGGCGTCGGTATGGGACGACCCCTGTGTCGCCGTTCAGCGTGACTGCCCCGTTCGTCACGTCGCCCGCCCCTGGTAGTACGGCAGCAGGGACGTACCCCTCAGTTGCGGATGCGCTGGCCGGTGCTCAGCTGGAACAGGCGGGTTGACCGGCCAGAGGTACGCCGCTCACGGCATGTCCTTGCTACAGGCGGCTGGGGTTACTCAGCTTGGGTGCTCCGTGGATCCCAGGCTGCACGCAGCCTGGGCCACATGGCGAGCGAACCGCTACCACGCGAGCTCGCCAGCGACCTATCCGAGGCCGCGGGTTAACCGTCGCTTGCGTGGTGGCCGCACACACGGGGCGGACCGGGTTTTGACACCGGCCACACCTGTTCCGCATAGTGCCAGCGCCGTGGGCGGACGGTCTCTGTCCGCGGCCTATCCTGGAATGGACGGGCCTTACTGCACGGAGGACCGAGCATGTCCAGCGAGAGGGATGCTGGTCAGAAGGACTTCAGCCTTCTCGTGCGGTCGCTGGTTGGCCATGTGTCCGGCGACGAAGGCGCGGAGACCCCGACGCCAACGGCTGCCGAACGAGCCGCTATCGCCCGTCGGGGCGAACAGGCTGAGCGGGCCTAGCCGCGGGCATACGTGCCAGTTCGAGTCCGTGAGGCGATTCGTCGCGTGGAAGGCAAGGGTTGGAGGCACGACCGGACGAACGGAAGTCACCGGCAATACGTGCACCCCACGCGGCCTGGCACCGTGACGATTGCCGGAAAACTGTCTGACGAACTTCATCCGAAAACATGGGCCAGCATCAAGCGTCAGGCTGGCATCTAAGGGGACCGACATGCGCTACCGAATTGAAATCGAGCGGGGGTCGCAGAACTTCTCGGCGTATTCCCCTGATGTCGACGGCTGCGTTGCGACCGGAGCTACGGAGGATGAGTGCCGTCAGAACATGGCCGATGCCCTGGCATTCCACTTCGACGGGATGCTTCGACAAGGTCTTCCACTTCCGCAGCCGCGCCCTTCGACCGACCTCGCTGGTGACTCGGTCGAGGTCTCAGTGCACGCGGTCCCGGTGCCTTTCACGACGTAAGTGAATCGGGTCAGGCTGCGCAGCTCGGGCCACATGCGGCCAGCGGTTCGGCGCTCAGTGCACGTTGTTGTTGCGGGCGGGTGGTGTTGCCCAACGTGGGTGCTCGGAGGATCCCAGGCTGCACGCAGCCTGGGCCACATCAGAGCCTGGGCCACATGGCACATGGCAGACCGGGCCACATGGCCTTGCCGCGATTAGAATGCTGGCGACATAGCTTGACCGCCGGGGCGCGGAGCCCTGGGGCAAACGGGGACGAAGGGCGACATGAGCGATAACCAGTACTGGTGGCCGGAGCAGTTGAGCCTGAAGGCGCTCCGCCAGAATTCTTCCCTGTCCGATCCGATGGGCGAGGAGTTCGACTACGGCGAGGCCGTCGCGTCGCTCGACGTCGAGGCGCTGAAGCGCGATATCGAAGCGGTCATGACGACCTCGCAGGACTGGTGGCCGGCGGACTACGGGCATTACGGCCCGCTCTTCATTCGCATGACCTGGCACGCCGCCGGCACCTACCGCATCAGCGACGGACGCGGCGGCGGGGGATCCGGACACCAGCGGTTTGCGCCGCTCAACAGCTGGCCCGACAACGCCAACCTGGACAAGGCGCGCCGCCTGCTGTGGCCGATCAAGCAGAAGTACGGCCGCAGTCTCTCCTGGGCGGACCTGCTGATCTTCACCGGCAACTGCGCCCTGGAGTCGATGGGCTTCAAGACGTTTGGGTTCGCCTTCGGGCGGCCGGACGTCTGGGAAGCCGACGACACCGACTGGGGCGAAGAAGGCGAGTGGCTGGGCGACGAGCGACATGACGCCGAGGGCGAGATCGAGGGACCGTACGGCGCCGACCACATGGGCCTGATTTACGTGAATCCGGAGGGCCCGAACGGCAACCCGGACCCGGCCCTGGCGGCGCGTTACATCCGCCAGACCTTCAAGCGCATGGCCATGAACGACGAGGAGACCGTCGCGCTGATCGCCGGCGGCCACACCTTCGGCAAGGCGCACGGCGCGGGCGCCGAGTCGCACGTCGGTCCCGACCCGGAGGGCGCCGACATCCATGAGCAGGGCCTGGGCTGGACCAGCGACTACGCCAGCGGCAAGGCCAACGACACCATTACCAGCGGACTCGAGGGCGCGTGGACCGACAACCCGGTCAAATGGGACAACAACTTCCTGGAGAACCTCTACCAGCACGAGTGGGAGCTGACCAAGAGCCCCGCCGGCAAGTCGCAGTACCAGCCGGAGAACGCGGCCGCCGCGGCCACGGTGATGGACGCGCACGACCCGTCCAAGAAGCACGCCCCGATGATGCTGACGACGGACCTCTCGCTGCGGATGGACCCGGCCTACGCCGAGATTTCGACCCGATTCCTCAATGATCCGGCGGAGCTCGAAGACGCCTTCGCCAGGGCCTGGTTCAAGCTGCTGCACCGCGACCTGGGGCCGCGCAGCCGCTACCGCGGTTCCCTCGTGCCCGACGAGGCCTTGCTCTGGCAGGACCCGGTCCCCGCCGTCGACCACGACCTGATCGACGCGGCGGACATCGCCGACCTCAAGGGGCGAGTCCTCGCCTCCGGCCTGTCCGCATCCCAGCTGGTTTCGACGGCCTGGGCATCGGCGGCCTCGTTCCGCGGCACCGACAAGCGCGGCGGCGCCAACGGAGCGCGCGTGCGCCTGGCGCCGCAGAAAGACTGGGCGGTCAACGACCCGGAGCAACTCGCCGGTGTGCTGGAGACGCTGGAGGGCATTCAGACTGAGTTCAATGGCTCGCAGTCAGGGGACACGCGCGTTTCGCTCGCCGACCTGATCGTGCTGGCCGGATGCGCCGGCGTTGAGCAGGCGGCCAGAGACGCCGGCCATGACGTGGAGGTTCCGTTCAGCCCCGGGCGCACGGACGCCACGGAGGATTGGACCGACGCGGAGTCGTTCGCCGTCCTCGAACCCGCAGCGGACGGGTTCCGCAACTTCCAGAAGAACGGCCAGGACGGCAATGCCGAAGAGCTGCTGGTGGAGCGGGCCTACATGCTGACGCTGACGGCGCCGGAGATGACGGCGCTGGTCGGCGGCCTGCGCGCTCTCAACGCCAACAGCGGGCAGTCCGCGCATGGCGTATTCACCGACCGGCCGGGCGCGCTCACGAACGACTTCTTCGTGAACCTGCTGGACCCGAGCACCGTCTGGCAGGCGTCTGGAGACGCGTTCGAAGGCCGCGACCCGGCTACGGGCGACGTCAAGTGGACCGGTACGCGCGTGGACCTGGCCTTCGGTTCCAACTCCGAGCTTCGTGCCCTCGCGGAGGTCTACGGATCGGACGATGGGCAGGGCGCGTTCGTGAGCGACTTCGTGGCCGCGTGGGACAAGGTGATGAACCTCGATCGCTTCGACCTGAAGTGATCGCCAGGTAGGCGTTTACAGGGGTCTGGCTTGGCCGGACCCCTGGCACGCCGCTCCCATGCCCTCGTCACCGCCCGACTGGCTCAACCCGCACGGCGACGCCACGCCGGTGATCGACCCTGAGTCGCACGTCCGCGAGTACGCCGAGCGCCGCGGTCGCGATCCCAACGAGAACTGCCCGCCGCTGGTCATTGGCGGGTTCATCAACCTCATGGTCGAGCCGCTGGCCGAGGCCGTGGGCGCCGCCGAGTCCGACGTTCGTCTTGGCTTGCAAGGTCCGAAGACCATCGACCGTTCCAAAGGCGCCGCCGAGGAAGCCGACTCGCTGCGCCCCGGCCTGCGTATCGGCGAACTGGACGGCCACCCCATCGGCGTGGCGCGCATTCCCGTCGGCGCCGCGCGCTCCGTCATGACCCTGGAAGAACTGATGGCGCTGGGCGCGCGCACGTTCCTGATCGCCGGCGCCACCGGGGCGCTGAAGCCGGGGATCCAGGTCGGCGACTACGTGATCGCCACCAGCGGCCTGCGCGAAGAAGGCGCCTCGTATCACTACCAGCCGCCGGAGCACCCGGCGCGCGCCGACGGGCCGGCGTCCCGCGCGCTGATCGAGGCCGCCAGGAGCAGCGAGCACGCGTCCCACGCCGGCCGCGTGTGGAGCACCGACGCCCCCTACCGCGAGTTCACCGGCAAGGTCAGTCGCTACGGGCAGGACGGCGTGCTGAGCGTGGACATGGAGACCTCGGCGCTCATGATCGTCACCGAGTTCCGCGGGGCCGACCTCGGAATGATCTTGACGGTCAGCGACCTTGTCTACCGGCGTGACTGGCCCAACATCTTTGGCACCGACGAGTACCGGGCGAACTGCAATGACATGGCTGACGTAATCGTCCGAGCCGCCCGCGCCGTGCTTGCCGATCGCGAAGGATCTCGGCGCCCCTGCGACTCACGTCAAAGTGTGATAGCTTCTTCATCCTCACGGCCAGAATCATGATTGCATGGAGCAAGTCTTCACAACGCGCAGTGCAGGTCACCACTCGCTTGCACAATTGAGCTTCGTCCGATTTACGATATTTCGGCCCAGACACGTGGGGCTGTATGCCTATAGTGAAGAGAGATTGGCATGTTGAACCTTAGAGTCCTTAGGGTGCTTGGCGTACTGTCCATGTTGGCAGCCGCGTTGACTTCATGCATTCCAGACCAGTCCTGTTCGAATCCGCCCCACATTCGCCGTACCTCGAACATTAGTACGTTAGAACTCGGCGGCACTCGCCAGAATCCTATTGAGCTCGGAGACGTGGGCTCCTACGGAGAATGGGATCTTCGTGTCGTAGAGTTCGCCAAGATTTCTGATCTTGTACATGTTCGCCTGGACGCTACGTACACAGGATCGGAGGACGATCAGCCCGGCAATGTCGACGAGCTTAAGTTCTGCCTTGCCGGGTCGAATCATACCCTTTATCTGGACGCCACAAATCCATATTCGGATGACGGTCCTTCCCCGGTATTCGGAGACGGGTACGGCGAAGATCAAGTACAGGATGGATGGTTGACGTTTGAAGAAATCGCGGACGATGACGATGAATTTGTTCTCGCTGTTCGTGAGGCAGCGTCACTTCTATACCGTGATGCTGACTTCATGTATTTCGAGTTGGAGAGTGGTTCTAACATTGCAAGAGATAGATCCAGCAGGCAAAGTCCCACAAGTACCGGAACAGATATTGAGTCGCCCGTTCTACTTGGTGAGGCTGCTGTAACGTCGGCTTTTGCGATTGAGATATCCGAAGCCTATGTAGGCTCTGAAGCGGAGGAAGTCTTTAGCTCGGTCAACAAGTATTCCGACACCGAGCCAAGGCCTGGATATACGTACTTCCTGTTCAAGATAAGGGTGACAAACACTGCGACGGGTAACTCTCCAGCTTCGATTTCTTCGACGCAGTTCTCTGCCGATGGGTTTACGGAAGCTATGGCTGCTCTCATCGCTGAGACATCAGGCAGCGAGGCTAGTGGCTCGGAGGTGACCGAGAGTAAGACCGCGAATCAGTGGCTCGATCTCCCTGGAGAAAAGCTGGAAGCCACCTTGTACCAAGGAGGATCGGCTGAAGGCTGGGTTATTTTGGAGGTAGACGCTGAGGCCGAGCCGATTGTCGTCTACGACCCGAAGCTTGGCACCGGTCTACACCCAGATGAAGACCAGAGGTACTTCCACTTGACTCCAGAGTCAGACACCGACGAGGATGAGGAGGATAGCGAGAGCTAAACTTCGGTGACAACGGCTGCGAGCCAGTCTTCATCGACACGGAGAAGCAGCTAAAGGAAATGCGAATCCAATGACCGGCGGAGCGCAGGAGCGGTCATCGCCCCGCATCAATCGCTGCATCGAGCTCCGCGAGTCCGGCGAGCCGCTCTATTACACGGGTATGTCCGAGCGCCTGACCTACGAGCGCGGCCGCGAGATGGTCGATACCTTTGCCGACTTCATCCTGGTGGAGTTCGAGCATCACGGGCTGGACACCCGCGGCCTGTTCGACTTCATGCAGGGGCTGCGCGACGCGGGTCCCACCCCCAGCGGGCACCGCACGCCGACCGTCCTCTGCACGCTGCCGGTCAACGGCCTTTCCGAAGAAGTCGTGCAGGCCAACGACTGGCAGATCCGGCACATCCTGGCGACAGGCGTTCACGGCCTGGTGCTCTGCCACTCACGAACCCCGGAGGCGGTACGCGCCTTTGTGGAAGCCGTCCGGTATCCGCACGCGACGCTGGGCGTCGGCGAGGGCCTGGGCGAGGGCACCCGCGGCATGGGCGGCCAGGGCGTGGCGGCTGAAATCTGGGGACTGGATCCCATGGACTACATCCGTAAGGCCGATCCGTGGCCCCTGAACCCCGAGGGCGAACTGATCCTGGGCCTCAAGATCGAGGACCGCCAGGGCATGCAGCGAGCCTTTGAGATCACCGCCGTCCCCGGCCTGTTCTTCAGCGAATGGGGGCCCGGCGACATGGGCGTCTCCCACGGCCACTCCGACTGGCACGACCCGCCCTATTCGCCGGAGATGGACCACGCCCGCAACACCATCCAGGCGGCCTGCGAAGCGGAAGGACTGGCCTTTCTGTGCAGCTGGGCCGACTCGGACCTGGACGACGAAGCCCGCATCCGCCACCTGTTGCAGAACGTCGGGGCGGAGATCGTCAGCGGCGGCGAGGAGATGGCGCGCATCGGGAGGCAGCTCACCGGCCGGCCGACGCCCTGACCCGCGCGCGGCTTCCGGTCGATAGTGGCAAGCTGAACGCCTGACCACCACAACGAGGCACACGCCATGAGAGTCGGATTCATTGGCCTGGGCGCCATGGGCCTGCCGATGGCCCGCAACCTGAGATCGGCTGGATTTGACGTCGTCGTGCATAACCGCAGCCGCGGCAAGGTCGATGACTTCGTGGCCGCCGGCGGCGAGGCCGCCAGCAGCCCGGCCGAGATGGCAGCGA
>JAPPKM010000027.1 GCA_028874315.1 Chloroflexota bacterium
TGCTCCAGTTGGACGATGCCCTCGACGACGTGATCCGCCCGGCCGGACGCAATCAAGTCCGCCCGCTCGGCCAGGGCCGCGATCTCGTCGGCGTCCAGCAGGTCGTCCACGACCGTGAACCCGTCGCGCATGAACTGATCAACTTGCGTTTGCGTAAGCGTGCGGAGCGTGCTGACGGCCATATCAAGCCTCCAAGCCGGCGAAAGAACCATACGATTCAGTACCGAAAGAATATACGACCTCGAGCCCGGAGTGTTGGGTTCCTTGGCGGAATCAGCCCGCCGGCGACCAGCCCGTCTCTGTGTCCCACGCCTTCTTCGCCGCCGGCCATTCCTCATCCAGGATGGTCATGTGCACGGCATCCACCCAGCGGTCGTCCACCCGGTCGTTGCGTCGAATGACCCCATCGATTCGATAGCCGGCTCTCTGATATACGCGAATGGCTCGGCGGTTGCCCACTTCCGGGTCGATCGTGGCCCTGTTCACGCCCTTGATCTCGAACAAGTGCTGTAGCAGCGTTCGCACGGCCTCGGTCCCGAGTCCCCGATCACGGTCGCCGGCCGCTCCGATGAAGATGTCGATCCCCGCCGACCAGCATTCACTCGCGTACGGGTACCAGTACTGGATTTCGCCCACCGGATGGCCCTCTTCTTCAATGATGAAGCACCAGCACGGCACGTCCTCCGCCACCAGGTACGTGTCATGCACCTCAGCCAACGACGCAGGCGGCAACCCACAGAACTCCTGCACCCCCGGGTCTGCCAACCAGCGCAATAGCAGCGGCAAGTCCTCGCTCGTCACGGGCCGAAGTCGCACACGCGGTCCCTGAATGGGCTCGTGGTCCGTCGGATCAGGCAGCTCGATGAGCCGGGCCACCTGATCTCGCCGTACGGGGGCTTGCGTCGGAGCCGTGCCGCTTGGCGCCACGCCTGTCTCGGCCTCCCAGCGCGCCTTCGCCGCCGGCCATTCCTCATTCAGCATGGTCATGTGCATGGCGTCGACCCAGCGGTCGTCCACCTTGAAGGTCCGTCGAACAAACGCGTCCTTCCGAAAGCCAACCTTCTCGTAGCTTCGAATGGCGCGTCGATTGGCTGGCTCCGGCCCGATGGTGACCAGGTTTACGCCGATGGTCTCAAAGAGGTACTGCAACAGCGTCCGCACGGCCTCCGTCCCCAACCCGCGGTTACGGTCGCCCGGCTCGCCGATGAAAAGGTCAATCCCCGCCGACCAGCGTTCGCTCTCGTATGGGTGGTAATACTGGATTTCACCGACCGGGCGGCCCTCGTCCTCGACGATGAACTTCCAGCCCGGCACGTCCAGGGCCGCCAGGTACATGTCGTGAGCCTCCGCCAGGGAGTCCGGCGGCAGGCCATAGAACTCCTGCACCTCGGGATCTGCCAGCCAACGCATCAGCAGGGGCAGGTCATCGGCCGCAACCGGCCGCAACCGCAGCCTTGGACCCTGAATCGGCTCGTGATCGGTCGGATCGGGGAGCTCAACGACTCGGGCCATGCGGCGTCCTGGCGCGTGGACTCGGGGATGATTCGCTCCACCATACGCAGCCTATGGCAGCTTGGCCGGATGCATCGGTCCACGCACGATCACGTCTATCACCTGGGCTAGAGTCCAAGCCCGCATGCCCCAGCCAAATGCCGTGCCCGCCGCCCCTCCGCCCTGGACGATCCGTCCCGCGACGGTAAACGACGCCGAGGCCATCGAGAGCGTCCGCATCGCCACCTGGAAAGCCTGCTACCGCGGGATTGTTCCAAACGTGTATCTCGACGCACTCAGCGTCCAATCGTCCAGGGTCGACCGAATTCGAAAGGGCATCGACCGCGCTGACGCAGGCGGCAGCGTTGTGGCCGTCGCGGATTCCCAGGTCATAGGCATGGGCTTCGCCGGGGCGCCGGAAGACGATCAGGTGCCAGCGAGCACCGGCGAAGTCTTCGCGGTCTACGTGCTGCCCGACTGGCAGGGCCAAGGCGTCGGCCGCGCGCTGCTGGAGCGCCTGACCTCCGGCCTTCGCGCCCTCGGCTACCACAGCGCCATCCTCTGGACCCTCCGCGACCGCCGCGCGACCCGCCGCTTCTACGAAGCCAATGGCTGGGTGTGCGACGGCACGGAGGAAACTCACGACTGGCACGGCCCCGTCCACCTCGTGCGGTACGCCTGCAGCCTGAACTCATCACCGTGACTCGTCCACGGTCCTGGACGGTCCGCCCCGCCACCCTCGACGACGTCGAGAACTTCGAGGCCGTACGCATCGCGACCTGGAAGACCTGCTTCCGTGAGATTGTCTCGGACCAATTCCTCGATGGTCTCACGCTCTCGCCGCACCGTATCCAGCGCTGTCGCAACGCGATCGGGGACGTCGAACGCTCGTCGGTGATGGTGGCCTGCGCGGGCCACGACATCATCGGCATGGGCATGGCCGAACAGGCGCGCGACGAGCAGTTGAATGCCGAGGTGGGCGAGATCCGCGCGCTCTACGTCCATCCTGATTGGCAGGGTCGCGGCGTGGGACGCGCGCTGCTCGATGCCCTTACCACGGCACTAGGCGCCTGCGGCTATCGCGCCGCCGTCCTCTGGACCATGCGCGATCTGCTGCCAACCCGCCGCTTCTACGAGGCCAACGGCTGGGCGTCTGACGGCGCCGAAGACACCCACGACTGGCACGGCCCGGTCCACCTCGTGCGCTACGGCCGCGACCTGGACGACCCGGTATGAGTTGCCCCCGCTGTCCCTGGGCCGGCGACGACCCGCTCATGCAGGCCTACCACGACCACGAGTGGGGCGTCCCCCTCCACGACGATCGCGCCCTCTTCGAGCTCCTCACCTTGGAAGGCGCCCAGGCCGGCCTCTCCTGGCGCACCGTCCTGCACCGCCGCCAGGGCTATCGCCAGGTATTCGACGGCTTCGACCTGGAGCGAATCGCCGCCTACACCCCCGCCGACATCGAAGCCCGCCGCGCCGACCCCCGAATCATCCGCAACCGCGCCAAAATCCAGTCCACCGTCGGCAACGCCCGGGCGGCTCTACGCGCCATCGACGAGCTCGGCTCGTTTGACGCGCTCATCTGGTCCTTCGTGGACGGCCGACCGGTACGCAACGCCTTCCAAAACTTGGACGCTATCCCCTCCGAAACCGACGCTTCCCGCGCCATGAGCCGCGACCTCAGGCACCGCGGCTTCAAGTTCGTCGGCCCCACCATCTGCTACGCCTTCATGCAGGCCGCCGGCCTCGTCAACGACCACCTTGTCACCTGCTTCCGTTACCGCGAGGTCTGACCAGGCCCCTGTCGAATCACCAGTTGTACGCTCTACTTGGAAGAGCCTTCGAAGCCGCCGTGTCGACGGCGGAGGAACCTCGGCCATGACCACCGAACCACTTTTCAAAGCCGCCCGCCCATATCAGGACGATGTTCTGGCGCTGCCCGTGGAGGATCTGGATCAAGCCTCCCAGTGGTACGCCAACGCCCTGGGCCTGACCGAGGTGGAACGTCGCAACGACCCAGTCCCAACCGTCATCATGCAGCGCGACGGCATCCGGATCGGCTTCGCCATCAACGGCGGCGACGCCAGCAACGACGGCGTCGCCATCCTCGTCACCGACATCGACCGCGCCCGCCGCGAACTCGAAGCCAGCGGCCTCTCGCCCGGCGAATCGCGCATCGACGACCACGGCGGCCAAAAGATGAGCGTCTTCTTCCTCGTCGCCCCCGACGGCCTCTGCTTCTACTTCCACCAACCCATCGACTAGACCGAGTCAGTCCCGAGCCACCGCGCAAATAGTCGCTACGTGAGTCGGCGGGTCAGCTACGGCTCGCAGGCCATCGATCGAAGATTCGCCACAAACGACTCCTTATCCACCTCCACCGCCCCCGCCGGGATCGGCTGATCCGCCGCCACCGCCGCCCGCACCGTCGCCCCGTACGACAGCCCCAGCGGCAACACCCCCTCCGCCGCCAGCGCCTCGGCCCGGTCGATCAGCCCGTACACCAGCCGCCCGCCCGACCCGTCCAGCCGGTCCCCCGGCCGCAGGTCGCGCTTCGCGAATGCCAGCACCTCCGAGGTCGGCGTCTCGTGTGGCAGTCCGGAGGACGCTCCCAGCAGCGCCGCCTGCGCAATGCTCAGCGGCGTCTCCACTCCGCACAGGTGGTATTCCCGGAACAACGCCATCCGCCGGCCGTCACTCGAGACCCGCGTCCCGTGAATCCGCATGTCCTCCCGTATGTGCCCGTTCGCCGAGGTCACCACCGCCCACACCCCGTCCGCGATGTTCTCGGCGAGCTCCGACTCCCCGTCCGCACCCACCCCGTTCGCCAGGTCCACCACGCCCGTGCTCTCCAGCAGCCCGCCGGCCTCTACGTCGGCAAACAGGTCGGGCAAGCCATTCAGTCCAACCGACGGCTCATGCATCCCTCGTCTATCCGGCGGCAGCCCCGTCATGTTCGACACCGCGCACATCTCGATCTGGGCCTTCGATCCGTCCCGGAACGAGTTGTACATCTGCGCGTTCAGCCGCAGCCGCGCCGCCGCTTCGCTGTCATAGCCCAGCCTCGCCAGCGCCCGCTCCGGGTCCCCGTGCCGGTCCGCCGGGTACCGCCGCGTACCGCGCCCAACCGCCACGATCTCCAGGCCCAGCGCCCTGGCCCAGTCGTACAGCTCCATGATCGCCGCCGGCTGATCGCCCGCCGCCAGCGTGTACACCGCGCCCTGCCGCCGCGCCTCGCGCGCCAGCGCCCACCCGCAGCTCACGTCCGCCTCCACCGTCACCATCACCACGTCACGCCCCTGGCGCAGGGCATTCAACGCGTTGCGAGCCGCCACCTCCGGTATCCCCGTCGCTTCCACCAACACGTCGATCGGCGCCGACTCCAGCACTTCTGCGTCCGGCGCCAGCACTGCCGCCCCGGCCTCGATGGCGGCCTGCGCCTCGCCCGCGCCCTCGCACCGCCGCCACTGCCCCTCCGCCCAACCCGCCGCCTTCAGCGCCTCCACCCCGTTGCCCGCGTTCGGATCCGCCACTGCCGCCAGCCGCAACCCGTCGATCTGCCCAATCTGCGCCGCAACACTCGTCCCAAACCGCCCCGCCCCCGCCAACGCCACCGCCACCGGCCGCCCCGCCGCCGCCCGCGCCTCCAACCGCTCCAACAACAACCGCAGCATCTGATCGAACCCTGCTACCTGGCGGCTACTGCCCCAACCTTAGCCCTCTGACCAAGCACACCTCGGCACCCCACCGCCGCCGAGCTTCCAGATACCCGTCGCCAACAGCCTCATGCCTAATCGCTTAAGCTGGAGCGTTATGGCCGACTCCTCCATCGTCATCCGCGGCGCGCGGGAACACAATCTCAAGGACATCGACCTTGAGATCCCTCGCAACAAGCTCGTCGTCATCTCCGGCATCTCCGGCTCCGGCAAGTCCAGCCTCGCCTTCGACACCCTCTACGCCGAAGGCCAACGCCGCTACGTCGAATCCCTCTCCGCCTATGCCCGCCAGTTCCTCGGCCAGCTCGAAAAGCCCGACGTCGACCAGATTGAGGGCCTCTCCCCCGCCATCTCGATCGACCAGAAAGCCACCTCCCACAACCCCCGCTCCACCGTCGGCACCGTTACCGAGATCTACGACTACATGCGCCTCCTCTGGGCGCGCATCGGCCAGCCCCACTGCCACTCCTGCGGCGAACTGCTCACCTCCCAGACCATCCAGGAAATGGTCGATCTCATCCTCGGCTGGGACGACGACACCCGCTTCATGGTCCTCGCCCCCGTCATCATCCACCGCAAAGGCGAGCACAAGGGCGTGTTCGACGACGCCCGCCGCGCCGGCTTCGTCCGCGCCCGTGTCGACGGCCGGGTCGTTCCGCTCGACGACGTGCCCGATCTCGACCGCAACCTCTGGCACGACATTGACATCGTGGTCGACCGGCTCACCCCCAAGCCCGACTCCCGAATGCGCCTCGCCGACTCGCTCGAAACCGCCCTCAAGCTCGGCGAAGGCTTCGTCACCATCCAGATCGTCGACGGCGACGAGCTAACCCTCAGCGAGCGCCTCGCCTGCCAGAACGGTCACGTCAGCCTCGCCAACCTCGAACCCCGGCTCTTCTCCTTCAACACCCCCCACGGCGCCTGCCCCGACTGCAACGGCCTCGGTTCAAAGTTGGAGCTCGACCCGGCCCTCATCATTCCCAACCGATCCCTCACCATCGCCCAGGGCGCCATCGCTCCGTGGCTCAAGGCCCACACCCGCGAGTCCTCCATGACCCGCCACGTCATCGAAGCCCTCGCCCGCAAATACGGCTTCCGCACCAACACCCCCATCGAGAAGCTCGATCCCGCCATCGTCGACGTCATCCTCTACGGCGCCGCCGGCCAACCCCTGGTCGTCCAGTACACCAACGCCGCGGGTCGCCGCCGCGCCTACGAGTTCGAGTTCGAAGGCGTTATCCCCAACCTCCGCCGCCGCTACGAAAACACCGAGTCCGAGTACATCCGCGGCGAAATCGAGCGCTACATGACCCGCCGCATGTGCCCCGTCTGCCTGGGCGCGCGGCTCCGGCCCGAATCGATGGCCGTCACCGTCGGTGGCAGTTCCATCCACGACGCCACCGCTCTCACCATCCAGGCCGCCGCGGCCTTCTTCGCCGGCCTCAAGCTCAGCCGGCGCGACGCCACCATCGCCGTTCAGGTCCTCAAGGAAATCAACGCCCGCCTCGGCTTCCTGGAGGCCGTCGGCCTCGAATACCTCACCCTCGAACGCTCCGCCGGCACCCTCTCCGGCGGCGAGGCCCAGCGCATCCGCCTCGCCACCCAGATCGGCTCCGGCCTCGTTGGCGTCATGTACATCCTCGACGAGCCCAGCATCGGCCTCCACCAGCGCGACAACGCCCGCCTCGTCCGCACCCTCGAAGGTCTGCGCGACCTCGGCAACACCGTCATGGTCGTCGAGCACGACGAAGAGACCATCCGCTCCGCCGACTGGGTTGTCGACATCGGCCCCGGTGCCGGCGAACACGGCGGCCTGGTCGTGGCCGAAGGCCCGCCCGACCACATCGAAGCCCATCCCGACTCCCTCACCGGCGCCTACCTCTCCGGCCGCGAGCACATCCCGGTACCCATGGCCCGCCGCTCCGGCAACGGCGCCAACCTCACCCTGGAGGGCGTCCGCGCCAACAACCTCAAGTCCCTCTACGTCCGGTTCCCCCTCGGCTGTTTCATCTGCGTCACCGGCGTCTCCGGCTCCGGCAAGAGCACCCTCATCGAGGACGTTCTCTACCGCGCCCTCGCCCAGCGCATCTGGGGCAGCCGCAACGTCCCCGGCGAGCACTCCCGCATCCGCGGCCTGGAACACATCGACAAGGCCATCGAGATCGACCAGTCCCCGATCGGCCGCACGCCGCGCTCCAACCCCGCCACCTACACCAGCGCCTTCACACCCATCCGCGACCTCTTCGCCGCCGTCCCCGAGTCCCGCGCTCGCGGCTACAAGCCCGGCCGGTTCTCATTCAACGTCAAGGGCGGCCGCTGTGAAGCCTGCGAGGGCCAGGGCCTCAACCGCATCGAGATGCAGTTCCTGCCCGACGTCTACGTCACCTGCGAGGTCTGTGAGGGTGCCCGCTACAACCGTGAGGCCCTGGACATCACCTACAAGGGCAAAACCATCGCCGACGTGCTCCACATGACCGTCGAAGACGCCCACGACTTCTTCCGGAACATCCCGTCCATCGAACGCAAGCTCGGCACCCTCGTCGATGTCGGCCTCGGCTACATCCGCCTCGGCCAGCCGGCCACCACCCTTTCCGGCGGCGAAGCTCAGCGCATTAAGCTCGCTTCCGAGCTCTCCAAGCGAGCCACCGGCAAGACCGTCTACATCCTCGACGAACCCACCACCGGCCTCCACTTTGCCGACACCCGCAAGCTCATCCAGGTTCTCCAGCGCCTGGCCGACGCCGGTAACACCGTCATCGTCATCGAGCACAACCTCGACGTGATCAAATCCGCCGACTGGATCATCGACCTCGGCCCTGAAGGCGGCGACGCCGGCGGCGAACTCATCGCCGAAGGCACCCCCGAAGACGTCGCTGACCAGCCCGCCAGCTACACCGGCCAATACCTCCAGCGCGTCCTCGCGCCCGACGCCGGCCACTCCCGCCCCTCGCGAAACGGTCGCACGGACAGCCGCGCGGCGGCAGCGTCCGCTACGGCAGAATCCAGCCTCACGGATGCGGTCGTGCAGTCCTGAACGACCTGGTTCGTAGTTTTTGGAAGAGAGTCTGAAAGATGGAAGGTTTCGGCGGATTCATCACCGTAATTGCCATTTTTGTGCTCTATTTCCTTCCGTCCATCGTAGTGGTCACCAAGGTGCATCCCGAAAAGACGCTGATATTCGCTTTGAACTTCCTCCTCGGCTGGACTGTAATCTGCTGGTGTATCGCCCTCTACATGTCGCTCTCCCGGAGAGGCATAGAGGAAGTAGAAGCTCGCCAGGCCGTAGCGGCCGGCGCACTCAAGGGGCAATACGAAGCTGAGATTGAAGAACTTCGTCGCAAGAACATCGCTCTTCAACGTCATCGCAATACTCGGCCGGCGCTAGACACATCGCAACGTGAAGTCGAACTCTCCAGGCGCGAAGCGGAAGTGGAGAACCTGAAGTCGGAGTATGAGGAAAGACTGCGTTCTCTTTCCGAAGAACGCCGGCAGGCCGCCAGCCAGCCGCAGCCCGAAGTCACGGCGGCGCCCCAGCCCGAGGTCCAGGCGATCCCCGCACAGGAAAGCCACCCGGCCCAGGCCGAATACGAAGGCGAGGCGCTCTACGTCGTCGTCCCCAGTCAGTTCGAGCGCGTCGTAGCCGAAACGCTCAGCCGCCGCTTCACCGATCAGGAAGTCGAAGCCGCAGATGACGCCGGCAGCCGGGGCATCGACCTCAAGCTCTTCGAGTCCGGAGGTAGCCAGTCGCAGCCATCGGCCATCGTGCAGTGCAAGCTGCAAGCGCACGACCAGGCTGTCGACTACGGGGATGTAAGTGATCTCCGCGGCGCCATGTCGCTGGCCGGCGCGCGGCAGGCGTATCTGGTCACCACGGGCGACTTCTCGGACGATGCCCGCCGGATGATTGACAGCGGCCACCTTGAGGATCAGGTATTCCTTGTGGACGGCATGACCTTCAACCAATGGCGCACCCAGGCCGGCCTCGCCCCGGTCCACTACCTCAGCCTTGCGGGCTGACGCATCGCCCCCGCAACTGTCGGGCTCATAGCGAAGGACAACCAACGATGACAGCAGCAACTCGTCAATTCGAAGGCTGCGGAGCGGTCGTCACCGGCGGCGCCACCGGCATCGGCGGCGCCATCGCCGAACGCCTCGCCGCCGAAGGCGCCTCCGTCCTCATCGCCGACATCAACGCGGAAGGCGCCAACCAGCGCGCCGCCCGCATCCGGGACTCCGGCGGCACTGCCGCCGCCTGCGCCACCAACGTCGGTGAACTCGACCAGGTCCAGGCCATGATTCAAACCGCCGTCGACCGCTGGGGCCGCCTCGACATCATCGTCAACAACGCCTACCCCGCCATGGAAGCCATCACCGGCGGCGCCGAAGACGTCCCGCCCGACGTCTACGACCGCGCCATGGACGTCCTCGTCAAGGCCAGCTACCTGTCCGCCAGATTCGGCGTGCCGCATCTGCGCAGGGCCGGCGGCGGCAGCATCGTCAACATCTCCAGCATTCACGGATTGCTCGTCGCCCCCGGCGCCCTCGTCTACGAGACCGGCAAAGCCGCCCTCATCGCCGCTACGCGACAGATGGCCGTCGAATACGGCCGCGACGGCATACGCGTCAACGCCATCGCCCCCGGCCACATCGTCACCGAGAACATCCAGGCCGGCATCTGGGACGACAACCCCAGTGGGTTCGACTTCTTCACTGCCCAATACCCCGTCGGCCGCTGCGGCCGCCCCGAAGACATCGCCGCCGCCGTCGCCTTTCTCTGTTCCCGGGACGCCTCCTTCATCACCGGCCACACCCTCGTCGTCGACGGCGGTCACTCTCTCCAGATCCAGGAAAACTTCGGCGTCGCTCAGGCCCAGTACATGCGAGATCATCCCGACACCCAGCTTCCCTATTGAATGCGATGTCTAAGCCAGCGTTACGTCCGAACTGCCCGTCTGGCTAAATTCGAGTCCGCTGCCGGCGGGCTGGGGCCGATTCGCCGGCGGCGATGGCGAGGAGGGCGGAGAGGGCGGCGAAGGCGAGCATGGCGAAGGCCGTGGCGTTGAAGTCGAGTACGTCCACGGCCACGCCCAGCCCGAGGGGGGTGAGTGCCACGCCAATATCGCGCAGGAAGGCATGGGTGCCGAGGGCGGCGCCGAGGCGATCGCGCGGGGCACGATCCACCACGGTGGAGGTGATGGTGGGTATGGCGCCGCCGCCCAGGCCGAAAGCCAGGCCGAACAGCACATAGGTCGCGGCGTTGTCGGCCTGGCTCACGAGGACGCTGACGAGACCCATGGCCAGCGCGCTGGGCACGTAGACCCACAGGCGGCCGTAGCGATCCGACATGGCGCCGGCAACGATAGCGACAGGAAAGCGCATGAGGGTTGAGAGGGAGATGGCAGCGCCGATCAGGAAGGGCTGGAGGTTGAGAATCTCGCCGCCGAAGAGCGGGTAAAAGAAGGCCTTGAATCCGAAGATGGGCACGGCAAGGGCCATGGCCATGCCGTTGACTAGCAATAGCCGGCCGGGCGAGTAGATGGCACGGCGGACGAAGCGAATCGGGTTCTCTCGCCGGGCCGGAGTGGATTCAGAGGCACGGACCGGCGGCGGCTCGTCCTTTACATAACGCTTCACCATGAACATCCCGGTCAGGATGGCCAGGACGGTTAGGAGCATGCCGATGCGCCAATGGGCCACGGTGGCGACGGCGCCAACGACGACGGGCGAGAGGAAACCGCCCATCATGGTGGCGGAACTGACGGCGCCCAGCATGCGGCCGCGTTCCCGCTCGGGCGCCTGGCGGGCGACGTAGGCCTGGGCGGCGGCGCTGGCGGTGATGGATCCGGCGCCCTCGACGATCCGTCCGATCAGGAGCAGCCAGTAGAAGGGCGCGGAAACCGTGACGATGACGCCCACGATGGCGAGCGCGCCGCCGCCGTAGAAGAGCGGATGGAGTCGGACCCGGTCGACCAATGCCCCGATGGGCAGGTTGATGATCAGACGGGCGAGGGCAAAGCTGGCGATGAGCGCGGCCAGGGCCGTGCCAGCCGTGTCCTCGAGATTGAAATCGCGGCTGATCGGCGCCAGCACGGACGCGATGGAGCCGTTGCCGAAGGCCACCGCCACGGTAATGGCCATGGACGCCAGCACGTCGCGCGGCAGATCCAGGACCGCGAGCCATGGCAAGCGGCGTCGGGGCGGCATTCAGGGCCCGTTAGGCGATCGGGCTAGCTGGCCCGTACGGCGCCTCCGCTGAGCTGCGATGTCGGGTCAATTCCTGACATCGATGATCTGGTTGTCAATGGCGGAGTCGTAGCCGGCGAAGACGAGCTCAAGATTGCGGCGGCCCTCGGTCAGAGTGTGGAGGGGCGGGGCGTCGCCGCGGACGGCGTCGGCGAATCGGCGAAAGATGGGCGTGAACCCGAGCTCGTCGGCGTCCGTGCTTTCCAGCACTTCCGTTCGATCGCCGGTGTGCAGGACGGCTTCGCCGCGGTCGAGGCGAATGGAGCCAAGGTCGCCGTGAACCTCGGTGAGGCCGGTTGCGCTGATGGCGCTCCATGCCGCGAGAACGATCGATGTGGCGCCGCTGGCGTGGCCGAGCATGAGGGCGGCGGTGTCGTCCACGTCCTGCTTCTGTACGTGGGTGCCGACGCGGGCGGAGACGTGGGTGATGGGAGATTGGAGCATGGCCTCGGCGGTGTAGAGATTGTGGTAACCGTTGTCGAGCAGGGCGCCGCCGCCGGCATCTTCGCGTCGGCTGCGCCAGGTCGGATCGTAGGCGGCCGCGCCCACGTACCAGCCGCTGCCCATGTGCTCCATGCGGAACATGAAGGGTCGGCCGATGCGCCCGGCTTCAATGGCGGCCAGGGTGGCGGCGGTGCTGGGGCGATTGAGGTAGTTGTGCATGATGCCGGCAGGGATGTCGTTGCGTTTGACCTCGGCGATAATCTCGTCGGCCTGCTTCAAGGACGTGGCCAGCGGCTTTTCGCTGAGGAAGGGCGTACGGGTACGGGCGGCGCCCAGGCAGACGGGGGCGTGGAAGCGGTGGGGAACGGCGATGTCCACGGCGTCGACGAGGCCGGAGCGAAGCAAGTCGCGATAGTCCGGGAAACGGGCCGCGGACGGGACACCGAAGCGGTCGCTGATGAAGTTGAGGCGTTCGGGTGTGGGGTCCGCCACGGCGGTGACCTGCCAGACGTCCGGCATGCGCTGAAGGACGGGGGCGTGGCCCTCTTCCTGGATGCGGCCGCAGCCGATGAGGCCGATACGCAAGGGCGCGGCCATCAGGCGTTTTCGCCGCCGAGGTCGAAGCCCAGGCGTTCGGTGAGGTAGCGCGAATTGACTTCGAGGCTCTGGCGGGGGGTGGTTTGTGAGCGGTCAAGTTCGACGGTGAGCCAGCCGTCGTAGCCGGCTTCGCGCGCCACGTCCAGCAGAGCCGGCAGGTCGACGACGCCGGTGCCCAGTTCGCCGAAGAAGGCGATGCGGGGGGCGTGGTCCTGGGCGCTGGCCACGTCGGGCGTCTCGACGTCGAGTTCGGGTACGTAGTCCTTGATGTGCATGTAGGTGAGGATGTCGCGGTAGCAGGACGCGACTTCCACGGGATCGTCGCCGGCCTTGGCGATGTGGGCGGGGTCGAGCGCGAGCTTGACCAGGTCGGTGTCGACGGCGTCGAAGAAGCGGGTGATTTCGTCACGCTGCTCGATGACCGTGTTCCAGTGCGGGTGCATGCCGGCCACGATGCCCTTGTCGCGAGCCGCGGCGGCGACTTCGGTCACGCCGCTGGCGAACCTGGCCATGTCCTCGGCAGAGGGTGTGCCGTCTCGACGGCCGGGTCCGAGGACGAGGCGGTCGGAGCCCATCTCGTGCAGGAAGTTGATAATGGCCAGGTTGTTGGCAATGGCCTCGGCCTGCTGGGCGGGATCGTGCAGTGGACCTCCGCCATAGAGGGCCGAGAGGCGCAGGCCGCGGGCTTGCAACATGGCCTGGAAGTCGTGGGCGCGGCCGGCGAATTGGGTGACGACGGTGCCGAAGGTCTCGGTGCCGGCGTAGCCGAAGCTACCGATGTCGTCGATGGCCTCGACCAGATTGTCGCCCCAGGTGATCTGGTGGCAGGAACAGCGAAAGACGGCCACAGGACAACCTCACGATTTGAAGGCGCGAGAAGGCGCCGACCCCGGCGGCGTGAACGTACGTTCTGCGGGGCCGCGGGGCAACTGGACGGGAACCGTCCGCGTGTGGGCGTCGAACACCGCGTAGGGCCATCGGCCGGGAATTGAAGGATGAGTTCTGCGGTACGATCGACCAAACGGTTGGGTGGCAGATGCGTCCGCCATCCTGACCGGGGGCGGTGAAATCGTAACGATTCCCGAGGAGGGACACCGTGAGCACCGCCTCATATGAGCAACGGCTTAGCGTCGTTGAAGCCGAGCGCAAGCACCTGGCAACGAAGGCCGATTTGCATGCCCTGGAGACCAGGCTTACCCGCTGGATTGCCGGTTTGGGATTTGGCGTGGTTGGGACGCTGATTGCCGTCCTGGTGGACCGGTTTGCGGGGTAGGTCCGGCACGTAGCAGCGGGTCAGGCCGCGTCGGATTTCTTCGCCGATCTCGTCTGGTAGCCGACCATCGGACGCCGGCTTCCGTCACGAGCGAGGCGGCTCGACGGTTGAGCAGGTGAGCGTCCAGACTGCCGACGCGGCCGGGGCATCAGATGGGGTTCCTGAGTCCAGACGCATGCGCGTGACCGACCGTGAGCGGCTAGGCGAGCAATACTCGGACGATGCCCGGCTGGCTTTGCGCCAGGAAACGCATCGGCGCTACAGCGAGCGTCCCGATAACACTCCCGAGTGGGTGCTTGGCCTGCTGGCGCCGGCACCTGGGGACCTGGTGCTGGACGCGGGGGCTGGGAACGGCGCGTACCACCCGGCGCTCCGTAGTCGCGGGGTCAGGATCGTGGCGGTTGAGCGTGAGATGGGGATGATTCGGTCGGTGTCCGAGCCGATGGCGGGGTACGTGGCAGGTGATGTGACAACGCTTCCGCTGTCCAGCGACGCGACGGACCACAGCATGGCCAATCACATGCTGTACCACGTCCCGGACATTCCGGCTGCGCTGATGGAGCTTGCTCGGGTGACGCGACCTGGTGGGCGGGTGGCACTAACCACCAACGGCGACCGCCGGGAGTCGCCGCTCCAGCGATTACACGAGCGGGCGGCGCTGGAACTGGGCATCGACGCGGACGTGCCGATCACGACGGATCGCTTTGGCGACCACAACCTGCGGCAGGTGCGGCGCGTCTTTCCGGACGCAGCAAAGCGCGAGCAGGTGAATGCTCTGGTATTTCGGACGGCGGAACCGGTGCTGGCGTACTACGGGTCGGGACCCGTGGACAGCGTGCGAGAGCCCGCGGCTGACACGCGCCGCGAACTGGTGGGTCGGATGGACGAATTGGTTCGGCAGCGGATTGCGGCTGACCGCGAATTCCGGATTCCCAAGCGGCTGGTCTGCTACCTGGCGACGTCGCCCTAGTTTCGGGAGGCTGAGGCCTCTGTGCCACTATCGGGCCGGACGTGTCTCGGGACTGGCGAGGTCAGAACGTGGCGAAGGGACTGGACGGCAAGGTGACCGTGATTACCGGCGCGGGGCGGGGCATTGGGCAGGCCATTGCCGAACGCTTCGCAGCCGAGGGCGCGTCGGTGCTGGTGGCCGACGTCGATACGGAGGCTGCCGAGGCGGTTGCGGCAGGCATCGCTGCGTCCGGCGGCTCGGCTCGGGCGCAGGCCGCCGACGTGCGAAATCCGGCGGACATCACCGCCATGTTCGAAGCCGCCGAAACAGCATTTGGTCCCGTGGACATCGTGGTGAACAACGCGGGGATCGGCGGGGCCTCGTCTATCGCCGAACAGTCGATGGACGCGTGGGACAACATGTTTGCCATCAACGTGCGCGGGGTCTTCCTGGGTGTGCAAGAAGCGGCCCGGCGGATGGAGCCGCGCGGTTCCGGCATCATCATCAACATTGCATCGGCCGCCGGAAAGATCGCGCGGCCGTATATGGCCTGCTATTGCGCGACCAAGCACGCGGTAATTGGAATAACCCGTTCCACCGCCATGGAACTAGCGCCGTCGGGTGTGCGCGTGGTTGCCCTCTGCCCCGGCATCGTGGACACGCGACTCTGGCGGGAGGACCTAAACCCGGACCTGACCGAGCTGGAGGGCCGCGAAGACGAGTCGGCCTGGGATGTTCGGGTTGCCGGGATCCCAATAGGCCGCCACCAAGTTCCCGCGGACGTGGCGAACGCGGCCTACATGCTGGCGAGTGACGACGCCTCCTACATCACCGGGATCTCGCTAAGCGTGGACGGCGGGATGGTGCTGCACTGAGCGAGGCGGGCGCGGCGCCGTTTCCGACGTTCGTGGTGGGGAGCCTGCCGCGGCCGGTGTGGGTGCGGGAGCTGATCGAGCGGCGTAAGCGGGGCGAGGTAAGCGCGGCCGCGGCCGAGCGCGTGCTGGACGACGCGGTACCGGCGGCGATCCGGATGCAGGAAGCGGCCGGGTTGGACTACGTCTCGGACGGCGAGTGGCGGCGCGAGAGCTACGTGAAAGTGTTTGCCGACGCTGTGGCGGGGTTCGAGCCGGACCTGATTGCAGGCGGCCGTGGGGCGGCCTATCCGGCGGTAACGCAGCCGCTGCGGCAGGAGCGGCCGATTGCGCTGGACGAGGCGCGATTTGTGCAGCGGTCGACCACGCGGCGGACGCTGGCGGCGGTGCCCTCGCCGTACACGATCGCGCGGCGCATGTGGAGTCCGGAGCACTCCACGGGGGCGTACGCCACGCGCGAGGACTTCATGGAGGCGTGCATACCGATCATCAACGGGGAGTTGCAGCGGCTGACGTCGCTGGGGGTGGACGCGATCCAGCTGGACGATCCGTGGCTGGCGCTGCTGGTGGATGCGGAGTACCGGGCGCGGGCTGCGATCGATGACGTTGAGCACGAGATCGAGATGGCGGTGCAGGGCGTCAACGGGGCGGTGGAGGGCGTGGACCACCCGCTGATCTCGGTGCACTTGTGCCACGCGCACGCCAACCGCCGGCACAGCACGCGCGGGCCGTATGGCCTGGTAATCGGCGCTGTTGGACGGATGAACGTGCATCGATTTGCCATGGAGTTCGCTACACCCGACGCCGGAGGGATCGAGGTGTTGGCGCAGTTCCCTAACGACAAGCTGCTCGGCCTGGGCGTGATCGACCACACGGACATCAACGTCGAGACGCCGGAGACGGTGGCGGAGCGGGCCGAGGCGGCGATGCAGTACGTGCCGGCCGAGCGGCTGACGCTGAATCCCGACTGTGGGTTTGCGCCGTCCAGCATCAATCCGATGGATCTGGACGAGGCGTATTTGAAGCTGCGGGCGTTGTGTAAAGGGGCTGAGTTGCTGCGGGAGCGCTATAGCTAATCCGAAGCCAGGGTCAGTGGACGGCCGTGCGAAGGCGCCATAGAGCCTGGATGCTTGCGAGGGTTAGGAAGGCGGCGGCGGCGGCGGCGGCGTGGTCGAGGAGGTTGAGGCCCCAGCCGAGGTAGGCGATCAGGAAGGGGTAGTAGACCATCCAGGTCTTGACGCTGAATGGCAGGGGCGTGCGAAAGCGGTCCGCCAGGTAGAGCAGGACGTTGGCGAGCGGGTAGGCCGCGGCATAGGCCACGCCGATCTCGCCGCGCAGGGCGCCGACGGCCACGAGTCCGCCCACCACGGTGAGTTCGCGCACGTGGTCGCAGACCTGGTCCAGTAGGGCCCCGAAGTTGGAGGCCAAGCCGCGCGCCCGGGCTAATTCGCCGTCAAGGAAGTCGAGCACGAGCGTGCCGATGAAGAGCGCGAGGGCGAAGCGAGGGAAAGGAACGATCAGGAAGGCGACAACGAATCCGAGCGGAATCTGTCCAAGTGAAAGCGCATTCGGGTGGACGCGGGCGGCGGCAAGCGTCTTGATAACCGGCCGAACGAGGTGGCCGCCGAGGCGTCGGAGTGGGGCTAGCAGCAGGCGTTCGAGGGTGGAGTAGGAGCCGGGCGGCGGCGACTCGGGCGGAGGACCTTCACCCGGCCCTCTCCCGGTGGGAGAGGGTGGAGCGGGGGCCGACATTGGCGCGGGTTACCAGGCGAGCTGGTCGGCGAAGTAGGCGCGCAGGCCGTCGGAGGCGACTCGCTCCTGCCGCATGGAGTCGCGTTCGCGCACGGTGACGGTCTGGTCGTCGAGCGAGTCGAAGTCGATGGTCACCGCGAAGGGCGTACCGGCCTCGTCCTGGCGGGCGTAGCGGCGGCCGATGGAGCCGCTGGCGTCGTAGAAGATCGGCCAATTGGCGCGCAGGTCGTCGGCGATACGGGTAGCAAGTTCTACCAGCGGCGGCCGGTTGCGGGCGAGCGGGAATACGGCGACCTTGAATGGGGCAAGCCTCGGGTCGAGGTTCAGGAACGTCCGCGGTTTCCCGGCCACTTCCTGCACGGTGTAGGCGTCGGACAGGAAGGCCAGGGCCGCGCGGTCGACGCCGGCCGCCGGTTCGATGACGTAGGGCGTCACGTGCTGCCTGGCCGCGTCGTCGAAGTATGAAAGATCGGTGCCGCTGGCCTCGGCGTGGCGCTTGAGGTCGAAGTCGGTGCGGTTGGCGATGCCTTCCAGTTCGCCCCAGCCGAATGGGAATTCATATTCGATGTCGGTGGTGGCCTTGGCGTAGTGGGCCAGTTCCTCGGGGCTGTGGGGGCGCAGGCGCAGGCGTCGCGGTTCCAACCCGAGGTCCTGCCACCAGGCGAATCGGGCGTCGACCCAGTCCTCGTGGGATTCGTCGTCCTGGCCGGGCTCAACGAAGTACTGCAGTTCCATCTGCTCGAACTCGCGGCTGCGGAAGATGAAGTTGCCGGTGGTGATCTCGTTGCGGAAGGCCTTGCCGATCTGGGCGATGCCAAACGGCATCTGGACGCGGGCGGTGTCGCGCACATTCTTGAAGTTGACGTAGGTGGACTGGGCGGTTTCGGGACGCAGGTAGGCGACCGAGGCGTCGTCCTCCACGGGACCCACGAAGGTGCGGAACATGGTGTTGAACATGCGGGGATCGGTGAGCTGGCCGCCGTCGTACGGGCATTTGCCGTCGGGCACGTCGTCCAGACGGAAGCGACGGCGGCAGATCGGGCACTCCACCAGCGGGTCGGCGAAGTGTTCGATGTGTCCCGAGACCTCCCAGATACGCGGGTGCATGAGGATGGAGGCATTGAGGCCGACGACCTCCGGGCGCATGTGCACAACGCGGCGCCACCAGGCGTCCTTGATGTTGCGAATCAGTTCGGCACCCAGCGGACCGTAGTCCCAGGTGCTGGCGAAGCCGCCGTAGATCTCGGAACTGGGAAAGACGAACCCGCGGCGCTTGGCCAGGGAGGTCAGGGTCTCAAGGTCAGGAGCAGGCATGGGTGTCCTCGTGTGTATCCAGGGTCATGGGGATGGCGCGCGGTGTGACGCCACGTGGTTGGTGTTACGCCCCGGGCGCTGGCCGGGGCGCGGAACCCGCGCCCGCCCGTTCCAGGATATGGGCGGATGAGATGTCGCGTTCGACGACGGCGGCCGCGTAGGCGCGCAGGGCGGTGCGCAACTCCGCGCGCGTGCGCGGGTCAGCTCGCAGCCGGGCGGCGCCGGCGAGACCGTCGTGCGCAATGAACCTCAGAGTCTTCAGCGTGTCGACGCTCAGCGCATGGCTGGCGTTGTCCTGCGAACACGTCGAGCAGATCACGCCGCCGGTTCGTGGGGCGAAGGCGTGGGCTCCGGGTTCAATCGTTCGGCTGCAGACGGTGCACTGCCACAGTTCCGGCGCGTAGCCGTGCACGTCCAGCAAGGTAAGGGCCAGGGCGGAGAGCAGCGGTTCCGGGTCGGCGGCCCCCTGGTTGAGGGCGCCAAGAAAGGCGACCAGGGCGGCATAGGCATCGGGCGCGGCCTCGCCGTCCTCGCTGAGGCCGTCCAACAGCTCTACGGCCCAGCCGGCGGCCGCGAAGGCTGCCAGGTCTTCGCGGAAGCGGGGATACGTCTCCAGGCTCTGTGCCTGGGTAAGTACGTCCAGATTGGCTCCCACCACGCCCATCAGGCGCACACGACTGAAGAGTTCGATGTGGGGCGCGAGCTGGCTGGTAGGCCGGCGCGATCCGCGAGCCACGAGACGGCGGCGGCCGAACTCACGCGTGAAGAGCGTGACGATCCGGTCGGCGTCGCCCAAGTCTCGGCGACTGAGCACGACGCCTTCGGCCTTGTAGGTGCTGGAGCGCTGAAGAGCCACCACGGGCAAGCCTAGCGCGGGCCGGTGGCGCCGGATGTCCCTCCGGCCGTCGGGCGGCGAATCACGTCCACAGTCTCCACGCGGGGTCCGCGGGTCCGACGGACGCGCAGGATCCAATCATCGTGTTCCACAGAGTCGCCGGGCTGGGGCACGGCGTCGAGCCGATGCATGACGAACCCGGCGACGGTGGTGAAGTCTCCGGCCGGCAGCCGGCAGCCGGTGGCTTCGACCAGGCGGTCGGTGCGCAGCGTCCCGGAAACGACGAAGCGGTCTTGCCCAAACTGCTGCACGTCCTCCAGGGGCGCGTCGTGCTCGTCGCGGATTTCGCCAACGACTTCCTCGACGAGGTCTTCCAGCGTGACGATGCCAGCCGGCGAGCCGTGTTCATCAACGACCAGTGACATGTGCGCGCGCTCGCGACGCATGGCCACCAGCAACTCGCCAACCAGGGCGGTGGCCGGCGTCACGTGCAGCGGGCGAACGGCCGCATCCGGCAGCGGCTGGTCCATGGCGGCGGGGTCGATGGCCAGCAGGTCCTTGACGTGAACGAACCCGGCGATGACGTCCGGTGTCTCGCGATACACCGGGAAGCGCGAATGTCCGGTAGCCACCGCCTGGCGCTCGATCTCGCGTACGGACATGCCGGCGGGCAACGCATGGACGGCCGAACGCGGCGCCATCACCTCTTCCACGGGACGCGAGGCGAAGCGGAGCGCCCGGTCGGCCAATTGCTGCTGGGGAGCACTGATGGCGCCGAGCCGTCGCAGTTCGCCCAGCATCGAGCCGATCTGCGCGGGCGTGTAGGCGGGCGCCAGCTCATCGCGAGGGACCACACCAAAGGCGCGGATAGTCAGATTGGCAAGTTCATTGAGAACCCAGAGCAGGCCACGCACGGCGTTGGCGTAGAACCGATAGGGCAGGGCGAGCCATAGCAGCGTGCGCACGGGTTCGGCGATAGCGATGTTCTTGGGCGCCATCTCGCCCAGCACCATGTGCAGGACGACAACGATGGACAAGGCGATGACGCTGGCCAGTGCGTGCAACGGGGCGCCGGTCAGGCCGATCCGATCGGCCAGGGCCGCTTCCAGTACGTCGGCGATGGCCGGCTCGGCCACGAAGCCCAATCCCAGCGAGGCCATGGTGATGCCCAACTGCGCGCCGGTGAGCATGAACGAGAGCTCGCGCATGGAGGCGACGGCCAGGCGGGCGGAGCGGCGGCCGTCGGCCGCTCGTCGTTCAAGTTCGCCCCTGCGGCTGGCGGCGGCGGCCGTTATGGCGACTTCGGCGCCGACAAAGAAACCATTCACAACGAGCAGCAGCAGGGCTACCAGCAGCAGGACGGTGGTCATTCGACGCTCCGTCGTGTTTGGCCAGGGCGTTCCATGCGAATTCGGTCGATGCGACGGCCATCCATGGCGGTGACGCGGAAGGTCCAGCCGCGAAACGAGACGGCGTCACCGGCTCCCGGGATGCGCTGCAGAAGCGTCACCACAAGCCCGGCCAAGGTCTCAAACCGACCCTCCGGCATCTCGAAACCCGTGGCCTCGCTGAGTTCGTCGCGTCGAATCCGAGCGGCCACGTCATAGGCGCCGTCGTCCAGCGGCGTGACTAACGCTGGTTCGGGCTTGTCGTATTCGTCCTCGATGCTGCCGAGCAACTCCTCGACGATGTCTTCCAGCGTGACGATGCCGGCGGCCTGGCCGAACTCGTCATGGACGATGACCATGGCGTGCTGGGCCGCCTGCATTTCGAGGAGCAGCGAGCGCAGGTCACGGGCCGTGGGCACGACCAATGCTTGCTGCGCCTTGGTCGACACCGGGGTCGCGGCGCGGGCAGGCGCGGGAAGCGCCAGGACGTCTTTCACGTGGGCAATGCCGACGAACTCACGGCCATCGGCGTCCCGGATCGGAAAGCGCGAGTAGCCGGTATCCAACGACTTGCGAGCCAGGTCGGCCAGGTTGGCGGTGGACGAGATGGTGATGACCTGCGACCTGGGGACCATCACGTCGCCGGCGGTGGTTCGACCAAGGCCAAGCGCACGATCGAGGACCTCGTACTCGACACCTTCGATGGTGTTTTCGTGTGCCGCCCAGCGCAGCGCCTCATGCATCTCTTCCAGGGATTGGAATCCCTCAAGCTCTTCACGCGGGACAAGCCCAACCGCACGCATTGAGGCGTTGGCCATGGCGTTGAGCAAACGAATGACGGGCGAAAAGACCGTGTTGACGAACATGGCGGGCGGAACGAACAGGCGGGCCGTGGCCATCGGCCGGGCGATGGCCAGGTTCTTGGGGCCCAGCTCGCCAAGGACCATCTGAATGACCGTGGCCAAAACGAGGGCCAGCGCGGCGGTGAGGGCGACGAGCGTGCCGTTCTCGATTCCGGGGATCCAGGCAAGCGCGGGCCGCAGCAGGGGGCCGATGGCGTTGTCCACCACAAAGCCCAGAACGAGCGAACTGACGGTGATGCCGAGTTGCGCGCCGGACAGCTGAAACGACAACGTTTCGAGGCCGCGCCGGACGGTGCGGTCCCGCCGCGCGCCGCGGGCGGCGGCGGTCTCGACCTCGTAACGGTCGACCGCCACCAGCGCAAACTGCGCGCCCGCGAACAGGCCGTTGATGGCGATCAGGCCGAGAAAGATCAGAAGGCCGACGAAAATGTCGATGGCTCGGCTCCCGGCCTATCTCGCGGCGGTCACAACGCGGGAGTCAGCGTCCGACCCGTCAGGCGGCATTGCCGTCTTCGCCGAGCCGGGTGACTTCCAAGCGGGTGATGCGGGTTTCCTTGACCGCATGCACGCGCAGCACCGCGCCGGGGACGGTGACGGATTCGCCGACGGCCGGGACTCGGCCGAACGCGCCGAAGGCCAGGCCGCCCACGGTATCCACGCCGTCGGCGCTGAGCGCCAGGCCAAGTTCGTCATTGAGGTCCGCAATCGGTAGCCCGGCGTCCACAACCAGGCGGCCCGGGCCCAGCGCGACGATGGGTACGTCAGGGACGTCGTATTCGTCCTCGATCTCGCCGACGATTTCTTCCAGCAGGTCCTCGATCGTGACCAGCCCGGCCGTGTCGCCGTATTCGTTCACGACGATCGCCATGTGGAGATTGTCGGCCTGCATCTCGCGTAGCAGCCGGTCGACGTACTTGGAATCGGGGACGAATAGAGGCTCGCGCACCAGTGAGCGGAGGTCGGACGTCTGATTGGGTTCCAGCAGCTCGGCCAGACCGTCACGGACGTGGATGATTCCGATCACGTTGTCGAGGTCGCCCTCAAATACCGGCAAGCGGGAGAGCCCGTCGGCATGGGCCGTGCGAAGCGCGGTTCGCAGCGGTGTGTCGGCGCTGACGGCCACGATGTCGGGGCGAGGCGTCATGACCTGGCGCACGACCCGGTCGCCGAGCTCGATGACGTTGGTAATCATCTCGATATCGGTGGCGTCAATCGCCCCTTCACGGGCGCCTTCCACGGCCTCGATGACCGCGGCGTCCTGCGGGTCTGGCCCGCGCCAGGCTTCTTGCTCCCTGGGCGACAGCAGACGCTCGAACGGGAGGCTGGCGGGCAGAAACAGGAGGTACTGGCCGTAAATCAGCCACGAGAAGCGGCGGGCGATTCGAAGGGGACGTCGCTGGGCCAGAATGCGCGGCGTCACGCGTGCGCCGCCGGCGTGCAGCACGCTCAGGACGGCCAGCGACAGAACGACGCCAGCGGGCCGCGCGCCCATCAGGACGCCGAGCTGCTCGCCGATCGTGGTGGCCGCAAGCGCCGCTGAGGCAAAGATCAGCACAGCCGCGCCAATCCGGGCGCTGGCCCAAAACCGAAATCGGTTATTGAGCAGAATGCGAAGGCGGTGGGCGGCGCGCGGTTCGGTGCGGTCAAGGGAGTCCAGCGCGGTCTGGGAAAGCTCCAGCGCGGCGTTTTCGGCCAGCACCAGCAACGTGCTGACCACGGTCAGCACAAGAATGAGGGCAAGTCCTACCCAACTAACAGGATCCAAAAAGGATCCACTCCCCTGCCGCGCGGCACAGACGGGTGCTCACGCCCAGATGCTGGCCGCCCGCTAGCGGCACCGCATCGCGGTCATTCAAACATCGCGGTAATCGACTCGTCATTGTGGACCCGCCGGACCGCTTCCGCGAAGAGCTGGGCGGTCTCCACCCGGGCGATTTTGCCTTCGTCGGCGCCGTTGTGCAGCGGAATGCTGTCGGTGACGAACACCTTCTCCAGCCCCGAACGCGCCAGCATTGGCAGCGCGCCGTTGGCAAACACGCCGTGGATGACACAGGCGTAGACGGCGTTGGCGCCACGGTCCAGTAATGAACGCGCACCTTCGGCCAGCGTGCCTCCGGTAGATATCAAGTCGTCGACCAGGACGGCCGTGCGATCGGCGACGTCGCCGACCACGGTGAGCGTCTGAATCTCATCTGGGGCCATTCGGTCCTTGAAGACAACGGCCAGCGACGCGTCCTCCAATCGCTGGCTGAAGTCATGGGCTCGCGCAACGCCGCCGGCGTCCGGCGAGACCACGACGAGCTTGTCGGAGACGACGCGGTGCAGGGCATCGGCCAGAAGCGGCGAGGCCTGTAGGTGGTCGACGGGGATGTCGAAGAAACCCTGTACCGCAGGAGCGTGGAGGTCCAGGGTCATGACCCGGTTGGCGCCTGCCGCTTCCAGAAGATTGGCCACCAACTTGGCCGTAATGGGCTCTCGGCCGGTGGATTTCTTCTCCTGGCGAGCGTAGCCAAAGTAGGGAATGACCGCCGTGATTCGGCCGGCGGACGCGCGACGCAGGGCGTCGATCATGATGAGCAACTGCATCAGGTTTTCGTCAACCGGCGCGGAGGTGGATTGGATGACAAAGACGTCGGTGCCGCGTACGTTCTCGTTGATCTGGACGCGCGCTTCGCCATCGGGAAACTGCTTCAAGGTGACCGAGCCCAGCGGTTGGTCGAGGCGCATGGCGATCTGCTCGGCCAGAGCCCGATTGCTCGAGCCGGCAAAAACCTTGAGTTCGCCGTCCAGTGTGACTGCCTCGTAGGGCCTGCTGTACCGGGGCGTCAAGCCCGCCAGCGCACTCGCCGGATCATGATATCCGGCTTGCGCCGGCTCGTTGCCGGCGACCGGTCAGGTGCGGCGACGAAATGCGGCGTCCGCGGCCGCGAGCCTCTCCAGGTCGTCGCAGCCGATAGTCTCGTCCAGATCGGTGATCTGATACCCGGCCACGAGTTCGCCGTCCTCGGTGGCCAGGTCGACGAGTTGCGTCAAGTAGCGCTCGCCTGACCTGGGGCTGGGTTGCACCCGCGGGAGGACGCGGCGCAGCCAGCTGGCGCGAAAGGCCGCCGGTCCTGCGTTGACGGTCGTCAGCGCCAGATCGGCAGGTGAGGCGTCAGAGGCTTCAACGATCCCCTCCACCAGGCCGGCCTCGGCCAGGCGGACGCGGCCAAAGGCGCCCGGGTCCGGTACGTCCGCCCAGGCAATTGCTGCAGCAGCGTTGGCGCTCTGGAGGGCGTCGATTACGCCGCGCACCGTCGCCGGGCGAACCAGGGGCGAGTCGCCATAGAGCGCGACGACGGTGCCGATGTCGCAGGGAACGGCGCTCAAGCCAATCTCGACGGCAAACGCAGTGCCGCGGCCGGCGGGAGGCTGATTGACAGTGACCGCGCCGTCCGTCGCTGATCCAACGTCCATGCCCGGTCGAATGACCACAACCAGGGGTTCCAGGCCGGCGGCAGCCCCGGCTTCCACCACGTGCGCCAGCATGGGGCGCCCGGCCACCTGGTGCATGACCTTGGGAATGTCGGACGCGAAGCGGGTGCCCTTGCCCGCCGCCATGACGATGCCGGCCGCGCCAATCACCTCGGAGTCCGGGTCACCGGCGTTCGTCGGCTGGGGAGGAAGGGTTCGAACCTTCGATCACGGATCCAAAACCCGTTGCCTTACCACTTGGCCACTCCCCACAGGGTAAGCGTAGGCAGGCGCCGGTGGCCGGTCAAAGCTGACGGCCGGAGGCGTGCGGCGGGGTCACGAAGCGAGTAGTCCGGGTCCACCAGCCGGGCGATTTCATCTGGGCTTCCGCCGTTCTCGCGGCTGCCCTGGTTGGGAAGAGCCCGAAGCAGGTTGGTCCGCTGCCGGCCAGGAGCGCGGGATTCGCTCCGGCCGACTCCAGGGCGCGAAGAACTTCGGCCACCTCAGGCACCAGGCGGATCGCGGCGGGCTGCAGGCCATTGGTCAGCAGTTGTGGTGTGAAGCGGCTGTGTCGAACGGCGTCCGCCTGCTGCAGCGTGGAGTGACCGCCCGACCACTCGGCGGGGCGCAACTCAGCGTAGGCGTCGCGGGCGGATATCTCAGCGTCGGGCCGGACAAGCACGACCCAGTGCGGCGGCGCCGGTGGTAGGGGCCGCAGGTCGTCGCCGCGGGCCAGCCCCAGCGCGGTTCCCGGACGAAGAAAGAATGAGACGTCCGCGCCAAGCGCGCTGGCGGATCCGGCCACTGAGTCCGGATCGGCCGCCCACAGGCGGCTGAGTCCCAACAGAACGGCGGCCGCATCGCTGCTGCCGCCGGCGAGCCCGGCCGCGACGGGAATGCGCTTGTCAATCCTGATATGCACGCCGCTGGTCCCGCCGATGCGTTCTTGCAATTCGTAGGCCGCTCGGAAGGCAAGGTCAGAGGTGGCATCCAGACCGTCCACCGCGCTTTCGCCCTGGATCGCCGACGCCGGGGTCAGGTGCACCGTGTCGCCGAAGTCGAGTGCCTGGAAGATAGTGACGATCTCGTGATACCCGTCGTCGCGCCGTCCGCGGACTTCAAGACCCAGGTTGATCTTGGCCGGAGCGGCAATCGTGAGCCCAGCCACCGTTAGCGGAGGGGCTTTTGGCCGCGTGCGAGTCCGACGGCGGCCATGACGGACTCCTCGACACGGCGCATCTGGCGCTGCTCAGCGTCGTCGTCGTGGCCAAAGCCGGCCAGGTGCAGCAGGCCGTGCGTGAGCAGGTAGCCGAACTCGCGTTCGTCGCCGTGTCCGTAGGCGGCGGCCTGCAAGCGCACGCGTTCCAGCGAGATGGCTATGTCGCCCGGACTCTCCGGATCTCCGCTGGGGAAGGCAAGGACATCGGTGGCGCGGGGCTTGCCAGCAAAGGCGCCGTTGAGCCGGGCCATTTCCGCATCGTCGGTAAGGCGCAGGGCCACCATACCGGTCATGTTGGTGTGGTCATGCACGGCGGCCGCCACGGGGTCAATCAGCTGGGCCAGTACGCCGGGCAAGGGGAGACCCTCGTCGACAGGAACGTGTAGGCAGTTCGCCCCGTCCGCCGGGGCCGGCGGTTCAGCCGCCGCCGAGGAGTCTGCCAACGAGCGCATTCACGGCGCGTCCGTCGACCGTTCCCTGTTCGCGCAGCCGTGCCATGAGAGGGCGCATGACCTTGCCCATGTCCCTGCGGGTAGTAGCCCCGACTTCGTCGATGACTTCGCGCGCGATGGCCTCCATGGCGTCGCTATCGATTTCATCCGGCTGGTAGGCGCTGATGATGGCGCGCTCGGCGCGTTCGGCGTCGGCTTGCGCGGGGCGGTCGCCCTTGACATAAAGTTGAATGGCTTCGTCACGGCGACGGATGTCACGCTGAATGACGCGTATGACCAGGGCATCGTCCGTGGACGCGCCGGATTCCTTGGCTTCGTACTTGATCTGGGAGATGAGGGTGCGTAGCACACGCACGCGATCCGCGTCGCTTGCGCGCTGCGCTGCTCGCAAATCCCCGGTGAGGCGGTCGATTAGCGCCATGCGGGGCAGGGACTGAGTTGGCTAAAGGGCGCGGGCCTCGGCTTCGGCCGCCTTCATGGCTGCCCGCCGGGCTTTGCGGCGCTTGGTGGCTTCCTTCTTCTTGCGCAGCACACTGGGCTTGTCGTACGCCTTTCGACGCCGGGTCTCCGTGATAATGCCCTCTTGCTGCACTTTCTTGTTGAAACGGCGAAGGGCCGCATCAAAGCTCTCGTTGGCGCCGATGGTGATATGAACCAATGAATCCCCCAATTCCGGCGAGCAAAAAAACCCGCCGTTCTGGCGGGTGCTGGCGGGTTGGTCAACTGGGCCGCGCGATTTCGGTCAGGCGCCTCCTGATGATGACCCGCCACCCCGCTAATCGGATTAAGTATATGCGGCGCCGAAATACCGGGTCAACATCAGGTGCCGAGACTCATGGCTGACCTCAACTGGCTGGCGCTGATCATTGGCGCACCGCTGGCGCTGGTGTTCACGCTGGGCGTCCGCACGCTGGCCGCGCGGCGGGGCTGGATGGACAGGCCGGGGGCGGCGCGGATTCACGCCGTGCCGGTGCCCCGTCTGGGCGGCGTCGCCATGTACGGGGCGTTCGTGATTACCGTGCTGGTGGTGGCCTGGCCGCTGGACCGCCAGACCGTGGGGCTGCTGCTGGGCGCGACGCTGCTGGTGGTCTTCATCGTGGTGGACGACCTGCGGGGGATGCGTCCGCGCGACAAGTTTGTCGCGCAGCTGGCGGCCGCGGCGGTCCCGCTGATTCTTGGGGTCCGCATCGAGGCCGTGAGCAATCCGTTCGAGGCGGGCGTGGTGCTCCTGCACGTGGCCATCGTGATCCCGTTCACGCTCTTCTGGATTACGGGCATGATGAACGCCATCAACTTTGTGGACGGGCTTGACGGCTTGGCCGGCGGCGTGGTGACGATCGCTGCGATTGTCTTGATCGCGCTCTCAATGCGGCTCGGCCTGCCGGAGACCGCGACCCTGGCCCTGGTCCTGGTGGCCGTGGTTCTCGGCTTTCTGCCATTCAACATCTACCGGTCGAGCATCATCATGGGCGACGCCGGCTCGCACTTCCTGGGATTCGCACTGGCGGTGATCGCCATCATGGGTCCGGCCAAGCTGGCCACCGCCATCCTGGTTCTGGGCGTACCGATCCTGGACATCGCCTGGTCCATCGGGCGGCGCCTGGCCAGCGGCCGGCGCTTCGCGGAACGAGATGCCGAGCACTTGCATCACCGGCTGTGGGAGGCCGGCGTGCCGCAACCGGTGATCGCGCTCATGTACTACGCGCTGGCAGGCGTACTGGGCGTGATCGCGCTGCTGGTGGAACGGCTCGACAAGATCTTTGCGTTTCTGGGCCTGGCGGCGTTTCTCGGGGTGCTCTTGGCAATCCTGAGCCGCGCGCCACGGCGACGAGGCATCCCGCGGCGCTAAGGCGACGCACACTTGTAGGAGGTGGCGTCAACCGCCTCTATACTAGGGCCGTGACCGACGGAGGCCCCCAACGTTGAACCCCGAGATCCATCCTGCGTACGTGGAGTGTCGCGTGACGTGCTCCTGCGGCAACATGTTTGAAACGCGAGCCACGACGTCCTCGATCCATGTCGATGTCTGCTCCAGTTGCCACCCGTTCTATACCGGTCAGCAGCGGCTGGTGGACTCGACCGGCCAGGTGGAGCGGTTCGAGCGGCGCCGGCGCAGGTCCCGCGCTTAACCAGCCGCACCGGCGGCCAGATGCCGCTGCGGTCCAAGATTAAGCGGCACGATTCACATGTCCGCGTCCTCAAACGGCAGTAACGAACTTCGCATCAACTATGGCGGCCAGGCCGTACTTGAGGGCGTGATGATGCGTGGCCGCCGGGCCGCCGCGACGGCGGTGCGGCACCCGGCCGGGCACATCGTGCTCAAGACGGAGGCGCTGGATCCCCGACGGCTCTCGCAGCGGCTGCGCCGCGTGCCGTTCGTGCGCGGCGTGGTGGCGCTGTGGGAAATGCTGGCCATCGGTCTTCGCGCCCTTAACTTTTCGGCCAACGTGCAGCTGGCGGAAGAGGAAGACCAGGACGAGGGCCCGGGCGGCGCCGCCGGCGGGATGATGACCGGCAGCCTGGTGATCGGCCTGGTCGTCGGCATTGGCCTCTTCTTTGTGCTGCCGCTGGTGCTGACGTCGTTCACGGATGGCCTGGTTGAATCCGACTTCGTCAGCAACGTGGTTGAAGGCGCGGTGCGAATGGCCGTATTCGTTACGTACATCGCGCTGATCGGCCTGATGCCCGACATCCGACGCGTGTGGATGTATCACGGCGCCGAGCACAAGACCATCAACACGCTGGAGGCTGGCGAACAGTTGACCGTGTCGAACGTACGGCGGTTTGGGCTGGCGCACCCGCGCTGCGGGACGTCATTCATCGTCACGCTGGTGGCAATCTCGATCATCGTGTTTGCGCTGCTCGGGCGGCCCCCAATGGCGATTCGCGTTGCGTCCCGCATCGTCTTGCTGCCGCTGATCGCGGGCGTTGGATACGAGTACATCATGTTGACGGCCCGCTATCAGGGGCATGTGCTGGCGCGCTGGGCGGCGATGCCGGGTATGTGGTTCCAACGAATGACTACGCGCGAACCCGACGACGATCAGCTCGAAGTGGCCATTACGGCAATGGATCACGTGTTGGGGCGCGAGGACGATTTGGCCGAACTGCGGCCGGCCGCCGTCAACGCGGTGGTCGTCGATGATTGACCGGCTGGCTGAGGCGCGGCGCCGCTACGACGAGTTGACGGCGGAACTCGCGTCGGCCGGCGGCGCATTGAACTCGCGGCGCCTTGCAAGCCTGGGCCGGGAAATGGCACAGCTGGAACCCGCGGCCCGTCTGCACGACGAACTATCGGAGGCGCGGGATCGTGTGAGTGAAGCACGCGAACTGTTGGCGTCAGAGGACCCCGAACTGGCCGAACTGGCGCGCGACGAACTGGATGAGGTACAGGGCGAGATCGCAAAGATTCAGGCGCGGGCTGTCGAGGCTCTGGTCAGCGACGATCCCGACGACGCGCGCAACGCCATCGTCGAGGTCCGCGCGGGCACGGGCGGCCAAGAGGCGGCGCTGTTCGCTGGCGACTTGCTGCGGATGTACGCCCGCTACGCGGAACGGCTGCGGCTCAAGGTGGAACCTCTAACTGTGAACGGGACCGACCGAGGCGGCGTCAAGGAAGGCATCCTGCGCCTGGTCGGGGCTCGGGCGTTCGGCGCCTTCCGGTTCGAGAGCGGCGTGCACCGCGTGCAGCGCGTGCCTGTGACGGAAGCCGGAGGACGCATTCACACGTCCGCGGCCAGTGTGGCCGTGCTGCCCGAAGCCGAAGAGATCGACATTGAAGTTCCGGAGTCGGACGTGCGGGTGGACGTATTCCGCTCGAGCGGACACGGAGGGCAGAGCGTCAACACCACCGACTCCGCCGTTCGGGTGACTCACCTGCCAACGAATACCGTGGTGAGCATCCAGGACGAGAAATCGCAACTGCAAAACCGCGTCAAGGCCATGCAGGTGCTGCGGGCTCGCCTGCTGGAACAGGAACGGGAACGCCAGGCTGCGGAGCGTGGGCAGGCCCGTCGCGACCAGATCGGCAGCGGCGACCGCAGCGAGAAGATTCGCACCTACAACTTCCCGCAGGACCGCGTAACCGACCACCGGGTGGGTCTGACGGTGCATAACCTGCCCTCGATTTTGGATGGAAACCTGGATCGGCTGGTCGACCCCCTGCGGCAAGCGGAGCGGGACCGGGAGCTGGCGGGCCTTGCTGACATCGGCGCTGGGTAGCTCGCTCGCGGACCTGCGTCGCTCAACCATTGCGCGTCTTCGCGCGGCCGGCGTGGAATCGCCCGCGCTGGACGCGAACGTACTGATCGGGCACGTGCTTGGGGTCGCTCCCGAACAGGTTGCGTTGCAGCTTGACGCTGAGCTGCGTCCCGGGAACCTGCGGTCGATTGAGGCCGCGACACAGCGGCGCGAGCGGCGTGAGCCAGTGGCCTACATCACCGGGACCAGGGCCTTCCGCCGGCTGCAAGTCTCGGTGAATCGGGATGTACTAATCCCGCGGCCCGAGAGCGAGCTGCTGGTTGAGGTTGGCCTGGAACGATGGGACGCGAGCCCGGGCTCCGTCCTGGCGGACATTGGGACCGGCAGCGGAGCCATTGCCCTGGCGTTGGCCGACGAGCGTCCCGGGCGTTGCGTGGTCGGTTGGGACTGTTCACACGCGGCACTGCGGGTTGCCAGCGGCAATGCCCGGAGGCTGCAACTCGAGGAACGGGTGGACTTTCGACACGGCGACGGTTCGGCGGCAATCGGCCTCGAGGACTCGGTCGTGGTTGCCAACCTGCCCTACATCCCATCGGCGGTGCTGGACACGCTTGAGCCGGAGGTCTCGCGCTGGGAGCCCCGGGTGGCACTGGATGGCGGGGCGGACGGACTGGCGGTAATTCGCGTAGTCGCTGCGCAGGTTGGTCGCGGGCGGGCACGCTCCGCCGCCTTCGAGATCGGGCCCGGGCAAGCCGGCGCGGTTGCAATGTTGCTACGCGAGGCCGGATTCAAGGATACGGCCGTGCATCGGGACCTCGCCGGCCATCCGCGCGTCGTGGCGGGCACGCGCGTAAGCTGAGCGCAGGCGCTGGTGTTGACGCCGCGCGCCCGGGAGGATGCCGCGACGCGTGTCACCTGCGACTGATTCGCCGCGCAGCGGGCTCTTGTTTCTCGTTACCGCACCTTCGGGCGCCGGTAAGGACTCGGTGATCGGTGTGCTGCGAGACCGTGGCGCCGACTTGAGCTTCGCGATTACCGCCCTGACGCGCGAGCCTCGCGAGGGCGAACGGAACGGCATCGACCATTTCTTTCTCAGCGCCGCGGAGTTCGAGGAGCGGTTGCTCAACGGCTGGTTTCTCGAGACGGCCAGCGTGTACGGACGGCGCTACGGCACGCCCATTCACCAGGTGCGCGAGCCGCTGCTGGAGGGGCGAGACGTGATGCTGCGACTCGATGTCCAGGGCGCGCGTGAACTCAAGCGCCGCTATCCGGGCGCCATTGCGATCTTCGTGGAGCCGCCCTCTCCAGAAGAGGCCGAGCGCCGCATGCGGACCCGCGCCACCGAATCGCCGCAGGAGATCGAGCGTCGAATCGCGGCGATGCGCGACTACGAACTGTCTTTTGCTGAGGAGGCCGACTTTCGCGTCGTAAACACGACGGGCGACCTGGACCGCGTGGTCGACGGTGTGTGGGAGATCGTGTCCTCAGTCCGCCGGACGCCCGAGCGAACCGCGGTGGCGACTGCACTGACCCCCGTCCGATCCGAGAGCTAGCGTCATGAACGCGACGGCGCCGGCCTTTGCCGAGGTCATCGTGGCGGCCGGCGACGTGCGTGGCGACCAGACCTTCCACTACAGCGTCCCCGACCGTCTGCGCGACAAGCTGCGTCCCGGCCAACTGGTCATGGTGCCGTTCGGCGCGCGGCAACTTCCGGGCGTCGTGACGGCGCTGGCCGCGAGTTCGCCGGTGGAGGAGACGCGCGATCTGCTGCAACTGGTCTGGGAACCGCCGCTGATCGGCGCTCGGCAGCTTGCGCTGGCGCGCTGGGTGGCCGCGCGGTACGGAGCGCCGCTGCGGGCGTTGCTGGATCTCGTTGGGCCGCCTCGTCTGGCCAACCACCTCCATGCGGAGTTCGCGGCAACTAACCGGAGTGGGCCGGCGAAGAAACTTGCGGCGAGTGAACAGCGTGTGCTTGATCTCTTGCGTGCGCGCGGTGTGCACTCGCAGGCCGCCCTCCGTAGCCGGCTTGGCAAAACGGCGGCAACCCGGAGCGTAGCTCGCCTGGTACGCCAGGGGCTGGTGGCGCGTCATGTCAACCTGCGGTTTCCCGAGCCGGCGGCGGAGCGGTGCGTCACGGCCCTGCCCGTGCCAGACGGCCAGTGTCCAGCCGATCTGCTGCGGCGGGCACCCAGGCAGCGAGCGCTCTGGGAGCGCCTCCGGCGCGCCGACGGTCCCATGCCGGCCGCGCTGGCATTGCGTGAGGCTTCGGCGTCCGGCCCGTCGCTGCAAGGCCTGGTTGCGCGCGGTCTGGCGCGGGTTGAAAAGCGCTGGTCGGCGTCGTACATCGTGGATGGCTCGGCCGGCGCAGCCGACGTCGGCGCGACGCCCGACGCGGCTGCCTGGACGAAGCTCGGGCGATCGCTGGGTGGCAGCACGCACGACACGCTGGTGGTTCAGGGCGTCGAGTTCGAACGACGGACCCTCTACGCCGCCGCCATCAGGCCTGTCGCCTCGGAGGGGCGCCAGGCACTGGTCGTGGCACCGGACGCGTCCACCGCCGCCGACGTGGCTGATTGGCTGGCTGCTCGGGTAAGCCTGACCGTGGCCGACGCGACGCGGGCGCGGACGCCGGCCCAGCGCGTGTCACTGTGGCGCTCGCTGCGGGCCGGGGAGATCGACGTGCTGGTCGGCACCCGCGACATCACGTTCGCGCCGCTTACGCGCGTGGGCCTGGTGATCGTGGATCGCGAAGAGGACGCCGGGCACAAGAACCGTGTCGCGCCCAGGTTCCACGTCCCGATCTGCGCCAAAAGGCTGGCCGAACTCTTCCGCTGTCCCCTGCTGCTCGGAACTGAAACGCCGCGCGTCGCCACGTTTCACGCCATCGAGATTGGCCAGGCACGCCTGGTCATGGCGGAGCCTCGAATGCGATTGACGCGGTTGCACGACGACCCGGATCGCCTATCGGGGGTGCGACGCTCCTCGGGGGACGCTGAGATTGTGGATACGCGCCGGGCTCCCGCGGTTGGGCGCTACGGGGCAGTCTCGCGCGTGTTGTACGAGGCGTTGCGCGAGATCCTGGCGGCAGAGGGCCGAGCCGTCCTGTACGTCAACCGGCGCGGCATGGCGGCGCTGACGATATGCCGCACCTGTGCCCATGTCTTTGAGTGCCCGCGCTGCAGCACCGGACTGGTGCAGCATCGACAGTCGGGGCAGATCGTCTGTCACATCTGCAACTGGCGCGGCCGCGTGCCGCGTCGGTGCCCGGTCTGCGAGGGCAATCGCCTGCGCCTCTGGGGCTACGGCAGCGAGGCCGTGGCCGAAGCGGTCACGCACCTGCTTCCGCGCACGGCGGTGGCGCGGATCGATAGCGACCGGCCGGCGCACGCAATGGATGCCGACGTTTCGGCGTTCGGGCACGGCGCGGTGCAAGTTCTGGTGGGCACGCAGCGCCTGCTGAGCTACGGCAATCGTCTGCGGGCCGACGTGCTGGGGATCGTACAGGCCGACATCGGGCTACAGTTTCCCGACTTCCTGGCCCCGGAGCGCGTGCTGCTCACGCTGTTGCGCCTGCGGAACCTGACGACCGGCGGCGAAGCGTCGGCGCGTACCGTGGTTCAAACCATGACGCCCCGGCACCACGTCATCCAGGCCCTGCAGACGAACAGTTACCTTCGCTTCTTCCGAACCGAGATGGAGCAACGCCGCAACGAAGGCTTGCCGCCGCTGCGCCCGCTCATCAAGGCCTCCTTCGGCCACGCCAGCGAAACCCGCGCCGAAGAGGAAGCGCGACGTGCGCGGCGGGAGCTCGACACGGTCGTTGCCGCCGGCGCGCCGCTCGACATCGACGTGCTAGGTCCGGCGCCGGCCTTCATCTACCGACAGCGCGGTCAATATCAGTGGCAACTACTCTTGCAGGGTGAGGATGCGGAAAAGGCGTTGCCTCTCTTCCACGGCGGCTGGACCCTGGACGCCGACCCCCTGGACTTGACATAACCAGCATGGCCGTTCTCACTGTCCTCCCCGTGGATCACCCCATGTTGCGCCGCAAGGCCAGCCGCGTTCGGGGCGTGTCGGCCGGCCTGCGAACGTTTGTGGAGGACATGTTCGAGACCATGCAGGCCAATCGAGGGGCTGGGCTGGCGGCAACACAAGTCGGCCGACCCTGGCGGGTGATCGTGGCCGACACGGGCGACGAGCGCTTCGCCCTGATCAACCCGGAGGTCGTCCGCGCCAGCGGTGCCGCCGTCGAAGACGAGGGCTGTCTCAGCCTGCCCAATTGGTACGGACCAGTGGAGAGAGCCACGGACGTGACGGTGAAGGGCGTGGGGCTGAATGGCAAGCCCGTGCGCCGCCGGCTGCGAGGCCTGGCCGCCCGCGTGGTGCTGCACGAGGTCGACCACCTGGACGGCGTAATCTTCACCGACCGTCTCGTCGACCCCGAGAGATTGCGCTTCGTTGACCCGCGCTCACCTGAAGCGCAAGAGCTGCGCGCGTCCTAGGCGACATGCGAATCGTCTTCTTCGGCACCCCCGACTTCGCGGTCCCTTCGATGCAAAGACTGACCACCAAGTTCGACCTGGCGTTGGTGGTCACTCGCCCCGACCGACCCATGGGTCGCGGCGGACGGCTGACGGCGCCTCCGGTCGCAACCGCGGCCCGTCAACTGGACCTGGACCTCTTCCAACCGCCGAACCCAAACCGGGCGGAGGCTCTTGAGGCCATCGCCTCCTATGAGCCCGACGCCCTTGTCTGTATCGCCTATGGTCGGCTTCTCGGAGCGTCGCTCCGACGCCTGGCACCGCCCGGCATAGTCAATGCCCATCCGTCGCTGCTGCCGGCGTATCGCGGCGCCTCTCCCGTCCAGGGCGCCCTGCTCGACGGCGCAATAGAGACCGGGGTAACCCTGATTCGGCTCGTGCGCGCGCTCGACGCCGGGCCGATCGTGGCCGTCAGACGCACGCCGATCGAACCTGACGAAACGGCAGCGGAGCTGCACGTTCGTCTGGCCGAAGCCACGGCCGACCTCCTGGTTCGCATGCTGCCGGCCTGGGTGGCGGGAGAGCTGGATGAGCAACCCCAGGACGAGGAACAGGCAACGCTGACCCGGCCACTGGAACGCGCCGACGCCGAACTCGATCTCCGCCTATCCGCTCGCGACCTGTACAGCCGCTGGCGGGCCTTTCAGCCCTGGCCCGGGACGCGCGTCAAGGCCGGGGAGGCAATCTGCGTCCTGCATGACGTACGCGTTGGCGAGGCACGGCTCGGTGCCGGCGAGGCTCGCCTGGTCGACGACGAACTCCAACTCGGCTGCGGCACGGGAACCCTGGCCGTTCGCGTCCTGCAACCCGCGGGCCGGAGGCGCATGGACGCGGCGGCGTTTGCTCGCGGCTACGGGAGTCTGCTCCAGGTGCCGTGGGGCCGTCCCTTTCCGCAGGCAAGGCCGCGGATCATCGAATGACTGGAAGCTCCGCTACGGTGCCGAACCGGCCCGGTGCTACCCTTAACTCGGAGACGCAGCGCAAACCGCAGCGACTGCGCGCAGAGGCCCGCTCATCGTGTTTTTCCCCTTCATTGACCCGTTGTATCTCCTCCTGATTGCCCCGGCCTTCATCCTGGCCATGTGGGCGCAGAACCGCGTCAAGGGGACATACAGGAAGTACTCCCAGGTCATGTCCAGTTCGGGCATTCCGGCGCACCTGGCGGCACGGCGGCTGTTGGACGCCGTCGGCTTGTACAACGTTGAAGTCAAGCGTGTTCCGGGTGAGCTCACGGATCACTACGACCCGACCAAGAAGGTGCTGCGCCTTTCGGACGGGGTATTCGACAGCAACTCGCTGGCGGCCGTGGCGATTGCCGCCCACGAGGCCGGCCATGCCATGCAGGACAAGCTCCGTTACCCCTTCCTGGTGCTGCGGACGGCCATGGTTCCGATCACGACGTTCGGTTCCCGTTTTGGCTACTTCATGCTGATCGGCGGGTTCCTGCTGGCCATGTTCACGGGCGGCGGCGAACTGGGTCTGGCGGTGGCCTGGATCGGCCTGGCCCTGTTCAGCACGGCCTTCGTGTTCGCGCTCATCACCTTGCCAGTCGAATTTGATGCCAGCCGGCGGGCCATCCAGATGATGGAGAGCGTCCACGTCATCAGCGGCGCTGAGCGGCTGCACGCCAAGAAAGTGCTGGACGCCGCGGCCCTTACCTACATCGCCGCAATGTTCATCGCGCTGATGCAGGTGCTCTACTTCGCCCTGCGCTTGCTGGCTCTCTCCGGCAGTCGCGACTAGCGCAAAGGCGCTCGGATGAGCGGTCCTCCGGGCTCCCTGCCGGTTCGTCCGCCAATAACCGGGGTGTCTGCGGGGGCTCTGCGTGCAGCCTTGTCTGGCGAACCGCGCTACCGAATCGACCAGGTCAACCGCGCGGTCTACCGCGAAGCGGCGACGAGCTTCGAGCAGATTCTGACCTTGCCGGCCGGGTTGCGAGCCAGGCTCGCCGAGCTGTTCAAATACGAGGCGCTGCAAGCCGTTCGCAGCGAAACTTCCGCCGATGGCACGCGCAAGACCCTGTTTCAGACCGTCGACGGCGCGCCGGTGGAGACGGTGCAGATGCCAACCGAGCGTTCCGGCGCCACGACCATCTGCCTCAGTTCCCAGGCCGGCTGCGGGATGGGCTGCACCTTTTGCGCCACTGGCGCCATGGGTCTCACCCGCAACCTGTCGTCCAGCGAGATCGTCGACCAGTTCCTGCACTTTCGACGGCGATCAAGTGCCGATCGCACCCCCGACCGGGCCGTGTTCATGGGGATGGGTGAGCCGCTGGCGAACGTGCGGGCGGTGGAGGTCGCGGTTCGGGCTCTGGTGGATCCTGCGGCTGTCGGCCTGAGCCCACGCCGAGTGACCGTCTCCACCGTTGGTCTGCCGCGAGGCATTCACGCCATGGCCGGCTGGAATCTGCCCGTAAGCCTGGCGATATCGCTGCACGCGGCTGACGACGACCTGCGAACGAAACTTGTCCCCGTCGCCCGCCGCTTCCGCCTGGACTCACTCATGGAGGCCAGCCGCCGATTTCAGCAACAGGCCCGCCGGCGCGTGACGTACGAATACACGCTGCTGGACGAGGTGAACGACAGCACGTCGCAGGCCGCCGACCTGGCCCGTCTGCTACGTGGTCAGCGGTGCCACGTGAACCTGATTCCGTTCAATGCCTATCCCGGCGCTCGCTTTCATCCCACGCCCCGCCCCGGGGTCCGGGCCTTCCGCGACAAGCTGCGGGAGCACGGTCTGCGCGCCACGGTTCGTCGAACCCGCGGACGCGATATTTCAGGAGCCTGTGGACAATTGCACGCCGGGGCGCTGAGGGCTGACAAGCAACCCGGATCACGCGACTAGCCACAGGCTCTTCCGTGTCGACGAGACGTCGTCGACGCGTGCGCACCTGAGCGATTCCAATTATCTTCGGAGCCGTATCGGGCGTGGGTCAGGGTTGGCCGAGATGCTCGGCACGTGTGCCGGGTGCCGCGCGGGCCGAATCGCATGCGGGAGCTAGTCGCGTGAGCCAGGTACTCATCGCCCCCTCAATCCTCTCCGCCGACTTCGCGTCACTCGGGCAGCAGGTCCGTGAGGCCGAGGTCGCCGGCGCCGACTGGATCCACGTCGACGTCATGGACGGGCATTTCGTCCCGCAGATCAGCTTCGGCGAACCGATCGTGCGCGCATTGCGCCCCGTCACAACGCTACCCCTGGACGTACACCTGATGATCGAGCCCGTGGACCCACACCTGGAGGCGTTCGCCGCGGCCGGCGCCGATTCGATCACCGTCCACGTCGAGGCGACGCCAAATCCGGATCAAACGCTGCGGACAATTCGGGATCTTGGTGTTCGTCCGGGTCTGACGCTTCGTCCGAGGACGCCGGCCTGGGCCCTCTGGCCCTACCTTGATCTTGCCGACATCGTGCTGGTGATGACCGTAGAACCGGGACGGGGCGGACAGTCCTTCATGCCGGAGATGCTGCCCCGGATCGAGCAGGTGGCCCATCGGATGGATGAATGTGACCGGGACCGCTGGCTCCAGGTCGACGGCGGACTAAACGCGTCGACAACGGGTTCGGCGGTCAGGGCCGGCGCACAGGTCATCGTGGCCGGATCGGCGATTTTCGGTGATTCGCGGGGCGTCGCCGCCGCGATTAGCGGTCTGCGTGGCGACGTCGGGGGCTAGCCCAGCCGGTCGACTGTTCGAATGCAGCGCGTGCAGATCTTGACGCGCTGATAGCGCCCGTCAATCATCAGCCGCTTGCGCTGGACGTTGACCGACCACATCTTTTGCTTGCGCGGCGCCTTGCGTTCCCAGCGGCCGGACGCCGAGTGGCGAATGTGTCGGCCGAACTGGGGACCCGCGTCGCAGACTTCACAGCGTGCCAAGGGCGCACCTACTCCGTTGACGCAATCCTGAGCGCGTCCCTAAGATCAAGTTTCACCATGCTAGCACCGCGAGAGCGTGGCCCGGAATGACATTGACAGGCTCCCGGACTGAAGTCTCAGACATGCGCGACGGCCGGCGCTTCATGCACGCCATCGAATACAGCCTGCGTTGGCTTGAAATCAACGCCGAGGCGATCGACCGCCTCAACGTCTACCCGGTGCCGGACGGAGATACCGGCACCAACATGGTGCTCACGCTGCGCGCCGCGGTTCGCGAGGCAACCGAAAACCCATCCGACAACGTCGATGTCGTCGCGGCCAACCTGGCGCGCGGCGCCCTGTTGGGTGCGCGCGGCAACTCCGGCGTCATTCTGTCGCAGATTATTCGCGGACTCGCCGACGGTCTCGACGGCTATCGCGAGTTCGGCATCTCCGAGTTCAGCTTGGCCCTGGAACGCGCCTATCAGGTTGGCTACAAAGCTGTCACGAATCCGGTGGAAGGCACCATCCTGACCGTGGCTCGCGACGCGGGCGAGGCGGCCCAGGCGGCCCAGGCGCAGGTGGAGTCGGTCGAGGAGTTGATTGCGCAGGTCGTCGACGCGACCCGCGAGTCCGTGGCCAATACGCCCAATCTGCTGGACGTGCTGGCCGAGGCCGGGGTGGTGGATGCGGGCGGCCAGGGCCTACACGTCATCTACGAGGGCCTGCTGCGGTCCATGCGCGGCGAGCCGCTACCGGAGACAGCTGATCTGGATCGCGCCACGGATGTTTTTGCCGCGTTCGCCGAGACCCACCAGGGCGACGAGCACGGCTTCTGTACCGAGTTCGTGGTGCACGGCACCGACCTGGACGCCGATGCCATGCGAAACGAATTCGCCAAGGTCGGTGAGTCCCTTCTGGTCGTGGGCGACGCCAGCCTGGTGCGCGTGCATATTCACACCGAGAAGCCCGGCGACGTCTTTAACGCGGCCATGGCCTACGGCGAGATCGATCAACTCAAAGCCGACAACATGGACCTGCAGCAAGCGCGCAACTTCGAGGGGGCGCTGGCCGAGTCGACCGAACCGCCACCGCCGGCCAACGGCGTGATCGCGGTTGCCAGCGGCGATGGGCTCGAAGAAGTGTTCCGCAGCCTCGGCGTGGACGTCGTGCGCGGCGGCCAGAGCATGAATCCCAGCGCCGGCGAGTTGCTGGAAGCCATCGATCGAACGCCCGACGACTGGGCCGTCGTGCTGCCTAACAACTCCAACATTTACCTGACGGCGCGGCAGGCGGCCGAGCAGTCCGAAAAGAACGTGCACGTAATCGCCACGCGAACCCTGCCACAGGGCTTTTCCGCCGCCCTGGCGTTCAATCCCGCCGACTCGTCGGAGGACAACGCCGAAGCAATGAGCGAAGCCGCCGGCGAGGTGACCACGCTGGAAGTCACCCAGGCCGTGCGCGACGCCGTGCTGGATGGCAACCCCGTGACCGAGGGCGAATACATGGGGCTGCTGAACGACAAGTTTGTGGAGGGCGGTGAGTCGCCACACCCGGTCATCATGCAAATGCTCAAGCGAGTCGCGGACGACGAGCCGGAAGCCCTCACCATTTACGTGGGGCAGGTCACACCGGCCGCGCAGGCCGGCGAACTCGCGTCCGAGATCAGCGAGCGTTACCCGGACATGGACGTACAGACGGTGGCGGGCGGCCAGGACCACTACGACTACATCATCGCGGTTGAGTAGCAACCTGTTGCGCGGATGACGGTCGACCCCGGGCCGGCCCTGGCACGGAAAGTGCGGCGGCTGTTGGAGGCCGAGGCGGCGGCCGGCTACGACGATTCGTCGACACCAAACGGGCTGTCCGGCTGGATCGCGGGTCAGGGTGAGAGTGTGGGCTCGCTGGCGCGCCTGTCGCAGTATTCGCGGCTGCGCCCGCGCACTCGCGAGAGCCTGGCGCTGGCCGTACTTCAGGACTTTGGGGCGTCCGCGAGGCCGGTCGCGGTCGCGCGGGACGCGGACGCGCCCGTCACCAAGCTTTCCGGTATCGGCGTCACTGCCGCGAAGCGTTTGGCGACGCTCGGCATCCAGACGATCGGCGACCTGCTTCACCACAGGCCCCGCCGCTACATCGATCACTCGTCGGTCGTGCCGATCGCCGAGGCCGAACCCGGACGGGAAGTCACGGTAATCGGCGACGTCGTTGAGATCAGGGCGCGACCGGCCAGGTCGGGTCGGGTCCGTGTGGTGGAGGCGGCCATCGCCGACAAGACCGGCCAGATTCTGGCGGTCTGGTTCAACCAGGTCTACCTGGCCAGGACCTTGCGCGGACGGCGCAACGTGGCTTTCGCGGGTCGGGTTGAGTCTGGCGCTTACGATCGTCAGTTGACCAGCCCGGAGTACGAACTGGACGTGCACCGCATGGTGCACGCCGGGCGTCTGGTACCGGTCTATCCGCTCACCCGCGGGCTATCGCAACGACAGCTGCGCCGATGGATGGCGCTCGCGGTCGATGACTACGCCTCGTCGGTGCCGGAAGCATTGGGCGAACAGCAGCGCCGGGCGCACGGCTTGCCCGACGTCGCAACTGCCATTCGTCATCTCCACTTTCCGGTGGACGCCGCCGCTGCCGAGGCGGCTGCCCGACGCTTTGCCTTCGCGGAGTTGCTGACTTACCAGCTGGCGATCCTGCGCCGCCGTCAGACCTGGCGCGAGAGCCAGCCCGGACGTCCCGTGCGAATCCACCGAGATGCGCTGGAGGCGTTCGGAGCGCAGCTGCCGTTCAAGCTGACGGATGGACAGCGCGTGGCCGTCGCCGAGGTGCTGAACGACCTGCGGCGCGACCGGCCCATGAGCCGTCTGCTGCAGGGCGACGTCGGCTCCGGCAAGACCGTCGTGGCCGCCGGCGCACTGCATGCAATCGTTGGCGACGGCTGGCAGGGCGCGATTATGGCCCCCACCGAAGTGCTGGCCGAACAGCACGCCGCCACACTGCGCGAATTGCTGATGCCGCTGGGGGTCCGGGTCGAACTGGTGACGGGCAGCGTCCCGGCCGCGGAGAAGCGGCGCCTCTGGCGCGACGTCGAGCGCGGCGATGTACACGTAGTGGTGGGCACGCAGGCCATCATCCAGCGCAGCGCCAGATTCGCGCGGCTGAATCTGGCGGTCGTGGATGAGCAGCATCGATTTGGAGTGCAACAGCGCGGAGAGGTTCGCGCGAAGGGCTACAACCCGCACCTCCTGGCCATGTCGGCCACGCCAATCCCCCGCACGCTCGCGCTGACCGTCTACGGGGACCTGGACGTCAGCGTCCTGCGCGAGTTGCCCAGGGGGCGCCGTCCGGTCAAGACGTCATTCGTGCCCACCCACCGTCGGGGCGACGCCTACGCGTTCGTTCGGCGCGCGGTGGCGGACGGACATCAGGCCTTCATCGTGTTTCCAATCATCGAGGAGTCGGAGAGCCTCAACGCCCGCGCCGCGACCGAGGAACACAAGCGCCTGACGCGGGGCGCCTTCGCGGACCTGGCCGAGGACGTGGGCCTGCTGCACGGCCGCATGGGTGCTGCGTCCAAGGAACGCGTCATGCGGGCCTTCCGCGACGGCGAGATCAAGATCCTGGTCAGCACCTCGGTGATTGAGGTCGGGGTCGACGTGCCCAACGCCACGGTCATGCTGATCGAAGGAGCGGAACGATTTGGGCTGGCGCAACTGCATCAGCTCCGCGGGCGCGTCGGACGCGGCGATCACCCATCGTTCTGCCTTCTGATGAGCGAAACCACGGACCCGAGGGAAAACGCTCGATTGCGCACCCTCCAGACCGTGAGCGATGGCTTCACGCTGGCGGAACGCGACCTCGAATTGCGTGGGCCGGGCGACGTCATCGGAACACGGCAGAGTGGAGCGCTCGGGTTCCGCTTCGCAAGCGTCACCGATCTACCCACCATTCAGTCGGCCCGCATGGACGCTGAGACCCTGATCCGCGCCGATCCGCAGCTCATCAAACCCGAACATGCCGCCCTGGCCGCGGCGGTGGTGCGGCTGCTGAAGCGCAACGAGTGGAACTGAGGTTGTCGTGGCGGCGCGCGGCCGTGGATTGACAGTCACCGCCGGCAGCCTTCGGGGGCGTCGGCTGCGTGTTCCACCCGGCATTCGTCCCACCACGGACCGCGTCAGGGCAGCCGTGTTCGACGCCCTGCAGCGGCCGCCGCCTGAGCGCGTACTGGATCTGTTCGCCGGCTCCGGCGCGTTCGGCATCGAGTCGCTGAGTCGGGGCGCGGAGTACGTATGTTTCATTGAGCGCAGCCGCCGCGCGGTGGCAGCGATCAGGCAAAACCTCGAACACCTGGGCTTGCGTGGCAGCGCCGAAATCGTCAGTGGCGACGCGCGGCGCGTCACGCTCGCGCGCGGCGCCCCGTTTGGCCTGATCTTTGCCGACCCGCCCTATGCCGACGATCCGTGGATGACGCTCTTTGACGCACTGGAGACTCCAGGCGTGCTCGCGGACGATGCCTTGGTCGTAACCGAGACCAGCAGTCGAACCGGCCCCCCGCTTGCTCCCTTCGGCTGGTCGTGCCTGAAGCAACGGCGCCACGGCGATACCACATTCGCAATCTTTCGGCGCGAGCAGTCGGTCGCCGCTCAGCCTCGGTCGGATTCGCCGTCGCTATAATGCGCGGGGTGTGTTGGAAGGACAGGCCGTGCGCGCGCTGTTTCCCGCTACCTTCGACCCGGTTACCAACGGCCACATGGACATTCTGACTCGAGCCGCGGGTGTCTTTGACTCGGTTGTCGCCGGGGTATTCGAGAACGAACGTGGTGACACGCTCTTTACGGCGGACGAGCGCTTGGCACTGCTTGACACCGCCGTGGCTCACCTTTCGAATGTTGAAGCCAGCATCTACGCTGGCTTGACCGTAGACTTTGCGCGCAATGTCGAAGCTGGCGTGTTGGTTCGTGGCCTGCGAGCCGTGTCAGACTTTGAGTACGAATTCGCCCTTTCAGCCATGAACCGACGCTTGCATCCCGATATCGACACGATGTTCTTCCTGTCGGCGCCGGAGCACGCCTTCGTCAGTTCGTCGCTTATTCGGGAAATCGGGGCGCTCGGCCGCTCGGTCGAGCCATTCGTCCCGCCGAACGTCGCAACCGCCGTCGGCGCCAAGTTCGCCATACCCCAAGGGCGGAGGTAGATCGCCATCGATCTCATAAACCTGATTGAACGACTGGAGACGCTGCTGCGGCATGCCCAACGCGTGCCCATGACGCACAAGGTCATGGTCGACGAGCGCGCCATGCTGACCGTCGTTGATGAAATGCGAATTCGCATTCCCGAGGAGATTCGGGAGGCGCGCAGGGTCATGCGCCAGCGCGAGCAGATTCCGCAGTCGGCCCAGATGGAGGCCGAACGCATCATTCAGCAGGCTCAGGAACAGGCCGAGCAGATGATTCGCGACGAAGAAATCGTCAAGCAGGCCGAGGCGCATGCCCTGCAATTGGTCGAGGAAGCGGACGAGCGCGTGGACGCTTCCCGCGAGGAAATGGACCTCTATGCGCTGAGCATGCTCCGCGACCTGGAGGGCCGGCTGGAGTCGCACCTCACCAGTATTCGCCGTGGCGTCGCTGCGCTGGATCAGGCCGAGGCCGAACCGGTCGAGTTCGACGAGGAACCCGCCTAAATCGAGTTGAGCCTCTCGCGGGCTTGCCCTGAGGGTCGCCTGTGGCCGACTACATCTTTAATGTTGCGCGCTTGCTGGGCCAGACTTCGGCGCCGGGCCGCGCGGTCGATGTTAGTGCGTCGGCACGCGTACTGGAGGTCGCGGAACTCAGCGGGCCCGTGCAGGGCGTCGCGCGCTTCACGCGGCTGTCGGACGCAATCCTGGTCACGGGTGAGATGGGCGCTACCGCCCGTGTGCCCTGCGCCCGTTGCACCGCTGACGTGGATGTCGAACTGCGGTTTGCGCTGGACGATCAGTTCGTGCCTCGCATCGATCCAGTGCGGGGCGGCGTGATCGACCCGGGCGACCGCTGGCAACTCGACCCAGGTCACAATCTCAATTTGTCCCAGGTCTTGGCCGAGGGCGCCATCAGTGCGCTGCCGCCACGTGTCGTCTGCCCCGGGCAGTGTGAGAGTCCATGGACCGAACAGGCGAGGGATAGCGAGGCGCCTGACCCGAGACTGGCGCCGCTGGAGCGTCTGCGCCGCCAAATGTTCCACGAGGACATCGAAACTCATGGATAATGGACGGTTATGACTCCTCTACCCAAACGTCGGCTCACCCGTTCGCGATCGCGTGCCCGCCGTCACTCGGCGCGCGCCCGTCGGCCGAACCTCGGGCGTTGCCCGACCTGCCATCGGCTGGTGGTCAGTCACCAGGTGTGTCCCCTCTGTGGGAACTACCGCGGCAACCTGGTCATCGAGCCTTCCGACCAAGCCGTCAAGTACCGCTAGCCGGGGGACCCCGTACCTCCCACCATGGCGCCTGAACGGGCCCGGGTCGCGTTCGTGTTTCCGGGCCAGGGTTCGCAGGCGCCGGGAATGGGCCGGATCCTGCGTGAATCGTCAGCCGCCGCACGGCAGGTCTGGCAGGCGGCCGACGCCAGCTACGGCGCCTCGCTCAGCGAGCTGACCGGGGCGGGCAGTTCGGAGGATCTCCAGCCTACGGACGTTCAGCAGCCGGCCATCGTCGCTGCCTCCGTGGCAGCATTCGCGGCCTTCAACGAAGTGCTTGGCGTCAACGGCGCTGCGGTAGGCACGAGTGGCTACCCCGTGGACGTCGGCGCCGTTGCTGGTCATAGCGTCGGTCTCGTGTCGGCTGTCGCGGCCGCCGGGTGCACGCCTATCGGCGAAGCCGTGGCCCTGGTGCGTGACCGTGGCCGATTCATGGCCGCAGCCGCTCACGAGAAACCAGGCCGCATGGCGGCCGTGCTGGGCCTGGACACGGACGCCGTCGAGGACTTGGCCGCGGCAATCCGCGCCGAAACTCCCGGCAGCTACCTGGCGGTGGCCAATATCAACGCACCCGGTCAGGTTGTGGTTGCCGGCGATCTGGCCGCAATTGACCGCATCGTGAACGAAGGTCGCCAGTCAGGAGCGCGCCGCGTGCTGGCCCTCAACGTCAGCGGCGCCTTTCACTCGGTGGCCATGCTGCCGGCGCAGGCAGCCATGCGCGATCGCCTGCTGGCCGTCGGAATCGATGCCCCGGCGGTGCCCGTAGTCAGTAACATCGACGCCACTCCACTCACCGATCCTGCAGCCATCCGGGCCGAACTGGCGAATCACATCGTCGCGCCGGTCCGCTGGCTGGACGGCATTCACGCAATCGAGGCCCTGGGCGTGCGACACATCGTGGAGTTTGGACACGGTTCAATCCTTACCGGCATGCTGCGGCGCACGGTGAAAGGCATTGCTTTGCACAATGTGAGCGATCTCGAATCGGCCCACGCCGTGGCTGCGGCCCTGTCCAGTGGGTAACGACGGGCGCCTGGCAGGGGCGCGCACGCTCGTCACGGGGGCTTCGGGCGCGCTTGGCCGCGCGTTTGCGCGTCGGCTGGCAGCCGAAGGCGCTGATCTGGTCCTTCACTACCATGCCAACGCCAGGCAAGCCGACGAATTGGCCGCCGAGATTCTGTCGAACGGCGGTAGTGCGGTTGTGCTCGGCGCCGACCTGTCCACCGTCGAGGGCGCTGAGTCGATTGTCGACCAGGCGCAGGAGGCTCTCGGTGGCCTGGACGTGCTGATCAACAACGCCGGAACCACGCGCGACAACTTGCTGATGCGCATGTCCGACGAGCAGTGGGACACCGTGATGAATACCAACCTGCGCTCGGCATTCGTTTGCTCGCGCCGGGCGGTCAGAGCAATGATCCGCCAGCGCAGCGGCCGCATCATCAACATCACGTCCGTCGTCGGTCTGCGCGGCAACGCCGGTCAGGCGAACTACGCCGCCGCCAAGGCGGGCCTGATCGGCTTCACCCGCGCGCTGGCCCAGGAAGTCGGCAGCCGCGGCATCACGGTAAACGCCGTGGCCCCTGGCTTCGTCACTTCGCCGCTAACCGATGTCATCCCCGACAAATTGCGCGAGCAAGCGCTCGGCGCGATCCCGCTCGGTCGGTTCGCCGACCCCGACGACATCGCGGGGTCCGTGGTCTTTCTCGCTTCAGACGATGGCGCCTACGTCACCGGGCACGTTCTGACGGTCGACGGCGGCCTCGCCATGGGCTGACCCATGTTCGAAAAGGTGCTCGTGGCCAACCGGGGCGAGATGGCCATCCGAATAATCCGCGCCTGCCGCGACCTGGGCGTGCGCTCCGTGGCCATCTATTCGGAGCCCGACGCCGAGAGCCTGCCCGTTCAGATGGCCGACGAGTCGGTCTGCATCGGGCCGGCGCCTGCGGCCGCCAGCTATCTCAACGTGCCCCACATCATCGCCGCCGGCCTTAACACGGGCTGCGACGCCGTGCATCCCGGCGCGGGTTTCCTGGCCGAAAACGCCTACTTCGCCGAAGCCTGTGAACGCTACCGCATCACCTTCATCGGGCCCACGCCCGAGAACATGCGCATGATGGGCGAAAAAACGCGCGCCCGGGAGGCCGCGCTGGCCGCCGGTCTGCCCGTGATCCCTGGCTCTAACGGGCCAGTGGCCGATGTCAACGAGGCCAAGACCATCGCGCGTGAGATCGGCTTCCCGGTCATGCTCAAGGCCGCCGGGGGCGGTGGCGGACGCGGCATCCGGCGCGTAAGCGACGTCGATGACCTCGTGACCCTGTTCCCATTGGCCCAGGCTGAGGCCCGCAGCTCCTTCGGCAACGCCGACCTCTACGTCGAGAAGCAGATCGAACATTCCCGTCACGTCGAGGTGCAAGTCCTGGGCGACGGCTCCACCGTGCTGCACCTGGGGCACCGCGAGTGCTCGATTCAGCGCCGATTCCAAAAGCTGATCGAGGAAGCGCCCGCGCCCAGTCTTCGTGGTCGCCAGGGCGACAGGGTCGCCCGCGCCGCCGTTCGCCTCGCAGAGTCCATTGACTATCGCGGGGCCGGCACGGTCGAATTCCTGCTTGACGAGCAGAATCGCTACTACTTCATCGAAACCAACACCCGCATCCAGGTCGAGCACCCGGCCACCGAGGCCGTCACCGGCATCGATATCGTCCGCGCCCAACTCCAAATCGCGGCCGGCGAACCGACCGGCCTGCGCCAGCGCGATGTCCGACTGACGGGGCACGCCATCGAGTACCGCCTGCTGGCCGAGGATCCCGAGCGCGACTTCCGGCCCGACGCCGGCACCGTCACCGACCTTCGGCTCCCCGGCGGACCCGGCGTGCGCGTTGACTCCCACCTCTACGCGGGTTGTGAGGTCTCACCCTTCTACGACTCTCTCCTGGCCAAGCTCATCGTCTACGGTGACACCCGCGACCAGGCACTCCACCGCTCCAGGCGCGCGCTCAGCGAGACCGTGATAGAGGGGCCCGCCACAAACCTGGACTTGCACCGCACCATCCTTCGGGACCAGCGCTTCGTCTCTGCCGATTACGATCTCGGTTACGTCGCGGGCACCCCCGTCCCGCTTGCGGAATCCGCCGGCTAGATCCGTGGCCGCGCGACGGCGACGGCGTGGCCGGCGGCTGGCGCGCGAAACAGCCATGCGACTGATATACGAAGCGGACATGGCCCAGCGCCCGCCGGTGGAATTGCTCGGAATCCGTGAACGCGAGCTGAGCCTGGACGCCGAAACATCAGCCTACGCCCGTACACTGGTCGAGGCGGTCAGCACCAGTCGCGACGACCTCGACGCCGTGATCGGGCGCCTCACCCCCGCCTGGCCAGTCGATCAGATGGCCCGTCTCGACGTCGCCATCATGCGCATCGCGCTCACCGAAATCGACGCGGACGAGACCCCCGTTGCCGTGGCCATCAACGAAGCGGTCGAACTGGCCAAGCGCTATTGCGCCGCCGGCGCCGCCCCGATGATCAACGGGGCGCTAGGATCGTACGTGCGACAGGGCGCGGCCGCTCCCGTGCCTGACCACCAGGGCTGACTGAATGGCTGAAGCCGACCAGGCGCTGACCGACCCGACGCAACCCCAGGAAGAGCTCGGCGGCGTGATGTCGCTGCGCGAGCACCTGGATGAGCTGCGCAAGCGGCTCACCGTTGCCATTTTGGCGATCATCCTCGCCAGCTTTGTCGTCTGGCCGTTCAAGGACTTCGTCTTCCACTTCGTGCAGTTGCCACTCCCGCGTGGCGCCATCCTGCAGCAAATCGCCGTCACGGAGACGCTGTTTACCTTCGTCAAGATCTCGTTCATCGTCGGCTTTGGTCTGGCCAGCCCGATCGTGGTGTACCAGGTGCTGGCCTTTGTCGCGCCCGGCCTGTATCCCCAGGAACGCCGCTGGCTCTACATGAGCATTCCGGCCATCACACTGGCCTTCTTCGCCGGGGTGTCCTTTGCCTGGTTCGTCGTGCTGCGCTTCACGGTTGGCTTTCTGGCCGGCTTCGCGCCCGCCACCATCAGCACGGAGTTCACCGTCGATGGCTGGGTCTCGTTCGTCTTACGCATCCTGCTGGCCGTCGGGCTGGCGTTCGAAACGCCGTTCATCATTTTTGCTCTGGCCAAGATCGGTCTGGTTACTGCCGACAGCCTGGCCAGCCAGCGGCGCTACGCCATCGTCGCCATCGCGGTTATCTCGGCCATCATCACGCCCACGCCCGATCCATTCACCCAGGCCTCGGTTGGCATTCCGCTGTACGCCCTCTACGAGGTTGGCGTCGTCCTCGCGCGGGTGGCCGCCCCGGCCGACCGGCCGGACGACGACACGGAACCCGAACCCGACCCCGAAGACGACGGCTCGGTTCCAACAACCGCCTAGCGCGTCTCCGGCCCTGAGTCCGGCGTGTCCGGCAGCGTGAGTCCCAACGCCGCCGCCGCGCGCTGAAAGTCGTCGGGCGGCTCCGCCGTGGCCATCCAGCGACCGCCGGCGCCATCCCCAAAACGCAGCGTCCACGCGTGCAACATCATCCGTGCGCCGGACGCCGGTCCGCCGTACGTCGCATCGCCCACGATCGGGTGGCCGATCGCCGCCATGTGCACCCGGATCTGGTGGGTACGACCAGTCGTCGGGCTGGCCTCGACCAGCGAGGCGCCACTAGCTTGGACAAGCACCCGGTAGCGGGTCACCGCCGGCCGTCCGCGCCGTACGACGGCCATCCGAGTCCGATGCGTCGGGTGGCGACCAATCGGCGCGTTGATGCGTCCCCGCGGCGGCTTGGGAACGCCGTTCGCGATCAGCAAGTAGCGCTTGCCCACCTCCCGACGCTCGAAGGACTGTGCCAGGTGCGTGTACATCGCCGGCGTGCGTGCAATCAGCACCACACCGGAAGTGTCCTTGTCCAGCCGATGCACGATCCCGGGTCGCCGCGGATGCCCCACGCCGCAAAGCTCCGAAAAGTGAGCCACCAGCCGGTGCGCCAGCGTCCCGCCGTCAGCGCCGGCTCCCGGATGCATCACCATCCCCGCCGGCTTGTCCACCGCAACAAATCCCTCGGTCGTCAGCAGCTGAGCCAGCGGCCCCGGCTCCGGCGCCAGCTCCTCCGTCACCGTCGGCAACGCGCCGCGCACGATGTCGCCCGGCTGCAATCGGCGAGCCGGCGCAACCGCTCGCCCATTCAGCGTCACCAGTTCGTCCCGGATCAGCCGCGCCGCCCGCGTTCGCGAGACGTCCTCCAACGACTCCGCCACAAACGCATCCAACCGCACGCCACGCGCCGCACCCAAATAGGTCAGCTCAAACCGCTCCCTCTGTTTGGACATCGGGACGCGGGACTACCTGACGAGACGCGTTCTTATCCCTCTCGCCGTGGGAGAGGGTTGGGATGAGGGGCATCGGGCCGTGCCCGTCGCGGCTAACGCTGCCTTCGCCGCGCTACCCGTCATTTTCCGCCTGTGATCGCACCTCGATTTCCCCAATCGATACGTACCCCGCGTGCCCGCCGTGCGCCAGCAGCCGCAGCAGCACGTAGCGCGTGACCTCGGTTGGAATCTCGATCCGCACGCTCGGCGCGGCATCGAGTTCGGCCTGGCGAATAAACTTCAGGCCGCTGGGGTCTTCGCGTGGATCGACTTCACGCGACGTGAAGACCTGCACCCGCCGCACGTAGCTTGCCGGCGGCTCGCTCGGGTGATTCAGGACGTCGATTGTCGCGATCGGCGTCCGAAGATTCATCTTCAGCACCACGTCCTGGGGAAACTCCACGTTGGCTGAACGCCAGGCTGGAAAGTCCGCGTCCACCAGGCCGTCCACCAGCGCGTCGGCACCGTGCCCCTCCTGTGATCCGGCCGGCGCGTGCGCTTGCCCTCCAACCGCTGAAGCCGAAACCAGCGCCCCGCGGCTGCGGTCGGCGCCGTCGAACAGCAGCCGCATTTTCACTGCCAGGTCGCCGCGCAGGTCACTCCCGTTGGACACGATGAACAGCTGAACGGCCATCAACAGCGAAAGCGTCAGCACAATTCCCACCGGCAGCCAGTTCCAGGAAAACACGTTGCGACGCAGGGCCGTGCGGTCCAGTTCCTCCCGTCGTTCCAGTTGCCCCTGGCAGACATCGCACACGTAGCCCCAGTCCGTGTCGTTCAGCGCCTCGTCGCAGAACAGCCGCGCGCAATGGTCGCAACGCTGCGAGGCCACCCTGGTCGGATACACGGTGCAGCGATACAGCGCCAGTTCGCGCGCGCTTTCGGCAAAGATCCGACGGCTCGGCGGACGCTTCCCCGTCTCGCCGACCCGCATCGCTGGACCCATCCGTCGCCATTCCGCTGCGCGTGTGACGGAGTCCAGGATCCGGTATCCCGGCGACGCGTGTGCTAGGCGCCGCGAAGCGCAGCCTTGCCTCAATATACTCGTGTCAACCAACTCGCCGCCGCGAACGCCTACGTTGCCGGTCGCTCTGGTTGTGCCCCGTTGCACGAGGGGCCTCCCGTCCCCCTCTCTGTGGGAGAGGGTTGGGGGGAAGGTCTTCCGGGCATCCAGCTACGAGTGAACCAGGCGCAATAGTTCGGTCGCGCCGGCGAACTCCGTCGAGGCTCCATGTTCAGGCGCAACAGCAACATCCTCCTCGAGATTGCCGAAACGATCCTCCTGGCCGCCCTCATTTTTTTCGGGACTCGCCTGCTGGTGCAGAACTTCCTGGTCGAGGGCCCCAGCATGTCCCCCAACCTGGCGGATTCCGAGTTTCTCCTCGTGAACAAGCTGTCGTACCTCACCGAGGATCCGCAGCGAGGCGACGTCATCGTCTTTCGTTCCCCAAGGAGTCCGGACGAGGACCTGGTCAAGCGCGTGATCGGCCTACCCAACGACGAGGTCGAGGTTCGCGGCGGACAGGTCTACGTCAACGGACACGTGGTCGACGAATCGAGCTATTTCCAGGGGTCGATCGGGCGCGACACATCGCCCAGGCGTGTTCCCGAGGACTCCTACTTCGTCATGGGCGATAACCGCCTCCAGAGCCGCGACTCCAGGGACATCGGGACAGTCCCCCGCGCCTCCATCGTCGGGCAGGTCTGGCTGGTCTACTGGCCGCCCGGAAAGTTCGGGTTCCTGCCGGATGCCACGCCCAGCCTCGCGCCTGTGCCGCAGCGCGCCCCCGACTCACCGCTGCCAGCAGGAGCCGCGGGCCGCTAGGCCGGCCAGGCGTCCACAAGACGCCGCTTTGTCTGGTCCAGCGTCTCCGGCATCACTTTAACGTCGCCCGTCACCGGCATGAAATTCGTGTCGCCGGCCCAGCGCGGCACCACGTGGAAGTGCAGGTGGCTCGGAATCCCGGCACCCGCCGCCGATCCCAGGTTCATACCCACGTTATAGCCGTCGGGCGAAAAGGCCTCCTGCAACGCAGCCCGCGACTGCACCACCAGCGACATCAGGTCGCTCGCCTCGTCTGGCCGTAGCTCGTCCAGGTCCGCCACGTGCCGGTATGGCAGCACCAGCACGTGCCCGTTGTTATATGGGTACAGGTTCAGCGTCACGTACCCCAGCCGCCCCGCCTGCACCAGCAACCCAGGCAACGCCTCGGCCTCCGCCACCGGCACGCAAAACGGACAGGTCCCATCGTCCCGCTTGTCGCCCCGCACATACGCCATCCGCCAGGGACTCCACAACCGCTGCGAAGGCACCACCCACTCCGGCCGGACCGGCGGCCACACGGCCGCCACAAATGCTGGCCGTGATCTTACCGACGAGGCGTGTCGGAACGGCTTGGTGGAATCGCCGCCAACAAGCCTTCGCACGCGCGGTTGCTACGATTCGCACCCATGAGCCTGGAAGCCCACTACAGCCCCGTCGCCCGGGCGATGGAGCAAAACCCGCTGCGGCCCAGCTGGACCATGCAGCGCCCCGGCCTGATTAGCCTCGCCTACGGATTCCCCGACTCGGCCAGCTTTCCCTACGACGAACTTGCCGAGACGACCGCCGCCCTCATGGCCGACCACAACGCCGAAGCGTTGCAGTACGGCCCCGTCTCCGGCCCCGAACCGCTGCGCAGCTTCCTGGCCGACTGGGTCAGTACGACCGAAGGTCTGGACGTCGGCCCCGACAACATCATGATCACCAGCGGCGCCTCGCAGGGCATCGCCCTGGCGGCCCGGCTGCTCGTGCCGCCCGGCGGTACCGTCATCGTAGAGTCGCCCACCTTCATCGGCGCCCTCTGGTTCTTCCGCGGGCTCGGAATCAACGTCGTCGGCGTCGACACCGACGAGCTTGGCATCGTGCCCTCCGCGCTGCGCGAGACGGTAATGAGCCAGCGCCGGGCCGGCGCCCACGTATCGCTTGTCTACACCATGCCCACCGTCCACAACCCCGTCGGCTTCAATGCCCCGCCGGAACGCCGCCGAGCGCTGGCCGAGGTCGGCGACGAACTCGACCTGGTCTTCCTGGAGGACGACGCCTACGGCGATCTCATCTTCGAAGGCGCCCGCCCGCCGGCCCTTTACGCCATCGCCGGCCGCGAGCGCGTCATCAAGCTGGGCACCCTCTCCAAGCTCGTCGCCGGCGGCATGCGCCTGGGCTGGGCCATTGCCGAGCCCGACGACATCTCGCGCATGTGCGGCCTCAAGGCCGACAGCGCCACCA
>JAPPKM010000196.1 GCA_028874315.1 Chloroflexota bacterium
AGCGTCCCGTGCCCTTGGTCAGCACGGTGCGCAGGGCGCCCCAGCCGTATTCGCTTCCGATCAGCGACGCGGCCAGGATCATCACCAGGATGCCGCCGAACCCGCGCCCGGCGATGAAGCCGTTCGCGAGGCTGGTCGGAAAGGCAAACATTTCGACGAATTGGTCGCTGGTCGAAACCGTGACGGTGCCTGACTCGCTACCGTCGCCCATCGCCACGTTGCCGCCCCGAAAGAGGGCGTAGCTGACCCAGAAGTTGACTTGTACCAGCAGCGCGGTGATTCCCAGCAGAATCCAGGGCAGCCGCCGGTGGCGGAGCTTGAACCATTCCCAGCGAGTAAGGGACAAAACCTGGCTGGTCATTCGGACCGTTCTCCGTTCTCGCCGGTGACGTCCAGGAAGTACTGCTCCAGCGAGACCTGGAGCGGCGCGATCTCGGTGACGTAGACCTCGGATTTGCTGAGCAGGGCGGTCAGTTCGGACGAGCGCTCGTGCGCGATCGTGACCACCAGCGCGTCGTCCTCGGCGCGGGCGGCCTCGATCTCGTCCGAGGCCGTGAGGATGGTGAGGGCCCTGGCGTCGTCGGTGGTTCGCAGACGTACCTGCTCCTGCGGACGCAGCAGGTCGGCCACGTCGCCCTGCACCACCAGCCGGCCCCTGGCAATGATGGCCACGCTATCGCACACCTGCTCGACCTCGTTGAGCAGATGGCTGGAGAGCAGGATGGTGCGGCCCTCGGAGCCGAGATCGCGGATGAGGTCGCGGACCTCGGCCATGCCCGCGGGATCCATGCCGTTGGTCGGCTCGTCCAGCAGCAGCAGTTCGGGGTCGCCGAGCAAGGCATAGGCCAGGCCCAGGCGTTGCTTCATGCCGAGCGAATAGGTCTTGAAGGCGTCGTTCGCGCGTCCGGCCAGACCCACGAGGTCCAGCAGCCGGTCCAGTTCGCGGGGGTCGTTGCGACCCATGACGCCCTGGAAGTAGGCGAGGTTCCGGCGGCCGGAGAGGTAGGGATAGAACGCCGGCGTTTCGACAATGGCGCCGATGCGGCGCAGGGCGTCGCGGCCGGTTCCGTCCGTCCCCAGCAGGCTGAAGCTGCCGGACGTTGGTCGAACCAGCCCCAGCAACATGCCCATCACGGTGGTTTTGCCAGCGCCGTTGGGGCCGAGCAGGCCGAACACATGGCCGCGCGGGACCTCCAGCGAAAGCCGGTCCACGGCCAGCACGCGGCCGTAACGCTTGGTCAGCGCGTTGGTTTGGATCACAACGTCGGTCATGGCGTCGGTCGCCTGAGCAAGTTGGACATCGGGCGCTCCTGCTGGGTCGTTCACGCGGCTCACTGTAGGCTGCGACGCGCTGCGCGCCATCGCCCGAACGGCGTAATTCTCGCCTGCCGAGTCGGCCTTAAGGACTACGCGCTACTGGTCGGCCAACGCCGAACCTACGTGTAGGCGGCGTTATCGATGATGGCAAAAAGCTCGCCGGAATCCGGCCAGTCACGTTGGTGGGCGCCGACGCTGATGAAGCGGATACGGCCCGTGGGATCGACCAGGAACACGCTGGGACGGGCGATGTTCCAGGATTCGAAGTTGACTCGGACGTAGACGCCATAGCGGCGGATGGCGGATCGATCGGGATCGGCCAATAGCGGGAAGGGGAGCGACAGCCCCCGCGCGAAACGCCGCACGCCTTCCGGCCCCTGGCCGTAGACGCCCGTGATGGCGACCTTGCGCCGTTCCCATTCCTCCAGCTCGCCCGCGAGCTGCGCCAGATACCTCCGGCAGTTGGGTCACCAGGTATGGCGGAGGAAGATCAGCAGTTGCCACTGGCGGCGGGCCGGAATATCGCAGAGTTGCTCGGGATCCGACGCCAGCGGCAGGGTGAATCGCGGCGCTGGGTCTCCGAGCCCGAGCGTTTCCGAGCCCTCGGGACGCGGCAAGACAGGACTTTCGTGGGTTTGCGGGCGAGTGATGCCAACCTGAGTATCGCAATGCCGCGGGTCCGCGGCAGCCTGAACTCAGGCGACGATATCGCGACGCCGGAAGATTACGAGCGCGATGGCCGACGTCACCAGCGCGGTAATGCCCAACACCAGGGTGTCTCGCCAGATGAAGTCACCGGGCCCGAGCTGGTCCACCGGGTTCCAGTAGCCGAAGATGCTGATCTTCTCCAACCACTCCAGGTTGGACGCAATGTCCGCCACGATCAGCAGCACGAACATGATCACGATGAGGCCGGCGGCCAGACCGTAGGTTCGGCCGGGCTGCAGGATCAGCGTCGCCAGCAGCAGCCCGCCGCCGGCGATGGCCAGCGTAAACACCAGCATCTGCAGGTGGACCACCAGCAATTCGAGCGCGCCCAGGTCGACCTCCCGGGCCCAGATGGCCGCGCCGAGCAGGATTGCGACGTATGACGCGGCGACAACCACGGTGGTGAGGACCAGCAGGGCCGCGATGCGCGACAGCAGGAAGCGCGTGCGGCTCATCGGGGCGGCCAGCAACACGTCCAGCGTGCCGGTTCCAAAGTCGCGTGTGATCAGCCCGGCCCCGAACCAGACGCCGAAATAGGCCAGCACCAGCATGAGCGTGCTGGTGTACTGCGAACTGAAATAGCTGTAGAACGTGTTCTGCTGGGCCGACGCCCCCTCAACCTGGGTCCCGCCAAAGACCTCGCTCCCGCCCATGGCCTGGGTCAGGTCGTCCCAATTCTCGGCGAACAACGGCCACAGGCCCATGATGAGCAAACCGAGGGCCAGGATCCCGAAATCAAACCAGAAGATCGCCAACCGACGCGTGCGCAGGGTCAGGCGGATGACGCTGAGGCTCATGCGCCACCCTCGCTCTCGTAGTGCTGCAGGAACGATTCCTCGAAGCTGGGCTCGTCGGTCTCCAGGTCGACCACCGTGTACCGCGCCAGCGCCTTGATGACCGGATCGATCGATCCGCTGACTTCGAAGCGCGCCGTGCCGTCTTCGATGCTGATGTCGCTAACGCCGGGAATGCTCAGATCGGCGGGCGCCTCGCCGTCAAAGGTGACGGTGACGCGCCGCATGCGAGCGACGCTGAGATCGGCGACGGTATCCACCTGAACCAGCCGCCCCAGGCGCAGGATGCCGACGCGGTCGCAGAGCGCTTCGGCCTCGGACAGCACGTGGGTGGAGAGCAGGACGGTGCGGCCCTCGTCGCGCAGCTCGCTGATGATCTTGCCGAACTCCTGCTGCACCAGCGGGTCGAGGCCGCGGGTGGGCTCGTCGACGACGTAGACCGGAACGTCTTCCTGCAGGGCCCGCACGACGACGACCTTCTGGCGGTTGCCCATCGAGAGGTCGCCGATCTTGCGGGAGGTGTCCAGCTCCAACCGTTCGGTCAACTCGTCGCGCCGCTTGCGAGGCGCGTTGGTCAGGCCGCCGAAGGCCTCCAGGTACTGACCCACTTTCATGAACGGGTAGAGGCTGCTGTCGCTGGGCAGGAAGCTCATCGAATTACGGGCGGTGGGGCCGTCCCGATGAACGTCGAGCCCCAGGACCTCGGCGCGGCCGCGCGTGGGGCGCATCAACCCCATGAGCAGGCGGATGGTGGTTGTCTTGCCGGCGCCGTTGGGCCCGAGGTAGCCGAAGATCTCGCCCGAACGGACTTCGAGGTCAAGGTCGGAAAGGGCCTCGACGTCGCCGTAGTGCTTGGTCAGGCCCCAGGTCTGGATGGCGGTGTCGCTCATGTCGGCCCGGACACCCCCCGCTCGCGCCCTCGGGCGGCTGTCCAGTGGGTTCTTGAGGTTTGGGCGACTCACTCTAGCAGCCGTATGGACACCGGCTATGTGGCAAACACTACGGCCGTTCCCTACCGCCTAGACTGCGCCATGCAGCTGGATCTGTTTCCCCTCAACACCGTCCTTTTCCCCGGCATGCGCCTGCCGTTGCACATTTTCGAGCCGCGCTACCGGTCCATGCTGGGGCGCTGCATCGAGACGGAAGGCGTATTCGGCGTCGTGCTGATTGCCGAGGGCGAGGAGGTCGGTCCCGCTGCCATTCCGTACAAGATCGGGACGACAGCGCGCGTCGAGAAGGTGGAGTACCTGCCCGATGGGCGCTTCAATTTGCTGGCCGTTGGCGAAACGCGGTTCCGGATCGAGCGCATCGTGGCCGAGGAACCGCACGTGGTCGGCGAGGTGGAGCTGACGCCGATGCAGACCGACGCCGCCGAGTCAACCCTGCAAGCCGCTGAGGACGTCCGCGAGCAGTTCGAGCGCCTGGTGACGCTGATGATTGAGATCCAGGCCGGCTACATGCCGGAGTTCGAACTGCCGGCTGATCCACTGCAACTGGCCAATCTCATCGCGGCTGGCGTTCCGACCGGCCCCGGCAGCGCCCAGCGACTGTTGGAAGCCGATTCACTTGCGGACCTGCTGGCCCTGGAGGGCGAGCTGCTGGATCTGCGGATCGAACAGGCGCTGCGCCGGCTGCAGGAGAAACTGGACGCGCGGCGAAACTAGGCGGCGGCGCTTCCCGCCAACTCAGCGTTCGAGGCTGGCCGGTTCATTCGTCAGACCACTATTCAGACCGCAACGCCGGGCAGTCACTTGAAGGTTTCCCGCTCTGTAGACTCGCCGGTCAGTGTGGACGCGCGCTCGGTGTTGAGGTGCGACGATGGATGACTACCCGGTTGATGTTGTAGCCGAATATCCCGAGCGAAGCTCGCGCTTGCTGGCGCTGGCAGCGTTGCTCGGCGGCGTGATCAAATTACTGCTTCTCCTACCGCACCTCATCGTGCTTTCGATCCTGGGGTTCGTGGCCGGCATTGCGGCCGTGATTGGCTGGATCGCCGTGCTGTTCCTGGGCTCCTACCCGCGCGCCCTTTTCGACTTTCAGGTGGGGATCCTTCGCTGGAATCTTCGGGTAAACGCCTACTTCCTGAGCGTGACCGACCGCTATCCGCCGTTCCGTCTGGATCCCTAAACCACGCACCTGCGTTTCTGAGTCCGGATCTGTTCGCGCGGGCGCCAGGCACGGCCAGCGCATGCTGGCGACATTCGGTAGCGCGTTCTGAACTAACCGAGTGACCGGCTCGGTCGGCGACTGTGGACAATGATGGCCAGAGCATGAACGTCGCCGACTCCCAGACTAGGGAGCTGCTGGAGCTGCCAGCGGTTCTTGAGCGTGTAGCCCACTTCGCCTCGTTTTCGGCCGCGCGAGCCGAGGTGCTGGCGCTGCGTCCGGTCGCCGCCCGTGAAATGGTGAGCGCCCGGCTGGAACTCACCGCCCAAGGCCGCCAGTTTCTTGAGGTCAGCCCGTCGTTCACCGTGAGCGGCGCGCGGGACGTGCGCGACCAGGCCGAACGGGCCGCGCGCGGCGCCCGCCTGGACCCCGGCGACCTGCTGGACGTGCACGACCACCTGCGCGCCACCCGCCTGGCCGTGGCGGCCGTGGCCCGGCAGGCGACGGAGCTTCCCGCGCTCTGGTTGCTGGTGGAGACCGCCAGCGATCCGCCGGACCTGGAAGGTCGCATCTCGGCGGCAATCGATGAAGAAGCCGAGGTTCGAGATGAAGCCTCTGCGGAACTGGCGCGTCTGCGACGCATGCTGGCGCGGGCCCGCGGACGCCTGACACGCCTGCTGGAACGCATGATTCAGCAGGTCTCCACGGACGTCTTGCGGGAACGCCTGGTCACGGAGCGCCGCGGCCGGTTGACGGTTCCCGTTCGGCGCGAACGGCAGCGGGATTTCCCGGGGGTGGTGCACGACGTCTCGGCCAGCGGCGCCACGGTTTTCATGGAGCCCCTGGCGGCTATCGAGGCGGGCAACGAAATTCGCTCGCTGGAGGTGGCCGAGCGACGCGAAGTCGAGCGCATCCTGCTGGAACTCTCCGCGGCGGTGGGCGCGGAGCGACAGGCCCTCAACGCCGCCGTGCAGGCGCTGGCGGACCTGGATCGGACCCTGGCGATGGCGCGCTATGCCGACGCCACTGACGCGGTGAGGCCAGCGGTGAGCGACGACACCTCGTTCGATTTGCTAGCGGCGCGGCATCCCCTGCTGGAAACGCCCGTGCCCATCGACGTGCATCTGGACGGCGCGCAGGCGCGAGCGCTGGTGATCACCGGCGCCAATACGGGCGGCAAGACCGTGGCGCTCAAGACGGTTGGCCTGCTGCACCTGATGGCGGCTTGCGGACTGCATGTGCCGGCGAAAGCAGGATTGCGGGTGGCGGTGTTCGAGCGTGTCGTGGCCGACATCGGGGATGCGCAGAGCATCGAGCACAGCCTCAGCACGTTTGCCTCGCACGTACGCAACCTGCGGGCCATGGTCGAGGCGGCCGGGCCCGGCGCGCTGGCGCTGGCGGACGAGATTGGCGCGGGCACCGACCCGGACGAAGGCGCCGCCCTGGGCCAGGCGGTCATTGCCGAGCTCCTGGAACGAGGCGCCACCGTGGTGGCCACTACCCATCACCCGGCGCTCAAGGCCTTCGCCGCGTCGCACCCGGCGGCCCGCAACGCCAGCGTGGAATTCGACCACGCCAGCCTGCGCCCGACCTACCGCTTGCGCCTGGGTATCCCGGGGTCGAGCAACGCCCTGGACATCGCGGACCGGCTGGGCCTTGACGCCGCGATTGTCGACGACGCTCGAACGCGCATGTCGAAGGGGGCGCTGGCCCTGGAACAAGCCATCGCCGATGCACAAACCGAACTGGCGGCCGCGGAACGGGAACGTACGGCCAGCGCAGAGGCACGCAGCGCCGCGGAGCGCTCGCGCCGAGCATTCGACGAGCAGGTCGACGAATTGGAGCGAGACCGCGACACGTTGCTGGGTGATGCGCGACGGGAAGCGCGCGGGATGCTGCGTGGCGCGCGTCAGGCTCTGCAGGAGGCGCGGCGCGCGGCCCGCACCGGCCAGGCCGCCGATCGGCGTACGGCACGCCGGAGCCTGGCCGCAACGGAGGAGCGGCTGGCCCCGGGAGCGCCGCCGCCAAACGACCCCGCCGAGCCCGGCCTGCCTGACGTGCGCGTGGGTGACGAAGTGGAGGCCGACGGGTTTAGCGGCCGTGCGGTTGTGCTGGGAATCTCGGCTCAGTCCGTGGAGGTCGCCATCGGCAGCGCTCGCGCCACGTTTGACCGCGCTCGGCTTCAGCGCGTGGTCCCGGCGTCACCCCGCCCGAAGCGCCGTACCCGCCGCGCGCCGCCGGGGGGCGGGACGCAGGAGATCGACATTCGCGGGATGCGAGCCGAAGAAGCGGCCGAAATGGCGGAACGCAGCGTCGACGACGCGCTGCGCCTGGGCGCCGCGACCTTGCGCATCATCCACGGCAAGGGCACCGGGGCGCTGCGGGCCGTCGTGGCCGAGGTGCTGACGGTGCACCCCTCGGTTCGGCAGCACGCCGCCGCGCCGCTCAACGAAGGCGGCGACGGCGTTACGGTGGCGGCCCTGCGCAGCTAGGCGGTGTCCGCCGTCGGTCCAGGCCCTGTACCGAGTCGCGCCTACTGGTGGAGGGTCTCGAAGTCGACGCCGGGTTCGACGCCAAAGACCTTGCGGGCGACCTCACGCCGAAAGTTGGAGGTCTGCTCCGAGGTAAGGACGTAGGCGGTCGCGAGACCTGCCGCGAATCCGGCGGGAAAGGCAAGCCCCACGCCCAGCAGGAGCATCTTGAATCCACGCATTGGCGACGCTACTGAACCCGCAGCACGACGGGCGCTTCCGTCCAGAATTCTTCTAATTGATAGTACGTTCGGCCCTCTTCGGAGAAGACGTGAACGACCACGTCGCCAAAGTCGGCCAGCACCCAGGCGTCCGCCGCCTCGCCTTCGAGCAGGGGCCGTCGTCCTGCCACGCCCTTCAACTCGCGGTCCAGCAGGTCGCGCACGGCG
>JAPPKM010000024.1 GCA_028874315.1 Chloroflexota bacterium
ACGTTCTTGGCGACCCAGCGGGCGGCGTAGTTGGCGGAGCGGTCGACCTTGGTGGGGTCCTTGCCGGAGAAGGCGCCGCCGCCGTGGCGGGCCATGCCGCCGTAGGTGTCCACGATGATCTTGCGGCCGGTCAGCCCGGCGTCGCCCATGGGACCGCCGATGACGAAGCGGCCGGTGCCGTTGACGATGAAGCGGGTGTCGTCGTCGATCCACTCCGACGGGACGATTTCGCGGATGACGTTCTCGACCAGTTCGCGCTCGATGGTGTCGCTGTCGATGTCGTCGGCGTGCTGGGCGGCCAGCGCGACCGTGTCCACGCGGGCCGGTTGACCGTAGCGGTACTCAACGGTGACCTGGGACTTGCCGTCGGGCCGTAGCCAGGGAAGCGTGCCGTCCTTGCGGACGGCGGCGAGCTGGCGGGCAGCGCGGTGGGCCAGGGCGATGGGCGCCGGCATGAGTTCCGGCGTCTCGTCGCAGGCGTAGCCGTACATCATTCCCTGGTCGCCGGCGCCCAGGCCTTCGACCTCGGCGTAGTCGCCATGCAGGTCGCGGACTTCGAGCGCTTCGTCAACACCCATCTTGATGTCGGCCGACTGTTCCTTGACGGAGACGGCGACGCCGCAGGTCTCGGCGTCGAAACCGTGATCCGAGTGGGTGTAGCCGATTTCGCTGACGGTGCGGCGCACGACCTTGGGGATGTCCACGCTGTCGCCGCCGGCGGTGATCTCGCCGAACACGAGCACCAGGCCGGTGGAGGCCGCCGTCTCGCAGGCCACGCGGGCCTTGGGGTCGGCCTGGAGGTAGGCGTCCAGAATCGCGTCCGAGACCTGGTCGCAGAGCTTGTCGGGGTGGCCCTCGGTTACGGACTCGGAGGTGAACAGCAGGCGGGCGGCCTGCGCGAAGGTGCTACTCAATGTGCTCTCCCATGCTGTCGCCGAGTGTGGGTGCCGTGCGACCGCGGCCTGACTACGTGCCTTCCTGCCAGCCGGACAGGTAGGCGGCCTGCTCGGCGGTGAGGGTATCGATTGCCACGCCCATGGCCTCAAGTTTGACCGAGGCGACCTGGCGGTCGATGTCGGCCGAGACATCGTAAACATCCGGGGCCATGTCGTGCGCGTTTTTGGCCAGATGTTCCAGGGCCAGGGCCTGGTTGGCGAAGCTCATGTCCATCACGCTGGCCGGATGCCCCTCAGCCGAGGCCAGGTTGATCAGCCGGCCCTGCGCCAGCAGGAAGATGCGGCGCCCGCCGGGGAGGCGGTATTCCTCCACGAAGGGTCGTGCCTCTGTGACTTCCTCGGCCATGTCTTCCAGCGCTTCGATGTTGATTTCGATGTCGAAGTGGCCGGAATTGGCCAGGATCGCGCCGTCTTTCATCACCTCGAAGTGCGAGCGGTTGATGACGTGCTTGTCGCCGGTGACGGTGATGAAGACATCGCCAACGGAGGCGGCGTCCTGCATGGGCATGACGCGGTAGCCGTCCATCACGGCCTCCAGCGCACGCACCGGATCCACTTCGGTGACGATCAGGTGCGCGCCCATGCCGGCGGCGCGGCTGGCCAGGCCGCGACCGCACCAGCCGTAGCCGCCCACCACCACCGTGCGTCCGGCCAGCAACAGGTTGGTCGCGCGCACGACGCCGTCGAGGGTGGACTGCCCGGTGCCGTAGCGGTTGTCGAACATGTGCTTGGTCATGGCCTCGTTGACGGCCACGATGGGGTACTTGAGCACGCCCTGTTCGGCCATGGCGCGGAGTCGAATCACGCCGGTGGTGGTTTCCTCGGTTCCGCCCATGACGCCGGCGATGACGTCGGTGCGGTCGGTGTGCAATGTGGAGACCAGGTCGGCGCCGTCGTCGGTGGTGAGATGCGGCCGGCCGTTGAGCACGGATTCAATGTGGTCGTAATAGATCTCGGAGTCCTCGCCGTTGATGGCGTAGGTCGAAGCGCCGTAGACCTCCACGAGGGCGGCGGCCACATCGTCCTGGGTGCTGAGGGGGTTGGAGGCGCAGAGGGAAGTCTCGGCGCCGCCGGCCTGCAGGGTGCGGACCAGGTTGGCGGTCTCGGCGGTTACGTGCAGGCAGGCGCCGATGCGAAGGCCGTCGAGCGGCCGTTCTTGCGCGAAGCGCCGGCGGATGCTCTCCAGCACGGGCATGGACTGGTCGGCCCATTCGATACGGCGGACGCCGTCATCGGCAAGGGAAGCGTCCGCGATATCGGACTGGTTATCGGCCGTGGCCATACAGATTCCTCCGGGCGTGGGACTGGCAGCTAGAAGGCGGCGAAGTCGCCGAATTCAACGTAGCGCGAATCGATGTCGTGACGTGAGAGTTCAGCGAGGCGATCCACGCTGAACGCCTCAACTGTAAACGACGCCACGACGCATCCATAGACTACGGCCCTTCGCAGGGCGGCATTGTCGGTTGAGTTCGCCGCCGCCAGGCTGCCCAGAAAGGCCCCGGCAAAGGCGTCGCCCGCGCCGGTGGGGTCCACGACCTCGTCCAGCGGATAGGCCGGCGCGAAGAACCAGCCGAGGTCGCTGACCAGGGCGGCGCCGAACTCGCCGCGTTTGACCACCACGTAGCTGGGCCCGAGGTCAAGGATGGTGCGCACGGCGCGCGGGATGTTGGCGTGGCCACCGAACAGCCGCGCTTCCTCGTCGTTGAGGACCACGCAGTCGCAACGCGCAAACACGTGCGAGACCTGCGGGCGTTTGCCCTCGATCCACAAGTCCATCGAATCGACAACGACGAATCGTGGGTCTACGACCTGGTCGAGAATCCGAAGCTGAATGCTCGGATCGGTGTTCCCGAGAAAAACGAAGGACTCGGCTATGGCGTGTTCGGGGACTCTGGGATCGAAGTTCTCGAGCACATTGAGATCGACGAACGTGGTTTCGCGCATGTTCATGTTCTCGGCGTAGCGCCCGCCCCACCGAAAGGTAAGGCCTTCGGCGGTCTCGAGACTGCTGAGATCGATGTCGCGCTCGGACAGCAGTTCGCGGTGCTCGGTCGGAAAGTCGTGGCCGACCACGCTGGACACGGTGGTTGGGGCGAAGAAGCGCGAGGCAAGCGCGGCATAGGTGGCGGAGCCGCCGAGAACGCCCTGGACGCTGGCCTGGGCGGTTTCAATGTCATCAATGCCGACGGTGCCGATGACGACCACGCGGCCGGATTTGGTCGAATTGCTCATGTGCGGCGATCTAGTCCGAGGCGGGACAGTTGAGGTACTTGCCCACGAGCAAGTCGTGGCGCTCGGCGAGTTCGGGCGGAATCGCGTCCGGCGCGGTGATGATGGCGGTGGCCAGGGCGTCGGCGCACTCACAGGCGGAGTCGTCGGTTGGCATCTGCCCGACCGCGCGGCGGACGACGCGCTGGGAGAGCGAGGTGTTGGCCATGAGATTGGCGATGACCATCTCGGCCGAGACGTCGTCTTCGCTTTCGTGCCAGACGTCATAGTCCGTGACCATGGCGAGGAGGGCGTAGCAGATCTCGGCCTCGCGGGCGAGGCGGGCTTCGGGGAGCGCGGTCATGCCGATGACGTCGACGCCCCAGGAGCGAAACGTCTCGGACTCGGCGCGGGTGGAGAACTGCGGGCCTTCGATGCAGACGTAGGCGCCGCCGCGATGCACGTGCGCGCCCTCCACCTCGGCGGCCTCGGCGAGCACACCGGACAGCCGGGCGGAGAAGGGCTCGCCCATGCCGACGTGGACGACCAGACCCGGGGTGTCGAAGAAGGTCATGGGGCGCTGGCGAGTGCGGTCGATCAGCTGGTCGGGCACGACAACGTGGAGGGGCTCGATGTGTTCACGCATGCTGCCGACGGCGCTGACCGAGATGACCCAGCGCACGCCGAGCGACTTGAGCGCCCAGAAGTTGGCGCGGGCATTGACGGCGGTGGGCATGATGCGGTGGCCGCGGCCATGGCGCGGGAGGAATGCCACCTCCACGCCGTCCAGCCTGCCGATGCGAATGAAGTCGCTGGGGTCGCCGAACGGCGTTGTGACGGTCTCGTCGCGAATGTCTTCCAGGCCGGGCATGTCGTAGAAGCCGCTGCCGCCAATGACTCCAATTGCAGGCATTAGTCGTGGCTCCGCATGTCAGGCGGCCGCGTCAGGGGCCGCCGCGAACCGGCGTAACGATTCCAGGTAGGGCGGCCGGTGGACGCCGTGCTCGGTGATGATCGCGGTTACGCGTTCGTGCGGGGTGACGTCAAAAGCCGGATTGGCGACGGGCGCATCGGAGGGCGACCAGCGCCAGTCGCCGTAGCCGTGGACTTCCTCGGTGGCCCGTTCCTCGATGGGGATGGCGTCGCCGTTGGGTGTGTTGAAGTCGATCGTTGACAGCGGGGCGGCCACGTAGAACGGCAGGTCGTGGGCGCCGGCGGCGACGGCATGGCTGTAGGTGCCGATTTTGTTGGCGACGTCGCCGTTGGCGGCAATGCGGTCGGCGCCGACGATGACGGCGTCGATGTGCCCTCGACGCATGCGGTCGGCGGCCATGCTGTCGGTGATGAGGGTGAAGGGCACGCCCCACTGCGCAAGTTCCCAGGTGGTGAGGCGACCGCCCTGGAGCAGGGGTCGGGTCTCGCTGACAACGACCTGGATGCCATGGCGCTGGTTGGCGGCCTGGAGCACACCGAGGGCGGTGCCGTAGCTGGCGGCAGTGGCGAGCGGACCGGTGTTGCAGTGGTGGAGCACGCGCTGGCCGGATGCGAAGAGGTCGGCCCCGGCTTCGGCAAGAGCGCGGTGGCGCTGCTCGTTGTCGGCGGCGATCTCGTGAGCCAGCGCCAGCAAGCCGTGTTGGATTGCTTCCCGAGGGTCCCGAATATCGTCGGTCGGCCGGTGATCCGCGAGCGCGCCGAGCTCATGGGCCGCCGCACGCATGCGCTCGGCGGCCCAGGCGAGGTTTACGGCCGTGGGTCGGGTGGCGATGACCTGGTCGATGACTTTGTCCAGGCGTTCCAGGTAGGTCGTCTCATCGGGCGCGTCGACCCGCGTGGCGGCCAGGGCAACGGCGTAAGCGGAGGCGACGCCGAGGGCGGGGGCGCCGCGGATGGCAAGGGTGCGGATGGCTTCGTTGACCTGCGAAACCTCGGTGCAGTGCAGCACCTCGACGGCATCCGGCAGGCGACGCTGATCCAGGATGCGAACCGCGCCGTCACACCATTCGATAACCGGCGGGACAGCCATCGACGCTCACCTGCGTACAAGCCGGTGAGTATATCGGCGTGGGCGTCGTGACCCACCGAACCATCACGGTGCCAAAGATGAGACCAGCCAAGACCCGGTATTAGTCCGGTGCGTAGCGAATAAGGCTGGCTCGGTCGAGCGTCCAGCCAAAACCCGGACGATCGGGGATGGTGACTGCGCCCCGTTCGGCTTCAGGTTCACCTGACAGAGCATCCCAGATGAGGGAGTTTCCGGGCAGCGGATGGCGGCGAGGAAAGTACTCGCCAATCGGACAGTTGGCGCGCGAGGCGATCAGGTGCCAGGAATGCAGCCACCCCTGGTGCGGCGTGACCGGTCGCTGGTGGCTGGCAGCCAAAGCGCAGATTCGCAGTGCTTCGGTCAGGCCGCCGACGCGGTTGACGTCCGGCTGGAGGTAGTAGACGCCGGCGCTGATGAGCGAGACGAAGGGGAACCGGGTGCGCTCCGACTCGCCCGCGGCCAGCGGCACGGCGCCGTCGCGGGCCAGCGATTCGTAGCCCGCCAGATCCTCGATCGGAATCGGGTTTTCCAACCAACGAGCGCCTACGTCGGCCAGCGGCTGAAGCATGCGCCGGGCGTACGGAAGGTCCCAACCGAAGTGGGCATCCACCATCAGGTCTGCACTGGGGCCGATGGCCGCGCGGATTTCGCGCAGCACGTCCACCTCGGTTTGCCGGCCCTGCTCGCCGTGGGCCGGACCGTGGATCGAGAAGTATTTGAAGGCGTTGAACCCTTGTTGGCGGCCCTCAAGGATTTCGTCCAGCAGCGACTGCGGGTCCTCGCGTCCACGCAGCGATAGCGAACTGAGGTAGACGGGCACGGTCCTCGTCGATCCACCGCCGATAAGGCTGACCACCGGCCGGCCCACCGACTTCCCGAGCAGGTCCCAGAGCGCCAGATCCACGCCGCTCAGAGCCATGACGCCGGTTCCGCGTTGGCCCTGACGGTTCAGCGAGTCGTAGAGACGTTCCCAGAGCGTCTCGATGTCCGCCGGGTCAGCTCCCTCCAACAATGGGGCGAACTGGCGGGTGATGATCGTCTCGGCGCCGACGGGGAAGCCGCCCACGGATCCAAGGCCGGTCAGTCCCACGTCGGTTTCGATTTCCACGACGACGAGGGCAATGGCTTCACGACCCGGGTCGGGGTTGCGGAGGGGGTGAGCGCGGAGGCGAGTGATGCGCATAGTGGGCCATTATCTAAGGACCGGCGCGAGTCGAGCCATCCCCTTGCCAGTCCGAGCATGAAGAAAATCGGGGTGTCGCGGTCAAGCAGTTCGTCAGGCTCGACAGGCTAAGATTCCGCGTCCCCGTTGGTCGGTAGATCTCATGCGCGACGATGCCTGTTGTTCGCCAGAGTCACCACGGCCCGCAAGCGCCGATGCCCCAGGAGCGCGCGCAGGCCAGGCTAAGGCAGTCTACCAATCGCTCCGCCGCCGACCCGGCATGGCGCGGATTCGCGGCGCGGATTACCGGATGGGGACGGAGGACCGGAGCGGCTTTTCGGCGGACGGCGAGGGGCCGGTGCGGCCGGTGCGGGTGGACACGTTTCGGATCGACATTGCGGCCGTGACGAATTGGCAGTTCGCCGAGTTCATCGCGGCCAGCGGCTACCGAACCGAGGCGGAGACGTTCGGCTGGAGCTACGTGTTTCACATGCTGGCGTCGGAGGAGATCAAGCGGCGCACGCCGCAGCGGCCGGACAGCACGCCGTGGTGGGTGCCGGTGAGCGGGGCCTACTGGGCGGCGCCTGAGGGCCCCGGCTCGGAGCTTGACGACCGTATGGAGCACCCGGTGATCCACGTCTCCTGGAATGACGCCCTGGCCTACTGCGACTGGGCGGGCACGCGGCTGCCGACGGAGGCCGAGTGGGAATACGCGGCGCGGGGCGGGCTGGACCAGCGCCGCTACCCGTGGGGCGACAAGCTGACGCCCAAGGGCGAGCACCGCTGCAATATCTGGCAGGGCACGTTCCCGGAATCGAACACATCGGCCGACGGTTGGATTGGCACGGCGCCGGTGGATTCCTACAAGCCGAACGGGTTTGGGCTGTACAACACATCCGGGAACGTGTGGGAATGGTGCGCCGACTGGTTCAGTCCCAGCCACCACTTGCGGGCCGAGCGAAGCAATCCGCAGGGTCCGGCGCAGGGTCAGCGGCGCGTGCTGCGCGGCGGGTCGTATCTGTGCCACCGGTCGTACTGCAACCGGTACCGGGTGGCGGCCCGCAGTTCCAACACGCCAGACAGCAGCGCGGGCAACCTGGGGTTTCGCTGCGTGCGGTCGATACCTGTGCCGGGCTAAGACCAGCTGCCGCCAGTGCGATGAATTCGGCCGCCGTCCTCAACCTGTCCAACTCACCACACGCCGCGGTGCAGCCGGTGGCGCCAGGGCGGGTGGAGGTGGCGGAGGGGTTCTGGGACGACAGGACGCGGTCAATGCGATCGCATGGGCTGGAGCGGCAGTTCCACCAGTGCGAGGTGACGGGGCGGCTGCGTAACTTCGAGCGGGCGGCGGGGCGCCTGGAGGGCGAGTTCGAGGGCCGGTATTACAACGACTCGGACGTCTACAAGTGGCTGGAGGCGGCGAGCCATGCGCTGGCGCGGGCGCCGTCGGCGGCACTGAAGGCCCGTGTCGATGGCGTGATCGAGGCGATTGCCGCCGCGCAACGGCCGGACGGCTACATCAATACCTACTTCAGTGGGCCCCGGACCTCATGGCGCTACCGGAACCTGACGGACGAGCACGAGCTGTATTGCATGGGGCACTTGATCCAGGCGGGGGTGGCGCACCGGCGCTGTACGGGATCCGACCGGCTGTACGAGGTGGTGGTGCGGGCGGCGGATCACATTTGCGCCACGTTTGGGCCGGAAAGCCGGCCGGAGCCGGACGGGCATCCGGGAATCGAACTGGCCCTGGTGGAACTGGCACGGGAGACGGGCAATCCCGCGTACCTGCGACAGGCGGAGTTTTTCCTGGACCAGCGGGGGGCGGATCCGCCGAATCTGAGCGGGTTGCATTACCACCAGGACCACGCACCGGTTCGTGAGCAACGCGATGCCGACGGGCACTCGGTACGCCTGACCTATTTGGCGGCTGCGATGGCGGACGCGGCGATGGATACGGGCGAGGCGGAGCTGCTGAATGCCTCGATCCGGCTGTGGGACAGCGCGTATGAGCGCCGCGCCTACGTGACCGGCGGGCTGGGGTCGCGGTACCAGGGCGAGGCGTTTGGGGCCGACTACGAACTGCCCAACGACCGCGCCTACGCGGAAACCTGCGCGGCGGTGGGCGGGATCTTCTGGAATGCACGGCTGCTGGCGGCCACCGGCGACGCCCGCTACGCGGACTGGATGGAAACCGCGCTCTACAACGGCGCGCTGGTTGGAGTCTCGCCGGACGCCGGGGCGTATTTCTACGCCAATCCGCTGGCGGCCGATCCGCAGCCCACGCCGGACGACCAGGGCGGTGTTCATAGCAGCGGGGCGCAGCAGTCGGTGGGCGGCCACCAACGCCAGCCGTGGTACGACACAGCCTGCTGTCCGCCCAACATCGCGCGGCTCCTGTTGAGCCTGCCGGGGTACGCCTACGGGGTGTCGGCGGGCGCGCTGTGGGTGCATCAGTACTTGCCGGGACGGGTGGAGGCGGCGCTTCCAGACGGAAAATTCCTGACGTTGCGGGTTGGCACGCGGTACCCGTGGGATGGGGACGTGGACCTGCTGGTGGAGGACGCCTCGGACGGGCCGGTGGAACTGCGGCTGCGCATTCCCTCGTGGGCGGATGGCGCGAACCTTGAGGTGGACGGGTCACGCGAGGCTGTCGAGCCCGGTTCGTACGCCGCCATTCAGCGGGTCTGGTCGGTGGGAACGACCGTGCGCTTGCGGCTGCCGATGGACATTCGGCTGGTCGCCAGCCACCCGCGAGTCCAGGCCAACTCCGGGCGAGCCGCGATTGCGCGAGGGCCGCTGATCTATTGCATCGAGGCCGCGGATCACCCCGAGTCAAACGTCGACGCGCTGGTCCTGGGCCCTGACTCCGATCTGCGGGCGCACGACGAACCGGACATGCTCGGCGGACTGACGACCATCAGGGGTTCGGCCGGCGTTGCGGTGCAGAACCAGTCCGACGCGTTGTATGCGCGGTTCGACGGCGGAAAGCCGAGACTGACGGGTTCGACGCCGCTCACCGCGATTCCGTACTTTGCCTGGGCCAACCGAACGCCGGGGGCGATGCGCGTGTGGATTCCGTACATTGACGCCTGAAAACGGTCCTGTTCAGACCGACCTGTACACGAGCGGGACGCTGGGCTACCACACGTTTCGCATTCCGGCGCTGGTTGTCACCACGCGCGGAACGCTGCTGGCGATAGCCGAGGGCCGGCGGAACTCGCAACACGACACCGGGGACATCGACCTGGTCCTGCGCCGCAGCCACGACAACGGCCAGACGTTCGACGACATGCGCGTGGCGGTGCCCGGCGGCGGCAACGTGGCGGGGAACCCGGCACCGGTGGTGGATGCCGAGACCGGCACGATCTGGCTGTGGTTCTGTCGCAACAACGCCGACGGGCCGGAAACCATGATCTGCGCGGGCAAGGCGCCACGCACCGTCTGGTTGACCAGCAGCGACGACGACGGCCAGACCTGGGCCGACCCCCGGGAGATGACGGCCGAGGTCAAGCTGCCGGGGTGGACCTGGTACGGCACCGGGCCCGGGCATGGGTTGCAGCTGGCCTCGGGGCGGCTGCTCATCCCCTCGTACCACGTCATCGGACAGAACTTCGATCGCGCGACCGATCCCTACATCTCGCACTTGATCCTGAGCGACGACAACGGGAAAACCTGGCGCCTGGGCGGCGTGGCCCAACCGGGAACGAACGAGTGCATGGCCGCGCAGTTGGCGGATGGCCGCGTGTACCTGAACGAGCGCAACTACCTGGGCGAGTACCGGCGGGCCTTCGCGGTCAGCCACGACGAGGGCGAGAGATTCGACGCCTTTGGCTGGCACGAACTGATCGACCCCATTTGCCAGGGGGCCGTGCTGGGTGTCGGCGGCGACCGCCTGGTGTTCAGCAACGCCGCCAGCCGCGCGCGTGAGCGTTTGACGGTCCGATCAAGTGCGGACGGTGGCCAGACATGGTCACGCGGTCGGGTCCTGCACGATGGACGGGCCGCCTATTCGGACCTTTGTGAGTTGCCGGACGGGATGCTGGGCTGTCTCTACGAGGCGGGCAGCGTGGGCGAGTACGAGCGGCTGCGCTGGGCGCGATTCGATCTCGAATGGCTACACGCGGGGTAGGCGAGGAACTCGCATTCGCGGCGAAGCTCCGCCACACTGCCCGTATGTTTTGGAAGCTGCGGGCATTTTCAGCTCTGCGGGCGTTTCAGGGCCGCCGAGCTCACTCAATCTCACGAGGCGACCCGAGATGACCGCGCACAGCCTTGGGTGGCGCCCAAGTCGGCGGGCGATTGTGGTCGGTGGTGCGTTGTCGACTGGAGTCCTCTTGTTCGGGGCGGCCTGCGAGACAGTTGATGGCCAAGCCGTCGCCGTCTACCTGACGGAACTAAACGAATTACGAGACAGTACCGCCGGCGACGATGCGTTGCTGGGCGAGCGGTTCAACTCGTTGATCGCGAGCGGCTCGCGCGACGCTGGCGCCTATCTCGGGATTTATCGTGAGTTGCGTGCCTCCAATGCCGCCGTCGTGGCCAAGCTGGAACAGATCCAGCCGCCGAAGGGACTGGAACGCCATCACGAAGACTTCGTGGAGGGGCTGAGCGACCTCGTAACGGCGCTGGATGAGGTGATCGGGATGATTGAAGCCGGAAACGTAATCGAGGCTAACCGCACGTTTCAGCGCGCGGTCACGCGCTCCCAGGCCAAGCAGACAGGTGCAATGCTGCAGATCCGCCGGGTGGCCCGCAGCGCGCGCGTTCGTATCTGACCCATGACGACCGACAGCAACACCCCACGCCTCGTGAGCCTGGGCGAGGTGATGATCGAACTCTCGGCACAAGCACCACTTGCCGACGCCGCAGTCATTGATCGGTCGTATTCGGGCGACGCGCTGAACGTGGCGGTGGCGGTGCACCGGCTGGGAGTGCCCAGCGCGATCGTGACGCGGCTGGGCGAGGATCCGTTCGGCGACTACCTGTTCAATCAGTTTCGCGGCCTCGGCGTCGACCTGCGCTATGTGGCACGGGGCGGCGGACCCACCGGCCTGTACGTTGTCGAGCAAGGCGGCCAGGGGGCTTACGACATCTGGTACTACCGGCGCCACAGCGCCGCCTCCACCGTGAGCCCGGCTGACATGGAACAGATCGACCTGGACGGCGTGGAGATGGTTCATCTCAACGGCATCGCGCAGGCGATCTCGGCCTCTTCCCGGCAGGCGACGCGCCGGCTGGCGGAGCGCGGTCGTGCCGCAGGGGCCCTGGTGGCCTTCGACCTCAACTTCAGACCGCAAATCTGGGACGGACCGGCGGCGGCTGATGCGGCCGACGAGGTGTTGCCGCTGGTGGACGTTGCCCTGTGCGGGTTCGACGAGGGACAGATGGTCTTCGGTACCGCCGACCCCGAATCAACGGCGGCCCGCCTTCTGGATCGCGGGCCGCGCGTTGCCGCGGTATCCATGGCGGAAGCGGGCGCCTACGTGGCCTGGGCCGACGGAGAGATTCGGCTCCCGACGGTGGCCAGAATCGTTGAGGGAGCGCAGGGCGGCGGAGACGCCTTTGCCGGCGGCCTGGCGGTTGGCGAGCTGTTAGGACAGAACCCGGCGACCTCGGCCCGGCTGGCGACGGTGGTTGCTGGCGTCAAGGTGGAACGCGTGGGGCCGCTTGTGAGCCTGCCCTATCGGGCGGAGGTGCACGAACGGGCAGCCGAACTTGGGTGGGATGATGTGGTCGCGGTGCTGGAATCCGTCGACGCTAAGCCCGATCAGACATCAGGAGCGTGCGAATGAGTGCCACCCAGCGGTCGTCACGGTCGTCAAGCCAGGCCAAAAGACCGCGGTTCGACCGTCACAACGTCGGCGCGTCAAACAAACCTCGCAGGTCTCCAATCACCAACCCGATGATTGTCGTGACGACACCTGACATTCCCGGCGCGGAGATTACGGAAGTGTTGGGCCTAGTCCGCGGAATGAGTGTGCACTCCCGCGGGAGCATTCACCATGACATCGGTGCGTCCTTTCGCAACTTCGTGGGCGGGGAGATGCGCGCGTACACCGAACTGATGGAAAACACGACTGGCGAGGCTGTGAACCGGATGGTGTCCCAGGCATCGCGACTCGGCGCCGACGCGGTGGTTCAGGTTCGCTTCCTGTCTTCGGAGATCAACCAACAAGCCGCTGAGATTCTTGCCTATGGGACGGCGGTACGACTAGCGCAATGACCGAAACTTCCTTGCACGGCATTGCAGTTTCGTGATCAACCTCAAGGACCATGGAATCTACGGCAGAATTGGAATGACTCGGGGAGAGGTCTGCTAAAGGCCTAGCCGACACCCCGAGCTAGACGAGGAGCAGTCCTGTGATCGTCGTAACGACCGAGTCCGTGCCGGGACGTGAAATCGCCGAAGTCATTGACATCGTGCAGGGCAGCACGGTGCGAACGCGTGGCGTTGGGCGAGACATCGTGGCCGGTCTACGCACGATCGTGGGCGGTGAAGTGCACGAGTACGCCGAGCTGCTTACCACGGCGCGGGCGGAAGCGTTGAACCGGATGGTGGCCGAGGCGGAAAAGATGGGCGCCGACGCCGTGGTGCAGGTCCGCTACAACACCGCCGACGTGATGCAGGGCACCGCCGAACTGCTGGCCTACGGAACGGCCGTTCGTCTGAAGAGCTAGTCGCGCCGGGCCTAAAAAGCCCTCAGGTTGGGCCAGCGACGTTCGGGCGCGTGGTCGGACTGCTCGTAGGCGTACGCCACGCGCAGGGCGGTGCGCTCGCGGTACTTGGCCGCCACGATCTGCACGCCCACAGGGAGGCCGGCCTCGGTCCAGCCGCAGGGGACGGCGACCACCGGCTGGTGGGTGGCATTAAACGGCCGGGTCAGGTTGGGCATCCAGTGATAATCGGTAAGGGCCTCGTCGATCCGTGGCGGCGGACGCTGAAGCACCGGCGCCACCAGCACATCGACCGTGCCGGCGGCTCTTCGGAATACCGCGAGGGCGTCGTCGCGCTGGCTGCGCAGGCGGCCCAGGGTGATCTGAATGTCCTCGCCGGGACGCATGGCCTCTTCCAGACCGAGCTTGAGCCGGTCTCGCAGCGTCGGGTTCACGCGGGTGACATCGCCCCCGGTGGCGCCAAGCACATTCTGGTAAGCCTCAATGGTCAGAATGCCGCGCTGCGACAGCGCCAGATCGGGCGCCGACGGCACCCCAACCTGCACCAATTCGCCGCCCAGGATAGCCAGGGCATCGACAGCACCACGGACGATCCGTTCAACTTCGGGATCCAGATCCTCAAAGAAATAGTTGGACGGCACGCCGACGCGCAATCCTTCTAAGCCAACCGGCATCTCGCGGGTGAGGTGAGCGGCGCGGTTGGCGGTGGCGATAGTCTCGTCAGTCAGGGGGTCGGCCATGGCCTGCAGCATCACGGCGGCATCGCGCGTGCTTCGCGCCATTGGCCCCGGCGTGTCGAAGCTGGGACTAAGCAGGCACAGGCCTTCCAGGCTGACACGCCCGTAGGTTGGCTTGATGCCGACTAATCCGCACAGAGCGGACGGCAGGCGGATGGAACCGCCGGTATCGGTGCCCAGCCCCCCGTAGATCAGGCCGGCCGCCACCGCCGAGCCGGTGCCTCCGCTGGATCCGCCAGAGACGATCTCGGTGTTCCATGGATTGCGCGAGGGGCCCATCTGCGACGTCGCGCCCGTCGGGTGGTAGGCGAACTCGTCGCAGTTCAGCTTGCAGGCGATCACCGCGCCGGCTCGGCGAAGGCCTCGGACCAATTCGGCGTCCACGCTGGCCGGCTCGTTGCCCAAGACGGTGGAGCCGGCGGTGGTGACGGAACCAGCCACGTCGGCCAGGTCCTTAATGCCAAGCGGTACGCCGTGGATCGGGCCGCGGTAGTCGCCGGCCAGGATTTCACGCTCGGCGCGGCGGGCGTCGGCCAGCGCCGAGTCGTGGAGTATCGCGGTTGTCGCACCCAGGGGGCCGGCGTAGCGGTCAAGCCGGTCCAGCGAGTTGCGCGTGACTTCAACCGGGCTCACCTCGCCGGCGGCGATCAGGGCGCCGACTTCAGTGAGCGGCAGACGGGCGAGTTCGTTGCCGGGGACCATGAGCCGCCCTCCTTATCGGCGCCTGAGCGCGATCAGTCCGTGTCGTCCCATCCAAGCCACGAGACCTGGGCGGGCTGCCGTTCACGCCTATCCGGCCCGATCGAGGGCGACGGGTGGCCCAGGTAGATGTAGCCGACGATGCGGTCGTCCTGACCCAAGCCCAGGAAATCCTTGCAGGCCGCGTAGTCGCACATGTCCCCGGTTCGCCACTTGGTGGCCAGGCCCTCGGCGTGCGCGGCCAGCATCAGGTTCTGGGTGGCGCAGCAGACGGAGGCATAGTCTTCAAGGTTTGTCACAGGATCATCCGACCAGACTTGGCTGACCACGATCACCACGGGTGACCGCCGCAGCCGGACGCGCGCCGAACGGATGGCCGGAGCCGAAGCCGGATCGTCCGGATCAAGCTCGGCTTCAAGGCGATCGCCAACCATGGCGCCCATTTCGTCGCGGGCCGCGCCGCGCAGGACATGAAATCGCCAGGGTTCGGTGAGGTGATGATTCGGCGCCCAGACCGAGGCCTGAATGATTCGGTCGAGCGCTGCGCGGGACGGGACATCATCGGATAGCCCCGTGATGCTGCGGCGGCCGCGGATAGCCGTGTAAACGTCCATACCGCTCGTTTCACAGGTGGCGGACATCCATCATGGTATCGGGCGCGTCCGTGGCGTGCGGGCGGTTATGGTTGAATCAGACAGTTGGCACGCGAGGTTGACCTGTGCACATCGGAGTTCTTACGGGCGGCGGCGACTGCCCGGGACTGAATGCGGCGATTCGCGCCGTGACGCGGGCCAGCCTGGATCGCGGCTGGTCGGTCACTGGTATTCACGACGGCTGGGCCGGTGTCCTCGACCGCAACGGCACGCCGCTAACCATCGAGAACACCGACGGTTTCCTGGACGTCGGCGGAACATTGCTCGGCAGTTCACGCACGAATCCGCTGCGAACGCCTGAGACCTACGCGAGGGCTGCGACGGTGTTCGACGACATGGGCCTACACGGCCTGGTCGCCATCGGAGGTGACGACACGTTGTCCGTGGCCGGTGCGCTGGCCGGGGATGGCTTGCCGGTCGTGGGGATCCCGAAGACGATCGACAACGATGTGCCGGGCACGGACATGTGCATCGGCTTTGACACCGCGGTGGAGACGATCGCGACGTCGATAGCCCGCCTGCGGACCACCACCATGTCGCATCACCGCGCGACGGTGGTGGAGACGATGGGACGCCAGGCCGGATGGCTAGCAGCGGTGGGCGGCCTTGCGGGCGGCGCCGACTTCATCGCCGTGCCCGAGCAGCGCAGCGGACGCGACGACTTCGTGGCGCACGTCCGGCGGCGGTACGAGGCCGGGCGTGCGTACAGCATCGTCGTGGTGGCGGAAGGCGCCGAGATTGACGGGCTGGAAGTCGGCGAAGCCGGCGTGCAGGCGACCGACGAGTTCGGCCACATCGTCCTGGCCGCGCGCAGCGTGGGTGAGAGCCTTGCTCGCACAATCGAGGAAGCGACGGGCATCGAGACGCGATCAAGTGTCCTGGGACATCTCCAGCGGGGAGGACCGCCGACCACCTTCGACCGAGTCCTCGGGACGCGCCTGGGCGTAGCGGCCGTCGGTTATCTCGCCAGCGGACAGCGCGGCCAGATGGCCGCACTGCAGGGATCGAACATCAAGCCTGTAGCGTTGGTCGAGATTGCCGGGCGGACGCGACCGCTGGATGACTCGTACCGGGAGCTGTTGCACCTCTTCGCCTAGCGCGCAGCCATGGAATGCTTGCCCACGGGCCGGTGTCGTGTGCGAGAATTCTGGACACTGATCTTGGTCGGGCTGGCGCTCGTGACCATTCCCACGGCTCGAGCCGTAGGGTTGTTTACCCTCCACCGATTTACGTGGGCGGTCGCCGTAGCGCGCCAGCGAGTGTTGTCATGAGCTTGGATACGGCCACCCTGGAGTCCACGAGGGCCGCGCTGCGCGCAAAGCTCGACGGCATCGTGCCTGAGTTCGAGGTGGACGTTAAAGCCGAGCTGGCATACCGCATCAACCGGCTGAAAGTCGAGCGCGGGGCAGTCATCCTGGGTCACAACTATATGGAGCCCGCGCTCTATCACTCCGTGTGCGACTACACGGGCGACTCGCTGGAGTTGAGCCGGGTGGCGGCCACGACCGAGGCGGATCCGATCATTTTTTGCGGCGTGCGCTTCATGGCCGAGACAGCCAAAATCCTCAACCCCGAGCGCACGGTACTGCTACCGGCGCTCCGCGCTGGTTGCTCGCTGGCCGAGTCCATTACCGCCGAGGACGTGCGCGGGTTGCGGGCCCGCTACCCAGACGCACCGATCGTGGCCTACATCAACACGTATGCGGACGTGAAGGCCGAAGTCGATGTGTGCTGCACGTCGAGCAATGCGGCCAAGGTCGTCGAGTCGCTCGATTCCGATCTGGTGATCTTCCTACCGGACGAGTACCTCGCGAAGAACGTGGCGCGGGAGACGGGCAAGACCATCGTGTTGCCCAGCACCGCGCCGGTATCGGCCGACGCGCGGGCCGAGTCCGCCAGCAACGGCGTGCATTACGACATCGTGGGCTGGACCGGCCGCTGCGAGGTGCATGAGAAGTTCACGGTTGAGGATGTCCGGGCCGTACGCGAACAGTTCCCCGACGTCGTTGTGCTGGCCCACCCGGAGTGCAGCCCCGAGGTGGTGGACGCGTCGGACTTCTCGGGTTCGACGGCAGCCATGTCGCGTTACGTCCGCGACGTCGAGGCGCCGCGCTATCTCCTGCTCACCGAGTGCAGCATGGGCGACAACATTGCCGCCGAGGCGCCGGAAAAGGACATGTTGCGCCTTTGCTCGGTTCGTTGTCCGCACATGAACGAGATCACGCTTGAGCATGTGCTGGCGTCGCTGCGGGAGAACCGCGAGCAAATCGAAGTGCCGGAAGACATCCGCGTGCGCGCCCGACGGTCGATTGACCGGATGCTGGAGATCGGCTAACCCCCTCAGCCACTCCGGTCCGGCTAGTTGAGACCGACGCCCGGCACGGCCAGGTAGTCGCGCAGATTGCGCGAGACGCTCGAGCGCTTGAGCTTGCGCAGCGCCTCGACTTGAAGTTGCCGGATGCGCTCGCGGGTCACACCAAAGTGTGCGCCAATCTGGTCGAGGGTCCACGGTTCCTGTCCGTCCAGTCCAAAGCGTCGAACCAGGATGGTCTGTTGGCGATCCGGGAGAATGGCTAGAGCCTTGGAAAGGTCTTCTCGGAGCGTTCCCGCCAGCAGGGCGCGGTCGGCCGTTTCGGGGTTCGGATCTTCCACAAAGTCCGCCAGCGACTCATCGCCGTCTTCGCCGACCGGCTGTTCCAGCGACATCGGGGCGCGGCTGGCGCGCACGATCTCGACGACGCGCTCGGGCGCCATGCCAAGGGCCTCGCCAAGTTCGGCCGGGGTAGGTTCGCGCTCCTTTTCCAGGGCCAGCTCGGGTGTGACCTTGCGAATCTTGCGCAGCGCTTCCACCACGTGGACCGGTAGTCGGACGGTTCGCGAGTCGTTGGACAGGGACCGGGTAATGGCCTGGCGAATCCACCAGGTGGCGTAGGTGCTGAACTTGTAACCGCGGCGCCAGTCGAAGCGTTCCACGGCCTGCATCAGCCCGAGATTGCCTTCCTGAATAAGGTCCATCAGTGGCAGGCCGCCGGCGGCGTAGCGCTTGGCGACGTTGACGACCAGCCGCAGGTTGGCATCCACCAGGTGTTGGCGGGCGGCGGCATCGCCGGCTTCCACCCGCTTGGCGAGCGAAATCTCCTGGGCGGCTGTCAGCAGCGGAACGCGGTTGATCTCGTTGAGATAGAGCCGCGTCGTGTCCTCGATCGACTCGTCTCGCGAGGCGCGTGTCGCCCCCGGAGCTTCGGTCTCCCGCGCAGTACGTTCCTGGCGGCGATCAATCGAGTCCAGGTCGTTCGCCCAGTGGCCGAGCGCGGGCGATGGTTCGTAGGCCACATCCGTCGCGTGCATTCATGCCTCGTCGGAGAGCGGGGAGGCGATCAACGGCGGTCGCCTGTCATCCGACGCCATGAGTATACACGTTTTTCCAGATATTTCCGTGTAAATGGGAAAAACGCTGGCATTCCGGTCCCGAATGGCACGAAACCAGTTGGTAGACGCTATTCCGCGGTGGTAGGTTCGATCAACGACCCCGCGCTGGCGGCGCATGTCCGAGCATTCCGCGAATCCGCGCGAGCAGATCCTTCACGCCCTGAAAATGCAGGGGGCGCTTCAGTGTCGGGAGATTGCCGAAGCGATTGGCAGCAGCCTTTCGGCGGTTCGACCCCATCTCGACCGGCTTGCGGCTGAGCGACTGGTACGCGTGCAGGTGGTGCGCGGTAGGCCCGGACGCCCGCGCCACCAATTCGAGCTGACCAGCGCCGGGCATGCGAGATTCCCGCAGGGCTACGGGGAGTTTGCGAAAGACTTCGTGGAGGCCGCGCTGGCCTTCGGAGGGCCCGACCTCCTAAAGCGGATCCTGACGCACCACGAGGACAAGCAGTACCAGCGGTTCGCGCCGCGCCTCTCGGGTTTGGACTTTCACGCGCGCGTGCAGGAACTGCGGCAAATTATGGACGAGTGTGGCTTCATGCCACGGGTCGACCGAACCGAGGCCGGGTATGTGCTGTCGGCGCATCACTGTCCGATCTGGGACGTGGCCGCCACCTGCCGGGCGGGCTGTGACTCCGAGCTACGGTTGATCCGACGGCTCGTCGAGGCCGAGGTCACCCCGCTTGAGGTGGGTCCGCGCGAGGGTTGCGCCTGCACGTACGCCATCCAGGAGCGGTCCGCGCTACCGCAGGCCTCACCCGTTACGACCTGAACGCGGCGCGAGCGGCGCATCCCCACGCCCATGGCGGCACCTCGCATCTACCTGGATCACGCGGCGACCACGCCGCTGGACCCCGTGGTACGGGACGCCATCGTTACGACGCTGGAGCAGCTGCCGGGTAACCCCAGTTCGCTGTACGCGGAGGGCAGGGCGGCGCGGGATGCGCTGGACGCCGCGCGCGCCAAGGTCGCCGACGTCCTGCTGGCCGATCCGGACGAGATCGTATTCACGAGCGGTGGCAGCGAAGGAGCGGCCCTGGCTATTCGGGGTACGGCGTTCGCGGCCGCGCGTACCGGAGGGCGGCACCTGGTAACGACGACGGTGGAACATCACGCGGTGCTACATACGGTGCAATTGCTGGCGCAGCGACACGATTTTCAAGCCACGGTCGTTCCTGTGGACGCGGCGGGGCTTGTCGATCCCGAGGCGGTGGTGAACGCCGTTCGTCCAGACACCGCCCTGGTGAGCGTGATGTATGCCAACAACGAGATGGGCGCCATCCAGCCGGTTGCGGAAGTCGCGACGGCGCTGCGCGACCACCCGGCGCTCGTCCACACCGACGCCGTGCAGGCGCCGGGTCAGCTGCCGGTCGACGTTCCCTCGCTGGGCGTGGACCTATTGAACATTGCGGCACACAAGTTCTACGGCCCCAAGGGTGTAGGCGCGTTGTTCGTGCGACGTGGCGCACGGCTCAGCCCGCAGATCGTGGGCGGATCGCAGGAGCGCTATCGGCGCGCGGGCACTGAGAATGTGGCCTTTGCCGTGGGACTTGGCGTTGCGCTAGCCCGAGCGGAGACCGAGCGTCCAAGCGCCGCGGTGCACAACCTGCGGCTGCGCGACCAGCTGATGGAGGGAATCGCGGCAATCCCCGACAGTCGGCTGAACGGACCGCGGCGTCAGCGGCTGTCGAACAACGTCAATGTCTGCTTCGCGGGTGTGGAGAGCGAAGCGTTGTTGCTGGGGTTGGACGCCGCCGGTATCGCGGCCTCCAGCGGGTCAGCCTGCACGTCGGCCTCACTCGAGCCTTCGCACGTCTTGCTGGCCATGGGCGTTCAGCCAGACCTGGCCGCAGGTAGCCTGCGGCTGACGACCGGACACGGGAATACGGAAGCCCAGATCGAGCGGACGCTGGAGGTGTTGCGCGCGTTGGTGCCGCAAGGGCGTCGCACGACCGCCGACTCGAAAGGAAATCAGGCTGCCAGAATCTTGTAGCTCGCGGCGCTCGATCACCTTCGTCGTAGAATCAGAAAATTGATTCCGGGCGGTAGAAGGGCCGTCGTGTCGGCAGAACTGATTGGGATCCTCGGCGTGGGCGTGACGTTGCTGATCGGGCTTGGTGGGCTGATTGTTGGGCTAAGTCTTCAGCTTCACAGCGAGTTGCGCAATGATCTGCGGCAGTTTCGCGAGGAAAACAGCCGACAGCATGGCGAGCTTGCCGCACGTATCGACGCCCTTAACGCCCGCGTCGACGGTCAGTCCACGCCGTCGTAGCCAGGAACTGTGCATGACACGACAGATGTGGCGAGCGGCCGCCGGGTTGCGTAGGCTCGGGGTGCGGCGCGGGACGGACCGCGGCGCCTTTTGAACCCAAGGAATGCCGACGTGGCCACAGGCGACACGCTGACTCTGATGGACCTTCCGCTGGCTGATGCGCCGATTCTTACGGTGCGGCCCTCGGCCGCCGCCGAATTCGACCGGATGCGGACCAAGCGCAACCGGCCGGACGCGGTGCTGCGGGTACGTGTGATCGTGGACTCCGGCTGCGGCGACTTCCGCTACGCCATGGGCATCGAGCCCGGTCCCCGCGAAGGCGACCAAAGCATCCCGGCCCACGGCGTCACCGTGATCGTCGATGCCGAGAGCGCCGACTTGCTGCGCGGCTCCACGCTGGAGTACAGCGATTCGCTGATGGACGGCGGCTTCAAGGTGCTAAACCCTCGCGCCCAGTCCGTCTGTGGCTGCGGTCAGTCGTTCAGCCTTACCGGACGTGAGATTACAAGCGAGCACGTGCGGGGCGGGCTGGGTAGTTCCGGCGGCTCGTAGCCACAATCGCACAGTTCCTCCAGCGGCTAGAGCGTCGGGGGCGAAACGGTCCAAATCGTTGAGAGCTAACGACTTCAGCACGCGTTGCATGTCGGAGTCGACTTCACTCCGGAGTGCTAATCCGCCTCGGCGCATACAATTTCGTTCGGTTCCACGTTGCCGAGCGCGGCCGCCACGAGTTTCGGACCTTGTCGCTCGGCACGGCTACATTTTTCGACCAGAACCACGACCGCGGAGGTTGGCGTGCTGCTAAAGCGCTTGCGGCGTTCGCAGCGCTCGAAGGCGACGGCCTCGGAAGAGGCTCTTTCGCCGGCGGAAGAGCCCACGCGTCGCCGATTTGCCACCGTGCGGCGCTGGCTGCGCCGCCCCAGGCTGCCCCCCGCGGATTGGGATGAGCTGGACGAGCAGCTCGTCGCTGCCGACCATGGTCCCCTGCGGGCCATGGAGTTGCTGGACGAGTTGCGAGAAGCCGTTCGAGCGGACGGCGCCACCGACCCTGACGCAGCGCGGACGTTGCTGGCGGCCCGTCTACGCGAGGCGCTGGGCGGGCACGAGGCGGAATTCGCCAGCGGTCCCCCGCCGCAGGTGGTGTTCGTCGTCGGGGTCAACGGGGCGGGCAAGACCACGTCAATCGCCAAGTTGGCGCATCTGCTGCAATCCAACGGGCACGACATACTGCTGGCAGCCGGGGATACGTTTCGCGCGGGGGCTATCGACCAGCTGCAGATCTGGGGCGATCGAGTTGGCGTGCCGGTAATTGCCCACCAGCCGGGCGGCGACCCGGGGGCCGTGATCTACGACGCGTTGGACGCTGCCCAGGCGCGGGGCGTGGATTACGTGATCGCCGATTCGGCCGGTCGGCAACACAACAACGTAAACCTGATGAACGAAGTGGCCAAGATGCGTAGAGTTGCCGAGCGCAAGGCGCCGGGGGCGCCGCACGAAGTGCTGCTTGTCCTGGACGCGCTTACCGGGCAGAACGGCCTGCACCAGGCCCGGGGGTTTCTGGAGACGGCCGGCGTGACAGGCATCGTGCTCACCAAGCTGGATAGTTCCGCCAAGGGCGGGGTGGCGTTCGCCGTCACGCGGACGACGGGTCTTCCGATCAAGTTTGTTGGCGTGGGCGAGCGGCTGACCGACTTCGAGCCGTTCGACCCGGACCAGTTCGTAGAGGCGCTACTGGCGCCGCAGCCCGGCGATGCCGGTGACGAGGTGAGAACGTGAAAGGCGTAATTCTGGCGGGCGGTACCGGGTCGCGCCTTGACCCAATTACGCGCGTGACCAACAAGCAGTTGCTCCCGGTCTACGACAAGCCCATGATCTTCTACCCCATCGAGGCGATGGTGAATGCCGGGGTGAAGGAGATCCTGATCGTCACCAGCGGGGCCAGCGCCGGCGACTTCCTGCGCCTGCTGGGGAATGGCGAGGCGCTGGGCGTCCGGCACCTGAGCTATACGTATCAGGACGGAGCCGGCGGTATCGCCGAGGCCATTTCGCTGGCGCGACCGTTCGTCGGCGACGACCGGATGGTCGTGATCCTTGGGGACAACGTGATTGGCGGCAACATCGTGGAGCCGGCCCGTCGGTTCGGAGCGCAGCCACTGGGCGCCAAGGTGCTGCTGAAGGAAGTCGAGAATCCCAGCGCCTATGGGGTGGCGGAACTGGACGGCGACCGGATCGTGCGTTTCGTGGAGAAGCCCACGGATCCGCCGTCCAACCTCGCGGTGACCGGCATTTACTTCTACGACGCGCAAGCCTTTAGCCTGATCGAACAGCTTGAGCGCTCGGACCGCGGCGAACTGGAAGTAACGGATCTGAACAACGCGTACCTGGAGCGCGGTCAAATGACCCACGACGTGTTGGACGGCTACTGGGCCGACTGTGGAGAGTCGATCGGCCACTACCTCCAGGCATGCAATCTGGTGGCAAAGCATGGGGCGAATCGAATCGCGTAGCCGCCATCGCTTCATCGGTGACGGCCGCAGGGCGCGGCCGCGCCTGCTTGCCGTCCTTACCTGAGTGACGGGGCGGTTGGGTGGGAGCGCCGTCTCATTTCCATCCCGATACAATGCTCGGGCGGCTGTTGCTGAGGACTGAACGATGCCCGACGACGACGACGAAATCAGTGTCCGTGTCAGATCCAGCGAACGGCGTGAATGCGCCCTGTGCCGTCAGGAGACCACCTGGAACTACTACGAATATCGTCGGTGGTTTGGGCTGCTGAAGTCTCGTTACTGGGCGTGCGGGCGCTGCGGCAAGCACGAGAGTCTGGCAACACCCACCACCGAAGACTGACGAGATTCGCCGCGAGTAGACACGTCTGCAGGGGAGGCGGGTGATCGCCCGGCTGCGATCACGGCTGGGTTCGGTTCCTCCCACCCTGGTCACGATTGTCTCGATCCTCTTTCTGAATAACGTCGCCGTTGCCGCGGCGCGGGCGCTGCTGCCCATCTACGTCGAGCGCGACCTGGGAATGTCACCCGCGTTTACCAGCCTGTTGGTATCGCTGGAGACGGTGATGGGTGGGCTGATCTCGGTCACGGCGGGGGCGCTGGCTGACCGGCTGGGACACCGGCTGGTGCTGGTGATCGGGATTCTTGGGTTTTCGGCGGGACTCTTGCAGTTCCTGACCGGCGTGCCCTGGCTGCTGATAGCTCTGGCCGTGATCCTCGGACTGGCCCACGGCATGCGCTCGACCTCAGGTCAAAGCTACCTGCTGACAGCCTCCCGCCGTCAGTCCGTCGGCGTGGCCACCGCCGCCTACTTTCTGGGAGGGACTATCGGGATGGCCGCCAGTTCGGCTGTGGCGGGGCCGGTGGTTGACCGGTTTGGTTTTGGCGCGTATGCGCTCGTGGGGCTGGGACTGAACCTGGTGCCGGCCGCCATTACGCTGCGCTATCTGCGGGACGTGCGCCCCAAGCGCCCTGTTGGAAGCACCGACAGGGGGACCTGGAATGTCCTGATGCGGCGTGAGGTGTGGCTGATGGGCGGGCTGCGATTCGTATCCACCGCCTTCTGGGGGGTATGGAGCCTGGCAATGCCGCTGCTGATGTTCCGCGCCACTGAGAGCGTCCTGCCTCCGGCCCTTCTGTACGGAACCGTCGCCATGAGTCTGGCGGCGGTCAGTCAGTTCCTGATCGGCCACTGGTCCGACCGTCGAGGTCGCACCGCGCCGGTGTACCTGGTGCTGAGCCTGCAACTCGCGGTGGCCATCGTAGCGGCGCTCGGTTGGCAGTCGACGCCGATTCTCATCGCGACGGGAATCACCGGTGTCGTGACCGGCTGGACGATGTCCGTGTTGGTGCTTGGTGTCGTGCGTGACCGTACGGCGCCGTTGGAACGCGGGCGCGTTGTCGGCTTTGTCCACGCCCTGTGGAGCTTCGGAATCCTGGCGGGCACGGTTACCGCTGGGACGTTGCTCGATTTCGATCCGGGGATCCCGCTGGGGCTTGGAGCGCTGGCCAATCTCGTGTCGCTGGCAATCGCCGTCGCCTTGTTCCACGGCCGGCACATACGGGCACCCGACCCCGGCTAGGCGCCAATAGACTGGTGTGCCCCCGCAGCCTGAGTGTCATTGCATGACCCCACCGCAAGCCCGTCGACCCATCGTGGCCGCGAACTGGAAAATGAATACAGGACCAGCCGATGGCTCCGAACTCGCTCGTGCCGTTGCGGCTCAGGATCTGCCGTTCGCGCAGGTCGACGTGGTCCTGTGTCCGCCATCCACCGGGATTACTTCAGTCGCGGCGGCCGTGCGGGACAGTCCAATTGCCATTGGCGCGCAGCACGTCTATTGGGAAACGGACGGTGCTTTTACAGGCGAGATCTCGGTTCCCATGCTGTCAGGCTTGGCCGCGTATGTCATCGCCGGACACTCCGAGCGCCGGCAGCTGTTCGGCGAAACCGACGACGACGTGCGACGCAAGACGCTCGCCATCCTGGCCGGCGGACTGACGCCGATTGTGGCTGTCGGTGAGTCGCTGGACCAACGGGACGCCGGGCAGACCCTTGGCGTGCTGCGCTCGCAGGTTACGCACGTGTTCGAGTTGTTGACGCCAGAAGAGACCGCAGCCAGCGTGGTTGCCTACGAACCCGTCTGGGCCATCGGCACGGGGCGCAACGCCACACCCCAGCAGGCGCAGGAAGCCATTGGCTGGATTCGCGACACGGTCGCGGAAGCGCAGGGTTCGACGACCGCCGATCAGGTTCGGATTCAATATGGCGGAAGCGTGTCGCCGGAGAACTGCGAGGAGCTGCTGAGCCGCGAGGGAGTCGACGGGGCCCTGGTGGGCGGCGCGAGCCTGGACGCCGCCAAGTTCGCGACCATCGTTCGAGCGGCGGCACCGTAGCCCTGAGGCATCCCTGACCCGCGGAACCGCCGGCGGACGCCGGGGGTCAGATCAGGATGGGGTTGGACCAGGCAATTCGGCCAGCCGCATCCTCCACTTCGACGCGGACGTACACCTCGGTGCCGAGACGCTCGTGGACGGCGGCCGTCAGCGGCTCGGCTCCGGCGAGATGACTTGAACCGCGGGAACGTGCGCCAATGAAGCTGATGCGCGACGCAGGCGAGGTGCGAACCCGGACCTGTTCGTCGTCGACTTGCAGGTCAATAATCTCCGGTCCCATCGTTGAGTAGAAGAGTCCGCGCCGCATGGCGTCGACAAGTCCGGCAGGCGTGAAGTCCTCGGTCCGGACCATGACCCAACCACGGCCCTCGGCGCCGTGCTTCCAATGCACGTCGTCCGTCGCGAAGCCCCAGGTCAAGCCGGCTTGGAGCAAATATTCGTCCCAGGTGACTCCCGAAAAACCCTTGGCGCGGGAGACGTCGCAGACGGAATTGAAGACCTCCATCCCGACGAATCCGTCAATCTCCAGCATGTCGTGGGCGGACTGGCCCAGCCAGTACGGATGCGCCATCACGGCAATGCCGCCGCCCGCGTTCACCAGGTCGATGGCCTCTTGCGGACCCCACGACTCGCTGGAGCGCTCGAAGCCGCTCACGCCCGTGGCCAGGATGTGATAGCGCTCGCCGGTGTATGGATCCGGGCCGTGCATCTCGATGCCGGGAATCGTCACGAACCCCGGCTGGGCGTAGGCCGTCGTGTCGGAGACGACGTGGTGATCCGACAGCGCCATGAAGTCGTAGCCGGCGTCGCGGTACCAGGCCACGGCGTCCGCTGGCGACTTGGCCCCGTCGGAGTTGGTCGAGTGGGCGTGCAAATTGCCGCGGTACCAGCGGCCCTGAGTCAGAAACGGGTTGCCATCGCTTGCATTCGCGGTCATCTCCGACTCCTCATCACACGGCGGCTCAGGCTATATGAGGGCATTATCGGTTCTACACCGGAGCAACCGCTACAGCCGGCAGGCGAAGTTGATCAGCCGGACATCCCGCGGCGGCCGGCGTTAAGGCCTCGGGGGCGGGGCCGACTATGATCAGCGCTTTACGCGGCGCCGCCGGGAGGAAGCACGAAATGCCGACGAATGGTCGACACGTGTCGGTCTGCATCCCGGCCAAGGACGAAGCCGAGACGATCGAGGAGATCATCACGGGCTGCCGACCACACGCCGACCACCTGTTCGTGGTGGACGGTCACTCCAGCGACGCCACGCGTGACATTGCCTCAGCGCTCAATGTGCCGGTCTACCTGGACGCCGGCCGCGGCAAGGGCTGCGCGGTGCGGGAAGCGATTGCTCGGGCGGAGGGCGACATCCTGGTCACTATCGACGCCGACATGTCGTTCGACCCTGACGACATTCCGGCGCTGGTTGCGCCCATAGCGAACGGCGAGGCCGACTACGCCACCGGTTCGCGGATGCGCGGCGGCAGCGATGAACTCCACGGCGACTTCGACAAATTCCTGCGGATGATGGGCCAGGACATCATCACGCTGGGCATCAACTACCGCTTCGGGGTTCGGCTGACCGATTCGCAAAGCGGCTTTCGCGCCTTCGATCTGGCGGCCGCTAGATCAATCACGCTTCAGGAAGACATCACGACGACCGAGCAGGAAATGATCATCAAGTTCCTGCGCAAGGGGTACCGGGTTGCCGAGGTCCCGACGCACGAATACGCCAGCCGGCGCGAGCGATCGCACATTTCCCTGCGACGGCATGGGGCGCGGTACGTCTACAGCTGGCTGCGCTACATGTTTTTCTAGGCGCGAAACTCCGGCGGCCTCGGCTGCATTCCGGTTGGGGTGTTATCCGCCCCACATGCGGCGTGGCGGGCCTTGCGGCATGGCCTGGCTGACCTCGACCTGGTCTTTGCCAGGGAATCCAGTGGTGTAGAGCTTGTAATACAGCTCGCGCTCGGCCAGCAGATCGGCATGCGACCCGCGCTCGACGATCTCACCGTCCTGAAATACCAGGATCAGATCCGCGCCGCGCACCGTGGCCAGACGATGGGCGATGACGAACGATGTGCGTCCACGCATCAAGTGCTCCAGGCCGTCCTGGATCGTGCGTTCGGTGCGCGCGTCCACGCTGGACGTCGCTTCGTCCAGGATCAGGATGCGCGGATCGGCCAGCAGGGCTCGGGCGAAGCAGATGAGTTGACGCTGGCCCACCGAGAGCCGGGCGCCGCGCTCCCGCACATCGGTTGCATAGCCGTTAGGCAGCTCCTGAATGAACTCGTGGGCACCGACAGCCGTAGCCGCGTCAACGACGTCTTGCTGGGACGCCTCCGGCCGTCCAAACACGATGTTCTGGTAGATGCTGCCGGAGAACAGAAAGCTGTCCTGAGGAACGATGCCGAGCTGGCTGCGCAAGGATTGCTGCGTAACTGACCGGATCGGATGGCCGTCGACGCGAACCTCGCCGGCATCCGCGTCGTAGAAGCGAGCCAACAGGTTGATGGTTGTGGTCTTCCCAGCGCCGGTTGGTCCAACCAGAGCCACGCGCTGGCCCGGTTCGGCGGTAAAGGACACGTCGCGCAGGACGTCGGTGCCGTCATAGGCAAAGGTCACGTCGTCGAAGTCCACGCGGCCAGTGATGGGTGGGAGTTCGGCCGCCGATGGTGAATCGCTGATCTCTTCCGGCTCGTCCAACAGCTCAAAAATCTTCTCGCCAGCAGCCATCGTGGACTGCAACTGGTTGTAGAAGCGCGTGAGCTGCTGGATGGGCTGGAAGAAGCGCGCCACCAACGCAATGAATGCCACCAGCGTTCCGGTGCTCGTGTCGCCGCCGACGACCAGCGAACCGCCAACCACAATAACCAGGGCCGTGGCGATCGCCGAGATGGTGTCAATGACCGGGATGAACCCGGACACGATGGCTCCTGCCCGCACGCTGGCGGCCACATTGGCCTGGTTGGTGGCCTGAAATCGCGTGGCATTGGTGCGCTCGCGCCCGAACGACTGGGTGACGCGAACGCCATCGATGCTCTCCTGCAGGTTGGCGTAGACATCGCCCACCGTGCTCCGAACATCGCGGAACGCGTTGCGCGCCTTCGCGCTAAAGACGCGGCTCGCGCCCCACATCACCGGCAGCATGATCAGCGTGACCAGCGCCAGCTTGGCGTCCAGGACAAACATCATGATCACGATGATCAGCAGGATGAAGACGTCGGTGACCAGGGAGACCACACCCATCGTCACGAATTCGCTAATCACGTCCACGTCGTTGGTTACCCGCGACATGACAGCGCCCAGCGGGTGTCGGGTGAAGTACGACAGCGACAGCCGGTTGAGCTTGGCGAACAGGTCGTTGCGCAGCCGCAGCAGGCTCGCCTGCCCAATCGTGGCTGAGATTCGGACCTGCAGGTAGGTGCCCGCCCACATCAAGAACAACGTGACCAGGTAGACGGCACCGATAGTGCTCAGCGCGTCAAAGTCACCCTTCGCGATGCCCTCGTCGATCCCAAGCTTCAGAAGCAGCGGGCCGGCGACATTCGCGCCGGATCCAATGGACACGAGCACGACGGCCATAGCGATCATGCGCTTGTGAGGCGCCAGGTAGGCCAGCAGACGTCGGGCAATACGGGGGTTGTAGGCCGCGGCGTCAGCTTCAAAGCGACCCATGGACATCCGGCCGCCACCCATCATGACGACGGGCTCCCGACGGGGCTCGGGCTGGCGCCAGCGCTGGCGGCTTCGCGACGCAGTCGCTCGGCTTCGGCTTCCTGGGCCTCCCACATTTCACGGTAAAGGCCGTCGGTCTCGATCAGGTCTTCGTGGCGTCCGCGCTGCACGATGGCTCCGTGGTCAAGAACAATAATCTCGGAAACGTGACGAACGCTGCGGATTCGCTGGCTGATGATGAGCGTTGTGCGCCCCTGCTGAGCCGTGCGTAAGGCATCCTGGATCGCGCGTTCCGTCCAGGTGTCGACGCTGGAGGTCGACTCATCCAGGATGAGGATGCGCGGGTCCAGCACCAGCGCGCGGGCGATCGCGACGCGCTGCTTCTGGCCGCCGGAGAGCGTGACGCCGCGCTCGCCAACCACGGTCTCGTAGCCGTTGGGCAGCGTCTCGATGAACCCGTGTATCTGGGCCAGCCGGGCTGCCGTCACGACTTGCTCGCGGGTCGCATCGGGTCGGCCGTAGGCAATGTTGGCGCGGATGGTGTCGGCAAAGACGAATGGCTCTTGATGGACGATGCCGATCTGGGCGCGCAGCGAGTCAATGGTCAGGTCGCGCACGTCAATGCCGTCCACCAAGACCCGGCCGTCGTTGGCGTCATAAAACCGTGGCAATAGGTTGATGATGGAGCTCTTGCCCGAGCCCGTGCCGCCGACGATGCCGAGGGCCTGACCGGGCGCGATCTCGAAATTGATGTTGTTGAGCACGGAATAGTGCTCGTGCTGAAAGCCAACGCCCTCGAACCTCACGCGGCCCTCGGCCTTCGTAAGCGCCTCGGCATGGGGTGATTCCAACACGTCGGAACGCTCGTCCAGGATGTCGAAAATGCGCTCACCGGACGCGACGGCGCGGGCGAAGCTGTTGATCGTCATGCCAAGCATGCGCACCGGCATCATCAGCAACAGCAGGTAGGTGTTGAATTCCACCAGCTGGCCGAGAGTGATTTGGCCTTCGATCACCTTCCAGCCGCCAAACCACAGCACAGCGACCTGCCCGGCGCCCAGGATGGCGTTGAACAGTGGCGCGCGCATGGCGAACATGCGCATTACCGTGACCGTACGGTCATTGAGTAGGGCGTTGACGGGCGCAAAGCGCTGGGCTTCGGCGTCTTCCTGGGCAAACGCGCGAACCACGCGCGCTCCAGCCAGGTTCTCCTGCACCACGACATTCACATCCGCCCATGCTTCCTGCACCAGCTGAAACAGCGGCCGGATGCGCTTGGCGAACGAGAGGGCAATCCCGACCAGCAGCGGAACAATTAGGAGCGAGAGCACGGCGAGCTGCCAATCGGTGATGAACAGCACGACGGCCACGCCGCCCGTTACCAGGAAGATCTGCACAATCTGGAAGATGCCCATGGACGCAAAGCGGCGAACGCGTTCGACGTCGCTGGTCGTGCGCGACATCAACTCGCCCGTACGTGTCTGATCATGGAATCGGAACGAGAGGCTTTGGATGTGCATATAAAGCTGATTGCGGATGGCAAATACAACCCGCTGGCTCAACACCTCGGCCATGAATTGCCGGCCGAACTGCGAGAGACCCTTGAAAGCCGTGAACGCCACCACCAAACCGGCGGCGATATAGAGCACGTTCTGCGCGCCATCCGTTAGGCCATCGTCAATGGCCTGGCCCAAGAACTGCGGAATAGCCAGGTCGGCCACCGTGCCTACCAGGGTGACCGCCAGCGTCCCCAGGCTCAGCCGCCAGTGCGGCAAGGCATAGCGAATCAGGCGGGCCAGGATCGTCGTGCTACGCATGGACGGCCCTTCGTCGAGACCCGAAGTAGCCAGCCTCGCGCTTGGAACTGATGGCGGCGTTAAGACGAGCCAGGGCAGCGGCAATGTCCGAAGCCTCAGCCTTGCTGAGATCGTCGAGGGCGCCCTGCAGGTATTGCACGAAGGCGTTTTCGTAGGCCTCCAGCCGGGCAAGCCCCGCGGGCGTGGGGTCTATAAGGAGGTGCCGTCGGTCAGCCGAATCCTCGGTCCGCGTAGCCAGGCCTGCCACAACCAATTGGTCAACGGTCTGCGACATGGTTTGACTGCTGAGCAACTGCCATTCCGCCAACTGCTTCATACGCCGGGGAGCCCGGCGACGCAGCGCGCGCAGCGTCCGGTATTCGGGCTGAGTAAGTGCCAGGCTGCCCTCGCGGGATTTCGCGAAACGCTGGGCGATGCGCGTGAGGCGAGCGCTCAGCACAGCCAGTTCGGCTGCAGCCGCAGCGTCAGCGCCGTTCAATTCGTCAGGTACACGAACGTTCTCATAGCAAGATGATACGGGCTACGTATGAAATTGGCAAGCTGTCGGCTGCATGTCCCAACGTGGCGCCGGTCTGAGATCGCTAGTGGGGCGGGCCGTCGTGCCAGCGGCGGGCGAACTGGTCCAGCCGGGCCTGGACCGCGCCGAAGACCGTCTCCGCCGGAAAGCGGTCCACGGCGTCCCGGGCGCCGGCGGCGCGTCCGGTCAGGAGTTCCACGGCTGCGGCTACGTCCTCGGCGGCGTAGATGTGAAACGTGCCTTCCTCGACCGCGCCTGTGACGTCCCAACGCAACGTCAGATTCCGCATGTTGCTGGCCGGTATCAGGACACCCTGCCGCCCTGTGAGCCCCTGGCGGACGCACAGGTCGTAGAAGCCTTCAATCTTCTGCGACACGCCTCCCACAGCCTGCACGCGCCCGTGCTGGTTGACCGACCCGGTCACCGCCAGGCCCTGCAGCAGCGGGTAGTCCGAGAGCGCCGACAGCAGCGCCAGCAGCTCCGCCAGTGAGGCGCTGTCGCCCTCCACGCCCCAGTAGGACTGCTCGAAGGCAATGCTGGCGCTCATGGTCAGCGGACCGTTCCGACCAAAGGTGCCGTTGAGGAACCCGGTCAGGATCATGGCGCCCTTGTCGTGGATCGGTCCTGAGAGCTTGGCCTCGCGATCGATGCTGATCACCCCGTCGCGTCCCGCGAACACGCGCGCCGTAATCCGGTTGGGCTGACCGAAGTCGTGACCACCGACGCCGACCATCGTCAGGCCGTTGATCTGGCCAAGGGCCGAGCCGGCGGCGTCGATCATGACCGTCCCGTCGGCCATGCGGTCGCGAATCTGCATTTCCAGGCGGTTGGAGCGCCGGATGCGCTCGTCGATGGAGGCCCACACGTCTTCCTCCGTCACCAGGTCGCCGCCTCGGCGCCGCGCCCAGTATTCGGCTTCGCGCACGATGTCGCTGATGTCGCCGAAGCGAGTGGACAGCTTTGTGCGGTCGCCAGCCAGCCGCACACCCTCTTCCACGATCCGCGCTACGGCCGAGCGGTCGAAGGGCCGCAGGTTCTCGTCGGCGCAGCGGGCGGCGATGAACTGGGCGTAGCGCGTGGTGTTCTCGGCGTTGAGCTCAATCTCCGTCTCGAACTCAGCCAGGACCTTGAACAGTTGCCCGAAGTCTGGGTCGAGTTCGTAGAGCAGCGCATACACGTCCGGCGAACCCACCAACGCGACCTTGAGATCCAGCGGAATCGGTTGCGGTTCGAGCCTCGCCGCCAACGGCAGGCCAAGCTCTTCGGCCGCGCTCTCGATTCGCACCCGTTCATTTCGCAGGGCTCGCTTGAGGGCCGCATAGGATGCGCCGGATTGCAGCAGGTCGCTCGCGTCCAGCACCAGGTAGCCGCCGTTGGCCCGATGCAGCGCGCCGGGTTGTATGAGCGTGAAGTCGGTCACGCTAACGCCCGACTCCGTTCGAGTCTCGACCCGGCCGAACAGATGCGGATGCGTGGGGTGGGTATCGCGAACCAGGGGCGCACCGCTTGCCGGCTCATGCGTCACCAGCACGTTGACCCGGTATGGGAGATAGGGATCCGGTGTCGGCCCCGATCCCTGCGTTGGCAGCGAGGTCGAGTCGGATTCCAGGAAGTTTTCGTGATGCTGCGTGATATGCGATTCCATGGCGTCGAGATGCGCCGCGACGTGGGGCAGCGCCTCGTATTCCTCACGCAAGTCATCCAGGAGCGGGCGAGCCACGCTGCGTGCCACGTCGGCGCTCAAGTCGCTCAACGTGGCACGCGCCGCGCGTTGTCGTCGCCGGAGCCGCCGCATCAGGCGCCCGAGCCGTTCTTCGAGCTCCTGGCCCCGGGACTGGATGCGTTCGCGCTCGGCCTCGGGAAGCGCCCGCATTGCCTCCGGCGACATAGGCCGGTCATCCACGACCGGGGTCACACTCAGTCCCGCCGGCAGCTGCGTCACGGCAAAGCCACTCTCCGTTGCGCCCAGCTCGAATGAGCCAAACGCCTCACGCCGCTCGGTTTGCACGGCCTGCGTAACGGCGTCGCGCTGGTTCTGGTACTCCTCGGTGTCGAAGGCGCGCTGCATTTCGTGGCGCAGCGTCCCCACCACCTCGCGCAACTGAGCGCGAAAGGTGGGAGCCTGACCAGCCGGCAGCCGCAAGGCGCGCGGTCGGTGGCTGTCGTCGAAGTTATAGACGTAGCACCAGTCGTCCGGGGTCGGACGACGCGCGGCCTCGGCCCGCAGCCGGGCCATGATCATCGAGGTTCGGCCGGTGCCGGGAATGCCGGCGGCGTAGATGTTGAAGCCACGGCTACGAATGTCCACGCCAAACTCAAGCGAGCGTTCGGCCCGTTCCTGGCCGATCAGCGCATCAGGCGGCACAAGTTCCGCTGTGGTCTTGAACGGCAGGTCGTCTGGGCCGCAGGTCCAGCGGACCTCGGCGGCCTCAAGTCGCCGCGCCCCGCCGCCTGAGTCGTTTCGACGAGATACGCCCGAACTGGCCACGCTCCAGCCCTCCGGGCGGCAAGCGCGCGAAGTCTAGCAGCGCCCCCAGCCCCTGAAATCCGCGGAGCCCCTAAACTGCGGACGCCCCAAACATGGTCTCGCCGAATGAAGATTCTCATTTACATGCCCAGCCACTGGGCGGACGAGTGGGCCGAGATGCCGGCGCTGTTCCCGGATCACGACTTCGCCTTCGTTTACGACGTGACCGCCGCGGTCGCCGAAATTCGGGACGCCGAGGTCTTGGTCGTGCTCGGCGCAGCGGTTGAGCCCGAAGTGCTCGACGCCGGCACGTCTCTGAAGTGGCTACAGATAGCCAGTGCTGGCATCGACTCCCTCGCCGCCCGCGGCGCCGACCGCTACGGCCATCTCCTGGTCACCAACGCACGCGCGCTGCTGGCATCGCATGTAGCGGAGTCGGCCGTGGCGTTGCTGACGGCCTTGACCCGCGGTATTCACTACTCGGCCCTGCGGCAGGCCGAGCATCGCTGGGACAACAGCTATGACTACGACGAGGTGGCCGGCAAGCGGGCGCTGATCGTCGGCGTGGGCGGCATCGGCCGCGCCGTCGCCAGCCGCTATCACGCCCTGGAGATGGAAGTGCGAGGAGCCGACGTCGTGGCCGGTGAGCCCGACGACGCCCTGCGATCCGTTCACCCCGTGTCTGACTTGCTCGACTTGCTGCCGGAAACCGATGTGCTGACCCTGTGCTGCCCCTACACGCCGCAGACCCATCACATCATCAACCAGGCGGCCTTCGACGCGCTGCCCGACGATGCCTATCTCATCAATGTGGCCCGCGGCCCATGCGTCGACACCGCCGCCTTGATCCGGACCGTACGCGCGGGCCGGCTGCGCGGCGTGGGTCTGGACGTCGTGGAACAAGAGCCACATCCGCCCGAGAGCGAAGTATGGGATCTGCCGAACGTCCTGATGACGCCCCACATGGCCGGAGCCTCGCCCCGACGCGGCGAGCGCGTGGTCCCCTTCGTCACGGACAACCTGCGCCGTTACATCCGCGGCGAACCTCTGATTAACGTGGTGGACTTGGCCCGAGGCTTTTAGCGGCTCGACATTCGCGCCGGCCGCTAACCCCACTCCTGACGGAGGGGCTAAATCGTGTTGCTCAAACCGCCGTCGATGGCGATAGCCGCGCCGGTAATGTACGCCGCACGCGGTGAAACCAGGAACGCCACCAGGTCCGCCACCTCTTCCGGGTTCCCGATGCGGCCAAGCGGTATGCCCACGCCGGCGCGCTCGTAGAACTCGTCCAGCGAGCCGTGGCGTCCGGTCGCCTTCCAGCGACGTTCCCACTGTGCGCTGCGGATCGACCCGAGCATCACCGTGTTCACCCGCACCCCCGCATCCGCGTATTCCTTGGACAAGGTCTTGGTTAAGGCGATGCCTCCGGCGCGCGTGACTGAGGTTGGCACCGACGCCCGCGACGGCTCGCGCCCGCCGGTGGACGTGATGTTGATGATGGACCCGCCGGCGCGCCGCAGATAGGGCAGCGCCGCCCGCGAGCATCGAATCGCGCCGAACAGCTTGACGTCGAGATCGGCCTGCCAGATCTCATCGCTGGCCCCGTCAAAGCGATGAGCGCCAGGACCGCCAGCATTGTTCACCAGGATGTCGAGGCGGCCCAGGCTACGGGCGGCGGTGGCCACAAAGATTCGAGCGTCGTCGGCCTGGCTCAGGTCCGCCTGAATCGGGAGGACGCGACGACCGCTGGCCTGCCCGATCTCGTGTGCGGCGTCCTCCAGTACGCCGCGACGACGGGCAGCGATGGCGACATTGCACCCCTCGCGTGCCAGAGTCTCGGCAATCGCCCGGCCAACGCCCTCGCTGCCGCCGGTGACTGCGGCGGCCAGTCCTTCAAGCTGGAGATTCACGGAGGGTCGAATTCAGCTCGCGGCGTCTCCGGCGGCCGCGCGTTCACGCATCAAGAGTTCGCGCCCCTTGCGGATGATCTCCTCGCGCTGCCGCTGCTGCCAGCTCATGCCGGTCTTGGAGATGAACCACAGGCGCCGCGGGTAGCCCGGTATGCCGATCCAGACCACTTCCTGCCACGGCGGCATGCGGGCGGGCGGCACCACGCCGTCCCAGTGCACGGGGGTTTCATTGATGGTAAAGGCCACAAGCTGCTCCCTGGAGGTCGGCTATTCGCGAAGCGACCGCCGTACATTATCGATCAGGCTCCGATGCGCGTCGGGCGACCGGGCACGCTCGGCCAGTTTTCGCCGCACCGCGCGTTCGCCGTAGTGCCGCATCGCCATGTAGATGGCGGAGGCGATCAGTACGATGATCCCAATCGCCCCGATGGTGTTTTGAAGCTCCTCCTGGAACCACCAAAACCCGGTCAGCACCCGCAGTCCAATCACCACCAGGTATATCGTGGCCGTGACGGAGATTGCATACGCCAGCCGGCGCCGCATCCCGCTGTAGATCAGGAACGGGACGGTCGCAACCAGCATTCCCAGAAGCAGCACGCGGAACATGGCGAAAAGTCAGGCGCGCAACGTCTGATCGTAGCACCGGCCCTTCGCCAGCCGGATCGGTAAGGGGCGCGCGGTACCCATCCATGCGCTAGGCTATGCGGAACCCGCATGACGCTGGCCTTGGCGGCTGCATACCGTTCGCACGGTGGGCTCCTTCAGGTTCCAGGTCGCTCGAGAGCTACAACATCCCCCACGCCGATGAACGACCCTCGACCGATGACCGGCGCCGCCGGCGTCGGGCGCGCCGTACGTAGACGCATCCCCCACTCGCCGGCGTCGCACTAGTCGTTCCACCAGCCGCCTGATCGAGAGGATCCCTACCTTGGCCGCTATGTACGACCCGCGCTTCGAGCACGACTCGTGCGGCGTGGGATTCGTGGCGGACATTCAGGGTCGGCGCTCGCATCGAATCCTCGAGCGCGCGCTGGAAGCGGTGGCATCGCTCACCCATCGCGGGGCCATCGCGGCCGACGCCCGCACGGGCGACGGCGCGGGCGTCCTGACGCAACTCCCTCGCGAGCTCTTCGTCAGCGCCTACGCCGACGTTGGATGGTCCAGTGTCGATCTCGCACGGATGGCCGTCGGCGTATTCTTCCTGGACGCGCATGACCCCCGCGGCACCCATCGTGCCCAGGTGTTGGCCGAAGCGATTTGCGCACGTCGCGGCTTTAGCGTGGCGGGCTGGCGCGACGTGCCGCTTGACCGCGACGTGTTGGGTGCGGCTGGCAGCAGCACAATGCCGGACATCAAGCATCTCCTGCTCGTCGACAACCAGGATTCAAGCGATCTCCTGCCCGCCGAGCAGCGGCTTTTCCTGGGTCGCAAGGAACTGGAGGGCCGGCTGCGCGCCGAGTCCCTGGATGCGAACTACGTGGTCTCGCTCTCCTCGCGCACCATCGTCTACAAGGGCCTGATCGTCGGTACCGAGGTCGGCCACTTCTTCAAGGATTTGAGCGACCCCCGCTACCGCACGGCCGTGGCGGTGTTCCACCAGCGCTACAGCACCAACACCAGTCCGACCTGGGAATTGGCTCAGCCGTTCCGGATGCTGGCGCACAACGGCGAGATCAACACGCTCGACGGCAACCGCAACTGGATGTTCGCCCGCGAAGGTGGGCTGGAACATCCCCTCTTCGGCGCGGACACGGCCGTCCTTCGGCCCATGACGGACCGCGTCGGATCCGCCATGTCGGACTCGTGCAGCCTCGACCAGGTACTCGAGTTGCTCACCCATTCCGGACGCAACCTCGTACACAGCGCCATGATGCTGGTGCCGGAAGCCTGGCGCGACGCGCGGGAAATGCCGGCGGAACTGCAAGACTTCTACGCCTATCACGCTTGTCTGATGGAGCCGTGGGACGGCCCCGCCGCCCTCGCCTTTACCGACGGGCGCTGGGTGTGCGGATCGCTGGACCGCAACGGCCTGCGACCGGCCCGCTATGTCGTCACGGACGACGACATGGTGCTGATGGCGTCGGAAGTCGGCGTGATCGACATCGACGACGCGCACGTCGTGTCGAAGGGCCGTCTCGGTCCCGGTCGCATGATCGCGGTCGACCTGGAAACCGGCCGCCTGCTCACCGACTATGCCGCCAAGCGCGAATTCGTCGAGCACAAGCCCTACGGCGACTGGTTCCACGAACAGCGCGTCGCGCTCGACCGGTCGCTGCCAGTTGACCTCAACGGTAACGAAAAGGGGCTGGGCGGACCCGAGGTGCAGCGCTGGCAGCGCGCCCTCGGTTTCACCCGGGAGGACCTCACGCACATCCTCGAACCCATGGCGCTCCAAGCCATGGATCCCGTGTTTTCCATGGGCAACGATGCGCCCCTCGCGGTCATGTCACGCTTTCAGCCTTCGGTCTTCAGCTACCTGCGGCAACGGTTCGCGCAGGTCACCAATCCGCCGATCGATCCGCTGCGCGAGAAGCTGGTCATGTCGCTCATGACGCGTCTGGGCGTGCGCGGAACCTTCCTGGTGCCCACGCCCGAGGCTGCGCACCTGCTGCATCTGGAGTCGCCAATTCTGAGTGACGAAGATCTGCGGCGCATTGACACGCTGGGCGATCCCGACTTCACCACGGCCTGGCTGGATGCCCTGTTTCCGGTCGCCGGGGGGCCGGCTGGGCTGGAACTGGCGCTGGACGAACTGATCCGGCAGGCACTGAGCGCTATCGACGACGGAGCGCGCATCCTGATCGTCAGCGACCGCGGGATGGATCGAACCCGGGCGGCCATACCTATGGCACTCGCTGTGGGTGCGCTGCACTTCGCCCTGATTGAGTCCGGGCGTCGCCTGCGCGCCGGCATCGTGGTGCATACGGCGCAGGCCTGGGACGTACATCACCTGTGCGCCCTCATCGGCTATGGCGCGGGGGCCGTCAATCCCTACCTTGCGCTGGCTACTGTCAACAGCCTGCAGCCGGCCTCGACCAACGGGTCCGAAGACCTTGGTCAGACCTACCTGCGCATTGCCGAGGACGGCGTGCGCAAGGTGCTCTCCAAGATGGGTATCTCGACCCTCAGCAGCTACCAGGGCGCGCAGGTCTTCGAAGCCGTCGGCCTGGCCGATGAGGTGATCGACCGCTGTTTCCCAGGCACGCCATCGCGGGTGGGCGGCATCGGATTCGAGGAATTGGCGGCCGATGCCCTGGCACGGCACGCCGAGGCCTTCGAGCCTGAGGCCCCGCCACAGCCGGACGACATTGGCTGGGCGCGCTACCGTCGTAACGGCGAATTCCACGCCGCCAACCCCGGCTTCGTCAAAGCCATGCACCGCGCGATCCGAACGGGTGACCGCGAAGACTTCGACGCCTACGACAGCGTGGTAAACGACCGCGATCCCTACGCAATCCGCGACCTGCTGCGCTTCGTTCCACAGGGCGACCCAATCCCCCTGGACGACGTCGAGCCGATCGAAACCATTGTGCGTCGCTTCACCACCACGGCTATGTCCGTTGGCGCCCTCAGTCCTGAGGCCCACAGCACGCTGAGCAAGGCCATGAACAGCTTGGGCGCGCGCAGTAACACGGGCGAGGGCGGAGAGGACCGCACCTGGTACACCCCGGACGAGAACGGTGCCGAACCCGACAGCCGGATCAAGCAGGTGGCCTCGGGCCGGTTCGGCGTCACCCCCCTCTACCTTTCCAAGGCTGATCAACTCGAAATCAAGATTGCCCAGGGCTCCAAGCCTGGCGAGGGTGGGCAGTTGCCGGCTCTCAAGGTGTCGCCCTACATCGCCAGCCTTCGCCACACCATCCCGGGGATTCCCCTCATCTCGCCGCCGCCGCATCACGACATCTACAGCATCGAGGATCTGGCGCAGCTGATCTACGACCTCAAGCACGCCAACCCCAACGCCGCGGTGGGCGTGAAGCTGGTGGCCGAGTCCGGCGTGGGCACCATTGCGGCCGGTGTGGCCAAGGCCTACGCCGACTATGTGCTCATCAGCGGCCACGATGGGGGCACCGGCGCCTCGCCGATCAGTTCCATCAAGAACGCCGGCGTGCCCTGGGAGATCGGCCTGGTCGAGACCCAGCACGTACTGGTGCGTAACGGACTTCGCGACCGCATCCTGGTAAAGACCGACGGTGGCCTCAAGACCGCCCGCGACGTCGTGACTGCCGGAATCCTGGGCGCCGAGGAGTTCGGCTTCGGTACGGTGGCCGCCGTGGCGGTGGGCTGCATCATGGCTCGGCAGTGCCACCTCAACACCTGCCCGGTGGGCGTGGCCACGCAGCGCGCCGACCTGCGCGAACGCTTCGCCGGCGAACCGGAACACGTCGTCCGATTCTTCACGCACCTAGCTCAGGGCGTCCGCGAGATCATGGCTAGCCTGGGCGTGGCTCGCTTCGACGATCTGGTTGGCCAGGTCCAATACCTTGAACCGGACCCCGATCTCGACGCTGGCCGGGCGGCTGCCCTCGATCTACACGACCTGTTGGTCCCGCCTGACGAAACCCGCGTGTCGCCGTTGCGCCGCCATCGCGAACGCAATGACCGGCCGCACGACGTTCATCTCGACACGCAGATTATTCAGCACCTCGACAAGTCGGCGCTGCCCAGCGTGTCGCTGCAGTTTGAACTGCCGATCTCCAACACCGACCGTGCCGTGGGAGCCCAACTCAGCGGCACCATCGTTCGCGCCGGTTTCGAGGACGGTCTGCCCGACGAGAGCATTCGTCTCACGTTCCGCGGCACCGCCGGCCAGAGCTTCGGCGCCTTTGTTACGCGCGGTCTGCGCCTGGACTTGATCGGTGAAGCCAACGACTACGTCGGCAAGGGGCTCGGCGGCGGTGTCATCACCGTTCGGCCCCCTGATAGCGCCGCCTTCGCGCCCGCAGACAACGTGATCATGGGCAATACCGTCCTTTACGGCGCAACCTCGGGTCGCCTCTTCGTGGCCGGCCGGGCCGGCGAGCGCTTCGGCGTCCGCAACAGCGGGGCACAAACGGTCGTCGAGGGCGTCGGCGACCACTGCTGCGAATACATGACCGGCGGCACGGTCGTGGTCCTTGGCCCGACCGGAAAGAACTTCGCGGCCGGCATGTCGGCCGGCACGGCCTACATCTACGAGCGCGGCGAGATGTTCCTCAAGCGTTTCAATCCGGAACTGGTCAGCGTTGCGCGTGTCGCCGCTCCGGAGGCCGCCGAGGAATTGCGCGCCCTGATCGCCGACCACGTGGCGGCCACCGGCAGCGCCGTCGCACGGCGAATCCTGGACGCGTGGGAGACCGAAGTCACCAACTTCTGGCAGGTCACCCCCAACCCGCCGGTCGTCGACACGGAAGCGCCGCCCAAGGCCGATGCGGCTCGCGCCCGACGCGCCGTTGCGGCCCGCCGCCGGGCGGCCCTTCGGCAAGGCGGCCGCCGCCGCGCCCCCGCGAGGTCCCGAGACCCCTCCAGGTGAGGGGCAGCCTGCGCCTGGCGGCCCTCGGAGGTTCGATCGGCCTTATCGCGCTCGTCGCGATAGTCGGCGGCATCGTGGGCGGGCTGATCGGCCTTCAAAGCGGCGACCCACACGGCCCATTTGACGCCACCCTGAACGGCGGCCTCCGTGGCGCCCTCGCCGGACTGGCCGCCGGTGCCGTGGTTACGGTGCCACTCGCCCTGCTCTTTGTGAGGGCTGTTGGGCGCTGGGCGCGAGTCCCGAGAGCAGTGCTCCGCCGTGCCTGAGCGACCCCTCAACAACCCCGGACGAGTCCTCATTGCCGGTGAGAACCACATCGTTCGGCTTCAGTCAGCAGCCAGCGGCGCCGATGCGGCGCTGTTCAATCACTTCCGACTCAGGCTTAGCCCCCACGGCCCAGGTCATGCCGTCTTCGTCCTTGCCGACCCCAACGCGGCTGACCCGCGCAACGCCTGCTACACGGACAACCCCGCGCTGGCCAACTGGTTGCTGGACTGGTATTTGCGGGGGAGCCCGCTGTACCGAAATCTCAAAGGTCTGGGCAATCTGCCCATCGTCACGGCGGGCGGCTTTACGTCCGTCGATGAACTTCCGCGCCGCTGGTCCGAGATCGTTAAGGCTGGCGACGTGACGGTCCGCGCAGTCTGGGATGACCTCGCGACGCCGTTTCACGTCGAGCGGCTGGCGCAACCCGGCGAACAAGATGCCATGGACGTCTTTTCGGTCCTCATGTCGGCATCTGGCGCCTCCCTGGACATCAACGGCCGGCGGATCCCCGGGGCGGTGTTCCCTCGTCAGGTCGGCACCCAGCCGATCAGCAGCGCCTTCCTCGCATTCGCCGAGTCGTGGGTTGAGTCGGCCTAGAGCCGACCAGGCAAAGATCTGGCCGTGCCACACGTTGGCTGACTGCTCCGGCTAGGGCTGGCTCGGCCAAGAGTCATCCCAGACGGCAACAACGCGACCGTCAGGGCGTCGGAGTTCGGCGGGGTCGGGGCTGCTGTTGTTCCAGACGTTGCGCTGCTGAAAGCGATGGGAACCGGTGGCTCCTCCCGAGACGACGCGGAGCGTTGCCCTGGGGGCAAGGGTGGTCGTGGCTGGGAAGCGGTAGCTCTGTTTGCCGCGCAGGCTGACAAGCCACCAGCCGGAAACGTCCAGCGGCGCCGATCCGGCGTTGGTCAGCGTCGCAACCTCCCGCACCTTGTCCACGGTTATCGAAACAGCGGCGGTGTCCAGCGCCCAGATGCCGACATCAGCGGCACGAGCCTCGGCGACGGCGCGCTGGATGGCCTCCCGCTGAGACAGGTTCGGGGGTATCGGAAGCGCCCGTGCCCAGCCCTGGCGGGCCAGGTCCGCGGCCAACAGGCGATCCGCCCGGTACACGTGGCGAAGCAGGCGGCCGCCGGCGTCCGATGGCTCAACGTCGGCGACCAGGCGCAATGGGCCGTTCCCTATGAGGACTCGCAGGGCATCGCTCGCCTGCTCGGCGAGCTTGCGCTGGCCGACGTCATCGAACTCAGGCGCATCAATCCCAAGGACTCGAACCGTGACCTCGCCCGACGGAACCGTGACCGTAAAAGTGTCGCCGTCGACGACTGCCAGCAGCCGACCGGAAACGCCGTCCGCATCCACCCTGACTGACGGCGCGGGAGAGGGAGTTGGCGTGGGCGTTGGCGTAGGTATCGACGTTGCCGAGGGAGTTCCTGTGGCAGCGGGCCTCGCCGGCTCGTCCGCTGGTGGGCGCCGACCGGCATCGGGCGTGCGCCCTGCAGCAGTGGGCCGAGTTTCGGTGGCTGTGGTAGCCCGCGCGGTGAGGCGCAGCACGACGGATTCGTCGGGCGTTCCGTCGCACGCCGTCAGCACGGCAGCCGCCAACGCCCCGGCCAGTAGGCCCCGTGCGATTGGCGCAAGGCTCCGCGTGCGGCATCAAGTGGTGCTGGTGGACCAACGACTACTGTACTGTGGAATTCTGGGTCCGTCGGCCAAATGCAGGTCTGCCGCGACAAGACCATGACGGCGGCCGAGCAAGACTTGGCCGCGCCGAACGAGCGTGAGTTCTTGTTGTGGGCCTCAAGCTCCGCCGAGCTAGCAGACGCCACCGGAACTACAGCGCGCCTCGTCAATTTCGGTAGCCGGTAGCGGACGAAAAAGGAAGCGTGACGGACCCGTCGGAGTGCCGTGCTGTCGCAGTCCAAATAGTTTGATATGGGAAGATGATGCATGGCGGCGTGAGCCAATCTGGAGATCCAACGTCATGGCCAACTATCAGAAGCTGAAGAGCCGCATTGATCAGGGTGAAGTGCTCGTCCTTGACGGGGCCATCGGAACCGAGCTTCAGGCCATGGGCGTGCCGATGCACCCGGCCTCGTGGTGCGGCCCCGGCAGCTACACGCACCCGGCAACTGTGCGGCAAATGCACGAGCGTTACATAAGGGCAGGGGCGGACATCGTCACCACCAACACCTTCAACACGTTGCGCCCCGCGCTGGAGGCTTCCGGGTACAGCGAACTGGTACGGGAAGTCAACGTGCGCGCCGTGGACTCGGCGCTGGACGCCATAGCCCGCGCCGCCGTCGACAGGCCGATCAGCGTCGCCGGCTCCATCTCCTGCCGAACCCCCATCCGCGACCGCAGAACCGGGACGCTGCTCGGCGGCACCGGCTACGGCTATGGGGCCAGCCTATCGGCGCCGGAGCTGAGAACGTACGCCGAGGAGCAGGCCAATATCCTGGCAGAGTCCGGTGTGGACTTTTTTCTGATCGAGAATCTGTGGGCCGACAACGAGTCTCGGGCGATTGCCGCCGAAGCAGCGAAGGCCACCGGACTACCGGTCTGGGTGGCGTTCACGGCCTCCATGGCGGCTGACGGGCAGGCGGTCAGGATGAGTTTCGGTGACGAGCGTCACTACAGCGGCGGCCTGGGGATGCCGCTGTGGGAGGAAAGTTGGCGGCCGGTCGACAACAACAAGAGCCTGGCCGACGGCGTCAACGAGATTGCATCAGTGGGCCCCGATGTCCTCGGGGTGTTCCACAGCCGGATCGACGAGACGACGGCGGCGCTCCAGGTCGTGCTGGACGAGTGGTCCGGACCCGTCGTCGTCTATCCCGATGCTGGCAGAGAAGATTATCTTGCGACCTGGCAGGACAGCACCGTGAGCAACGAAGAGTCCGTGGAGGAGTTGACGCGGGAGGCCGCCGCCTGGGTCGACATGGGAGCCCAGGTCATCGGCACCTGCTGTGGATTCGGGCACGACTACACCAGGGCTCTGCGAGGCGCTCTGCCGGCCAGGACCTCATCCCCGCGAAAGGTCGCCTAGGCCGCACATGTCCATCGAAATGGGACGTAGAACTGGTCGAGCGTGAGCAGAGGGATCTGACATGGAGTCCAGACCGCTGGTCGTGGTCGGCGCGGGGGTGTCGGGGACGGCCGCCGCCATAGAGGCGGCCAGGGCCGGCGTGCAGGTCACGCTTATCGACGAAAACCCCATACCAGCCTCTATGGCCGGGCTGAACGTTCCGCAGATCTTCGGCCAGCGGTTCGCGTATACGCTCAAGAGCAAGGCTCTAATGCTGGAGCGAGTAACCGCGGACAACGAGGCCCTGGCGGTCGCTGAAGCTGCCGGCGTGGACATTCAGCTTGGGACCTGCGTTTGGGGCGCCTTTCGCAATTCCGAATTCAGCAGAGTTCTTGACGGCCCTCAACTCGGGCTGGCCGACGACGAGCGGTCGTGGCTGATCAAGTATGACCGGCTCATCGTGGCCGCCGGCGCCCGGGATCTGGGCCTCGCCTTCGCCGGGTGGAATCTGGCGGGCGCCATGGGAGCCAATGCCGCCGACTTGCTCATGAATCGATACGAGGCATCATCCTCGCGGTGCATGGTGGTCATGGGCACCGGCAACCTGGGCCTCAACGCCGCCAGGATGGCGCTCGACAAGGGTATCGAAGTACCTGCCATCGTGGACGTGTCCTCCGCCGTGCGCGGCGACGAGGCTCTGCGTTCGGAGTTGCATAACGCGGGCGTACAGTTCTACACATCCCACACGGTTCGGGAGACGGTCGGCAACGACGGCAACATGGAGTCCGTCGTGCTGGTCGAGATCGACGACAGCGGCAAGCCGGTTGCCGGCAGCGACAAGGTCATCGCCGCCGACACCGTCTGCCTCGCTGTCGGCCTGGTGCCCAACGTCGAGCTACTCAGCCTCCTGGGGTGCGACCTCAAGTTCGAGTCCGAGCTTGGTGGATACGTGCCGGACCGAGACGAATGGATGCGGACCAGCGTCGACACCGTGTTCGTGGCGGGTGATGCCGCCGGCTACCACGACGGAATGGTCCTCGACAGCGAGATTGCACGAAACCAGGGGCGCCTGGCCGGAATCGCCGCTGCCGAGTCGCTCGGCGCCCTTGACGGCAAGCGGGCGCTGGACCGGAAAGCCGACCTGCAGGCAGATGCCGTCGACACCGTACCGAACGAGGTGCACTCGGATTGGACGCGTTGGCTTCAGTCCCTCGCGAAGGCCGGCGGACCCGACATCTTCGTGTGCCCGTGCGAGGAAGTAACGTGCGCCGAGCTGTTAGACCTAAGGCCGCCGCGGTTTCTGGGATGGGACTCGGAACGAGACAGCCGACGGAGTCTCAGGGCGCTCGCGAAGGGCTCTCCGGCAGACCCGGACCAGGTCAAGCGCCTCACGAGGGCCGGCATGGGTCACTGCCAGGGCCGGCTCTGCCGAGAGCAGGTGTCGATGCTGCTTGCCCACGAGTCCGGTCACGATGTAGCTGAGGTGCCCTTCATGTCGTATCGCCCCCCTGTGCGACCGCTTCCACTGAAGGTCCTTTGGGCCCACGAAGAGACGGAGCAGATGCGCAGGGACTGGCCCAAGTGGTTTAGCCCAACGAGTCCGGTGCTTGGATAGGCCGGCGGCACTGGCCGGATGCCTGGAGTGACGTAGTGCCCATGGACAGCGCAGACGTGGTCGTCATTGGCGGTGGCGTTTCCGGTTTGACGTCAGCCTATTTCCTGGCAAAGGCCGGCCGAGACGTCGTTGTCGTTGAGAAGGGCATCGTCGGGGGCGAGGCCTCGGGGCGGAACGGCGGGATGGTCAGCGAGCGCGTCGACGAACCGGCGCTGATACCGATGGCCGTGGAAGCCATCAAGATCTGGGCCACTCTGGATGCCGAGCTGGGCTATCCCACCGAGTTCACACAGAAGGGCAGACTCCAGGTCGCCGTTACCGAAGAGGAGATGGACGATCTCTACTCGGAGCGGGACGTAGCGTTGCGTCACGGCCTGAGCGCGGCAATGGTGGACCCGTCGGAGATTCTGGACATGCTTCCCGGAATCACCGGGAGGACGCTCGGCGGGCTGTTTTTTGCCAATGGCGGCCACGCCAACTCCCAGCTGACGGTCCAGGCATTAGCGTGGGCGTTTCAAGACCTGGGCGGCAGGCTGTATCAGAACACGGCCGTCACCGGCCTCCGGGTCGTCGACGATAGAGTCACGTCGGTGGTGACGACCGGCGGCGCCATCGCCGCCGACATGGTGGTTGGCGCCGCCGGGCCCCAGACGGCGCTGTTGGCGCAACTGGTCGGCGTGCACGTTCCCGTGGCGCCGGCAAGGGTCGAGATCCTGGCGACCGCTCCCATAGAGCGGGCTTTCGACATCGCCCTTGTGGGGAATGGACTCTATGGACGGCAGGCCGCCAGCGGCAATCTGCTCTTTGGTGGAGGCGCCCACGAATGGACCGACGTGGTCCTGACCGACGACCCCGGCAAGCCCAACACGCCCCTCATTCGGAACATTGCCCGGCGGCTCGCCGAACTGCTTCCCGGAGTGGCGGACGTTCCGGTAATCCGAAGTTGGGGCGGTGTGGTGGAGCAGGCCCCCGACTACATGCCAATCATCGACATCCTGGAATGCCCGAGCAACTACGTGGTCGTGACGGCATCCGCGCATGGGTTTGGCATTGCGCCAGCCACCGGCAAGGCCGTCAGCGACCTCGTGCTCTACGGCGAAACGGACATTGACATCAGCGCCCTGCGGCTCAGTCGTTTCGCCGGCTACGGTCCCGACTGGCGGGAGCAGCGCGGCTGGACGCCGGCTCCACTGCGGTACTGACCTGGGCGCGGTCCAGTACGAGGCACGACGCGACGACGGACAACGGTGGGCGCGAGGGGACTCGAACCTCTGACCTCCACGATGTCAACGTGGCGCTCTAACCAGCTGAGCTACGCGCCCAAAGGCTCGGAACTCAGACTGTAGGCGGCTACCGGCCAGGATTCAACTCGTCGCCGCACGCAACCCTCACGCGACTCGTGCCCGGTCAACGGCTTGGGTGCGCAGGCGGTACGCTGCGGCAGGCGCGCGGTGCGCCGGTGCGCGATTCACGTGAGAGAGGATGCCTCGATGGCCCAGGCGCCGGTTGTTTACAGCGCCAAGGATCTCCGCCGTCGGCTGGACGCCCTGCCTCGGTTTCATCTCACCGATCTGCCGACTCCGCTGCTTGAGCTGCCCAATCTCACCCGGCAACTGGGCGGACCGCGGCTGCTGATGAAGCGAGACGACCTGACCCAGGGCGGTCTAGGTGGCAACAAGAACCGGAAATTTCAATTCGAAGTGGGCGAGGCCCTTGCGCAGGACTGCGATGTGCTGCTCTGGGGCGGCGGGGTGATGCAGTCCAACCACGCCCGTCAATGCGCCGCCGCCGCTCGACGCGCCGGCATGGACGTGGTGCTGGTGCTCAACGAGGGGCCGCATGGCAAAGAACTCCAGGGCAATCGGCTGCTGCTGGACCTCCTGGGCGCCGACGTGCGACCCACCGGTCGCGATGGGATGTTCGGCCACGAGGCCGACCTGGCCGCGACCGCGAACGAATTGTGGACGGCGGGTCGCCGACCCTACGTGATCGACTACGGGCCCCTGACCTCCATCGGGTACGTCGAGTGTGTGTTGGAGATCCATGAACAGTCACACGCAATGGGCGCCGATGTCACGCACCTGTACGTGGCCTCGGGCGGCGGCACGCAGGCCGGGCTTGAGCTGGGAAACCGTGCACTGGGCGCAGGCTATGCCATTCGCGGCTTCAGTCCGCTGATCGTGGAGGGTGGCCGAACGGCCCAGCAGGCCGAGATGGCCAACGCCACAGCCGAACGCCTCGGGCTGAATGTGAGCGTCCGGTCGGAGGACATCTGCAACTCCCAGGCCTTCGTTGGCCCCGCCTACGCCGAGGCTACGCCGGAGGGCGTGGAAGCCATCCGCCTGGTAGCCGAGACCGAGGGCATCTTTCTGGAACCGGTCTACACGGGTAAAGCGTTTGCCGCCCTGCTGGACGACATCCGCAGTGGCCACCTCACGGCGCAGGATACGGTGGTGTTTCTACATACCGGTGGGACGCCGCTAATCTTTGCGTACGCTGACGAGCTCGGTGAATCGGCGCGGCTGAACGGGTAGGCTGCGGCAGGCAGCGAAGGAGGGTTTACATGCGAAGGGCCATCAGGACTCGGTCGGTGCGCCGCCTGGCGGGCATGCTCGCCGCCGTGGTGCTTATCGTCGCGATCGCGGTGGCATCAGGCTGCGGCCAGGAACGAAGCGGAAGCTTCAAGCTCAACCCGAGCAAGGCCTCGTCGGCCGGTATCGGCTTCTAGAGCCCGCCATGACATTCGCGGCGCCTGCAGGCGACGCGCTTATCGACAGCACTTCCCCGTGCCGCGGACAGGTGGACGCATGACGCTGACCGAGTCCAACGGGGTGCCTAACCCGGTCGCCCGTGTGGTGTTTTTCTGGAGCGCCACCACGCTGAATTGGCGGCTGGACGGCTCCAATCCCTACGCCGGCCTGCTGGCGCAGGCGCTGGCCGAGCACCGCGTGCGGGTTGAGGTGCGGCGGTCGGGCAACCTCGACTTTGTGTGGAAGTTCCCGCGTCCCTTCGACATCGTCCATTTCAACTGGAATCCGACCTTCTACGAGCACCCCAACCCGGTGCTGGCCGTGCTGCGCCTGCTGGCGTTCGCGGCCATGCTGGTCGTCGCGCGACTGCGCGGTTTCCGCATCGTCTGGACCATGCACAACGTGGTGCCACACGAGCAGCTGCGCCCGTCGCACGGAGAAATCGCGCGGCGGGTGGTCACCACGCTGGCCAATGCGGTGATCTGTCACTGCGAGTACGCGAAGTCGGTGCTGGGGCGTCGCTTCGGCCGGCGCTGGGGCGTGCACGTGATCCCGCACGGGTCGTTTGCTGACGCGTACCCGCGCGAGGCCACGCGCGCAGAGGCGCGGCGGTCGTTCGACATCCCCGATGACGCATTCGTCTACGGGTTCTTCGGAAACATCCGGGCATACAAGGGCGTCGAGCAACTGATCGAGGAGTTCGGATCATTGGAGGGCGACAACCTGCGCCTATTGGTCGCCGGCGCGCTGCATCAGAACTATCACGGGCCGCTGCATACGACCGAGATTGAAGACCAGCGAGTGGTTGCGCATCTGCGGCACATTGCCGACGAGGAAGTGCAACTGGTGATGGCGGCCGTGGACGTGCTGGTGCTGCCGTTCCTGGACACGCTGACCTCCGGCTCGGCAATCCTGGCACTGGGTCATGGCACGCCGCTGGTGCTGCCGCGCCGGGGGTGCCTGCCGGAATTGGTGGGCGAGGGTCCAGCCTCGGTCCTGTACGACCCGGACGATCCCGGCGCCCTGCGCCAGGCGCTGTTGGACGCCCGGGCGCTTGATCCCGAGGCGTCCGTTCGTGCGGCCGGCAGCGTGGACGCCGGATTGAACTGGGCCGGAGTCGCCCGCAAGACGCTGGCCGCCTACGGCCTGGATGGGAGTTCGTCGTGACCGATTGGAACCTGGGGCTGCCCGCAGGCCCGTTGGAGCGCGCGCTGGCTCGATGCGAATCGCCGGCCTTTGCCGCCGCCATGCAGGAACTGCACGACGAAGCGGCAGCCGCGCTGGCAAGCCCGCTGCGGCCGGTGGCTCGCAACGGCGGCTACTACCACTCCTACTTCTGCCCGGACCACGCGGCCGAACTGACTTTCGAGGAACACACGCCGGGTCAGCACGCATGTCCGGTGGATGGTCGGATCTGGTCGGGGGAGCCATTCGATGACTCGTGGCTTTGGACGGCCAACCGCCGCATGGCGCAGCGCGCCTACCGTCTGGCCCTGCTGTGGCGGTTGGAAGGTAACCGGACACACCTGGACGCGGCACGCCGGATTCTCACCGAATACGCAGCCATCTATCCGGAGGTCCACAGTCCGCGCAACGATCCCAGCGTGGGCAAGATCACCTATTCCGCGCTCGACGAGTCAGTCTGGGCCATTCCCATTGCCTGGGCCTGCCATTGGATTTGGCCAGGGGTGGTCGACGACCGCGATCTACTTCGTACCCGGCTGCTGGAGCCGGCGGCGGCGCACATCGAGGCGCAGCGCACGCCGCGAATCCATAACTACGAGAACTGGCTCAACGCGGCGCTGGCCACGCTGGGAACCGCCCTCGGCGACGAAGCGCTGGTGCGAACCGTCATTGACGACACCTACGGCCTGACGGATCAGCTGGCCCGCGGCGTGCTGGACGACGGTCATTGGTACGAGGGCGCGTCGAGCTACCACTACTACACGCTCGGGGCGGTGTTGTACCTGGCGCAGGCGCGCGAGGGTCTGTCCGGTGATCCGGTCGGCAACCCCACGATGCGCCGCATGTTCGAAGCGCCGCTCCGGATCGCCTATCCGGACGACTACGTACCGGCGATCAACGACTGCTGGTACCACTCGCGCGTCACCGACGAAGTCGGGCACGGCATTCCCAACGGTCCCGGCTTCTACGAAGTCGCCGCCGGCACGTATGGAGCCCCCGAATTCGAGGCGGTTCTGGCGCGCGCCTACCGCTCCATGCCGAGATCAAACGTGGAATCGCTGCTCTACGGACCCGATGAGGTATCGGACGCGGCGGCGCCGTCACTCGTCGAATCCAATGAAGCGGCCAGCGGCTTCGCGGTGCTGCGGCCGAATCTCCCCTCGGACTCGCCGGGCGAACTGCTCCTGAAGTATGGGCCGCACGGCGGTGGCCACGGACACGCCGACAAGCTGGCGCTCAGCATTTACGGCGGCGGCCGGCGCTGGGGCGCCGACCTGGGCACGCCGGGTTACGGGATCGCAATCAACGACTCGTGGTACCGGCACACGCTCAGTCACTCGACGATTCTTCTGGAGGGCGAGGAGCAGCCGCCGGCCACCGGTGAGGCCTTGCGGTATCGGCCGCTGGGCGGCAACGACTTCGGGATTGCCGACGTGCAGGTGCATTGGGAGCAAGGACCGTACGCCGCTGTATATGCGCGTCGGATTGTCCTGGCGCGCCATGGATATTTCATTGTGTTGACCCGGGTCGAGGCCCCGGTCGCACGCCGCGCACACGTGGTCTTCCACCACGAAGGCATGATTGCGGGATGGCCGGACGGTGACGGCCGGCCCGCAGACCTGCCCGACAACGTCTCGTACGCGCACCTCAGCGACGCGCTGGCCTGGCCTGCGGAGCAAGGGGCCGCGGTTCAGATGGCTGTCCCCGTGAATGGCGAGTCCTCGGCGACCCTGACGGCCGCCTTCGCGCCGCTGCCAGGTGCGCGCCTGGTCACAGCGCGCTCGCCGGGCAACCCGGCAAGCGATCTGCGCAGCACGCTGATTTCGGAGATCAGGGGCGACACGTTCTGGAGCGGTGCCGCCTTCGTCTACGGCGACGATGTGCGTGTCGCTTGGCACTCGGCATCCCCGGACGGCCCGCCGGATGTGGTGATACGCCGCGGCGGTGACGAGGATCCCTGGACCTTCACTCCGGCCGGTGACGCGAGATTCACCTATCCCCTGGGCGGCTGAGACTCCGGCGATTCCCTAATGTCCACGGTGGGCGCGTGCCAGTAGAATTCGCGCACATTTGTTGACGTGCGTCCTGCGATAGCTGTACGGTCCGCCACCGCTCTCGCGGGATCCGTCCATTGGGGGACCGAGCGGCCCGGCGCCAAGCGCGGGGTCTGACGCTCGGAATTGAAGGAGGTGCGATGACCGCAACTGACATGGCCAGTGCGCCCACGCCGATGAGACGCAGGCGCGGCATTCTGGGCTGGACGTGGAAGGAGACCCAAGGATTCCTGTTCATTCTTCCTTGGCTCTTTGGCTTTATCGTGTTCATTGCGGGGCCATTCTTCTTCTCGTTCTTCCTCAGCTTCACGCAGTGGCGCCTGGTCGGCGACATCAAGTGGCTGGGGTTTGAGAACTACGCCCAGCTGTTATCCGGGGAGGACACCCGGTTCGTCCAAAGCGTGTACAACACGGCCTACTACGTCGTGTTCCACGTACCGGGCGTTCTGATCATTTCGTTCATCGTCGCTGGGCTGCTGAACCGCAAGGTGAAGGGCATCGCGATTTACCGAACGTGCTTCTACCTCCCGTCAATTACCACCGGTGTCGCCACCGCGGTGCTGTGGTACTGGGTGTTGCAGCCGAACGGCTTGCTGAACAACTTCCTGAACATCTTCCTCACGCCGATGGACATTCAGGCGCCCAACTGGCTGGGGTCAACCACCTGGGCCATGCCGGGGCTGATCATCATGAGCTTCTGGTCCGTGGGGACCACGATGATCATTTACCTGGCCGGGCTGCAGGGGATTCCCCAGCATCTGTATGAGGCCGCCGAAATCGACGGCGCCGGCTGGTGGGGCAAGGTTCGCCACGTCACCATTCCCATGATGACGCCGCAGATCTTCCTGACCATGGTGCTGGCGGTTATTGGATCGTTCCAGGTCTTCACGGCCGCCCTGATCATTACCGAGGGTGGTCCCGCCGACGCGACGCTGTTCCTCTTGCTGTATCTCTACTGGAACGGCTTCCGCTTCTTCAAGATGGGCTACGCCTCGGCCATCGCCTGGATCCTGTTCTTCGTCATCCTCTTCCTGACGATCGTGCAGTTCCTGACCGCGCGTCGCTGGGTGTACTACGAGGGTGAAAGGGCCGGGTAGGAGGGACCATGGCGCAGCAAACGGTAACTGTAGAACCATCGGATCCCTCCGGGATGCCGTCATCCGTCCGCATCCGTACGCCGGCGCGTATCCGCGCGATGCGCATCAGTGGTCGGGTATTGACGTACCTGATTCTCTGGCTGGGCAGTTTCGTGTACGCCATCCCCTTCCTGTGGATGGTGCGGACGTCGTTCATGCGACTGGACAAGCTCTTTGAAGAGCCGCCGCAGATCTGGCCCGATCCCTGGATCTGGCAGAACTACATCGACATGTGGGAAACGGGGCCGTTCGCGAACTGGATCGTGAACTCCCTCATCCTGGTCGCGCTCGGCATGTTCGGGCAGACCTTTATCAGCATCTTCGTGGCCTACGGCTTCGCGCGAACCCAGTTCCCGGGCCGTAACCAGCTGTTTGTGCTGATTCTGGCGACCCTGATGCTGCCGGGCCACGTGACGATCGTGCCCAAGTTCATCATGTTCCGCACCGTCGGGTTGCTCGACAGCCTGTGGCCCGTGGCCCTTCCGGACCTCTGGGGACAGGCCTTCTACATCTTCATCCTTCGGCAGTTCTTCTTAACCCTGCCGGTGGAGTTAGATGAAGCGGCGGAGATTGACGGCGCCAACCTCTTGCAGGTGTTGTTCCGCGTCGTGATTCCGCTATCCAAACCTGCAATCGCCACCGTGGCGGTGTTCAACTTCATCAACAAGTGGAACG